>NZ_JBHMQT010000032.1:0-340646 GCF_042435035.1 Sphaerimonospora cavernae
ATCGCCACCGCCGAAGGTGATCCGTCGCTCACCAGAACCGGCATGGTCACCGGATCCCCGAGTTTCATCGCGCCCGAGCGGGTGAGCGGCGCCCAGGCGGATCCGGCCTCCGACCTCTGGTCGCTCGGCGCGTCGCTGTACGCGATGGTGACCGGGAGATCGCCCTTCCACCGGGACAGCGGCGGGATGGCGGTGCTCGCGGCACTCATCAGCCGGGAGGAGGCCGATCTCTCACCCGTGCCGCCCGCGCTCCGTCCCGCCGTCGGCGGCCTGCTGGTCAAGGACCCCGCCCGCCGCATCGGCGCCGCGGAGGCGGACCGGCTGCTGGCCATGGCGGAGGCGAGCGACCCGGGCCAGGCCGTACGGCCGTTCCAGGCGGAACGGACGGCATCGGCCGCCGCCGGCGTCGAGTACCGGTCCCCCGCCACCCCGCTCCCGCAGCACCCACCCCTCCCGCGGCATCCGCCGACCCCACGACACCACCCGTACTCGTCGCATCCTCAGACTCCGCCTCCTCAGACTCCGCCTCCTCAGACTCCGCCTCCTCAGACATGGGCTCCGCCGGCACGGCGGAGGACACTCGGGGGCGGCGGCATGTCAGTGCTGATCGGTACGGCCCTGGTCCTCCTCCTGGGCGCGATCGGCGGCACATGGGCGCTGATGCAGGAGGAAGAGATCCCGAAGGGACGGACGCAGCCGACTGCGTCGGCGACCAAGCCGGCCCCGCAGCGCAAGGTGCTGACGCTGCTCCAGTTCCCGATGACGGGCGGCTGGTCGCTGCGGGCGCCCAAGGCGTGGCTCTCCGAATCCGGCGACGACGAGTACCGGTGGTGGAACCAGAAGAAGAGTGCCGTCCTCACGGTTCAGGTCGCCTCCCGGTCCGATCCGCACGAGGTGGGCGACGTGGGCGAGCCGCAGGGAATTCTGGCCAAACTGGAGGCCATTCAGCAGGCGGAACCCGGGAACGGATACCGCCGGGTCCGGTTCGGCAGGACGCGGGTGCCCAAGGGGCAGGCAGCGGAGCTGGAGTACACGGCCGTCGCGGCCAGCCCCGACCCGGAGAGCCCTGAGGTGAAGGGGAGATATCGGAGGGTGGTCCGGGTCGTCACGCTGGAGTCGGCCATATGCATCCTGGACTGGCAGGTGCAGGAGAAGTCGTGGAACGCCTACGAGCCGACAATGCGGGCGGTCTTCGATTCCCTCGTCTCCCCCGCCTAATGGGATGTCCGACCTTTCGAGAGGGCTCAGGGGGCGACGATGAGGGTCTGGGGAGCGATCTGGCGCATCAGGGTGCGTAGCCACAGCAGGTGTGCGGCCGTCTCGGCACCGCAGTGGCGGACCACGTCGAGCAGTTCCTCGTCCCCGACTCCCTCGGCGGCCTGCGCGATCAGCGTCCACGAGATCTCGCACTGGGTGGCCAGCAGATAGAGGTCGTGCAGGTCCCGCAGCAGGCCGAGACTGCCCCGCCGGGCCCCGGAGAACAGCGCGGAATGCATCCGCTCGGGCTCCTCGGACAGATGTGCCGAATACCTCCGGACGAACGGCTCCAGCCGGCGGGCGTTGTTCCCGCACTGCACGGCCAGACGCTCGCACACGCCGGTCAGGTCGGGCTCGTCGGGATGAGCGCGCCGTACGGCGCGCAGGGCGTCCGCCAACTCGTGCTGAGACCGGTGAAGCAAACCGAGGTAATGGGCGAGATGCATGCTCACCGGCCGTCTCCCTCCGGGTAGGTTGACCTGTCTGAGCTTCAGCCGCCGGCCGTCACCTCCCGGATCTCGTCAGGCCCTGATGGTCATGCAGGTCGAGTCAGACCTCCTCCAGCCGTTCGGACACCGGACCGCCCCCCGTCGTAGCCGCCACCCCGGACTGGATGAGGGGATCGAGAGGGGACGCGGCGGAGTAGACGCCGCCGACGTCGACCGCCACGGGTGCGACCGGCGGCGCCGGAGCGAGCAGCGGCTGCCTGGCGACCGCATCCCATCCCGTGACGACCGGCGCCCCGTCCACGGCGCCGTCCGCGCCCCCGTTCAGGACATTCAGGTGAGTGCCGCCGTTCACCCGGCCGTCCAGATGCCCGTCCGGGGACGGCGCGGCTCCGTCCAGGGGCATGGTGGCGGCGTGCTGCGGATGCTCGTACTCCGCGGCCCGCAGGAAGGCCCGGGCCTGCCGCCCGGGCGCCCGGTACGACCCCGAGCCGCGCTCGCCGCCGGGCTGTGCTCTTCGGTACGGCTCCTCGCCCGACTGTGCCCTCCGGTACGGCTCCTCGCCCGACTGTGCCCTCCGGTACGGCTCCTCGCCGTACTCGGCCCCGGTCACCAGGTCATGGCCGTACGTCTGGCAGGCGTCGGGGTCGGTGTTGAATCGTCCCCCGGCGTAGAGGCGCTCGGTGCCGTGTGAGGAGGACGGCGTGCAGGGCCATTGGATCCCGCCGCGGCGCAGCCGTTCGTAGGTGATGCCGGTGTAGTCACACGGGCGGCCCCTCGAGCACGCCTGCCACGCCTCGAAGGCCGACCGCGGATCGTGCCAGCCGATGAGCGGCGCGCCGTCCCGGTCGCGGAAGTCCATCCGGCGCGCGTAGTCGAGAAAGACGTCCAGGTCCGGCCGGGCCTCACCGGGCGGTTCCACGGCCTTGCCGCAGATGTGCACCGTGCGGTCGGCGCCGGTGACGGTGCCGAGCTTCTCGCCCCAGCCGGCGGCCGGGAGCACCACGTCGGCGAGCCGCGCCGTCTCGGTCAGAAACAGGTCCTGTACGACCACGAACAGGTCCTTTCGCCGCAGGATCGGGCCGGCGCCGGGCAGCGAGCGCACGGGATCGGCCCCCGAGATCCACAGCAGCCCGATCGAGCCCTCCTCCGCGTACCGGAAGATCCGCATGGCGTGCGTGGCCGGCCCCCAGCGGGGGAGGTCGACGTTCCACAGGGCAGCGAGTTCGCGCGCATGACGGGGGTTCGCCCAGTTGCGCAGCCCCGGCAGGCCGCCGGCCGCACCCGTCTCCAGCGCGCCACGCGCCGAGGGCGGCCCGCCCGCATGCAGCACACCGGCCCCCGGGCGGCCCAGCATGCCGCGCAGCAGGTGGACGTTGTTGACCTGGCAGGTGGCCGCCGTGGCCTGCCAGGCGAGGTGAAAGCCGCCCGCCACGACGGACACGAGCCGTTCCGCCGCCCCGAGGATCTCGGCGGCCTGCTCGACCAGCGTCACCGGTACGCCGCAGATCTCGGCGGCCCGCTTGGCCGGGTAGGCGTCCACGGCCCGGCACAGCTCGTCGAAGCCCGCCGTGTGGTTCGCCACATAAGCCTCGTCGTACCAGCCGTTGGCGATCAGCTCGTGCAGTAGGGCGTTCATCAGGGCCACGTTGGTGCCGCGCCGTACGGCCAGGTGGACGTCGGCCTCCCGCGCGGCCGGTGTGCCCTCCGGTCCGACGACGATCAACGCCGGGGGGCCGGGGCCGAGGCGGCGGTCGAGCACGCGCTCCCACAACACGGGCTGCACACAACTTGGGTCGCATCCCCACATCGCGATCGCGTCGCAGTGGTCGAGGTCGCCGTACGAGCCGGGCGGCCCGTCGGTGCCGAAGCTCTCCATGAGGGCCGCGGACGCCGCGGCCGTGCTCAGGCGGGTATCGCAGTCCATGTGCGGCGTGCCGATCCCGGCCCTGCCGATGACGGCGAGGGTGTAGTACTCCTCGAGGAACAGCCGGCCACCCGTGTGAAATCCGACGCGGCCCCACCCTCCGGGTCTGGCCAGCAACTCCCGGGACCGGGCGGCCACGCGGTCCATGGCGACGTCCCAGGTCGTCTCGACCAGCCGGCCGTGCTCCCTGACCAGTGGCCTGGTCAGGCGCCCTCCCCCGTCCTGCCCTGCGTGCCGCCGGCCCTGCCGGCCCTGCCGGCCCGGCCACTCCTGGGGGTCGAGCCGGCCGTGGTTGACCCGGTCGGCGGCCTGGCCGCGCACCCCCACCACGCGTCCGCCCCGAACCGCCAACTCGAGCGCGTCACCGCCCGAATGCAACATGGACACCGCGGGCACCCAGGACTCGACATCGTCCTCAGTGATCCCGTCGTCGAGAAGGACGTCGACCCGCACCGGCCAGGGACTGCCGGAACGGATCTCGGTGGGCAGTGCGTCGCGCAGACGTCCTGGGAGGGCCGCGGCCAGCCGTTCCACCGACCCGGGAGGCCCGTACGGCGTGCGCGACCCACTGCGCGACCCACTGCGCAACCCACTGCGCAAACCATTGGGGGCGGCGATCCGGTCCAGCACCTGACACCTCCGCGGTGACGATGTGTGAACGACGCTCCCCGTACCCGGTAGTACGCACCCCTCATCCAAGAATCGGGCGAACTGACCGGTTGCTTTTCGAATGCTTGCCAAACAGCGTTAATTACGGCCCGTGACCCCTTTCAGGGCCAGAGATCTGTAAAGTGCGTTTACTGGGGCCTGTCGACACGGCTGACCGGGATCGAACGGATCCCGTCACTTGGGGTAGGAATGGACGAACGTACGGCCCGGCCGGTCGTGACGGGCGCTCAACCGCGGCTGGTCGGCCGGCGGGACGCGCTCGACACGCTGCACGGCGCACTCGACGCGAGCCTCCGGGAGGGATTCCAGCTCGTCGCGCTGGCCGGTGAGCCGGGCGCGGGCAAGACACGCCTGCTGGGCGAACTGGCGTCGCTGTCCACCGAACGCGGTTTCGTCCAGCTGTGGGGGCGGGCCGCCGAGTTCGAGCAGGTGATGCCGTTCAGCGCGCTCGTGGACGCGCTCGACGACCACCTGGACACGCGGCGCCGGGAGATCGCCGAGACCCTGCGGGCCGCGCACACCGTCCCGCTGGCGCGGGTCTTCCCGGCGCTGGCCGCCACCGGTCCGGTCCCCGACCCACCCGAAGGGGAGCTCGATGACGATGACCGCAGCGGCCTGGGCCGCTACCGGGTCTACCGCGCGCTGCGCCATCTGATCGGCACACTGGCCGGGCCCTCGGGACTCGTGCTGATCCTCGACGACCTGCACTGGGCCGACGACGGCTCGATGGAGTTCCTCGACCACATCGTCAGGCACCCGGTGGACGCACCGGTCCTGATCGCGGCCGCGTACCGCCCGGCCCAGGCCACGCCGCGCCTGACCACGCTCGTCCACGGAGCCGGGCCGCGCGGCCACGAGATCACGGTAGGCCCGCTCGGCCCCGCGGAGGCCGCGGAGTTCCTCGGCCGGTCGGTGGCCCGAGGCCGCGGCCGGGCGCTGTACGAGGCGAGCGGCGGCAACCCGTTCTACCTGGAGGCCCTGGCCCGGATGGGCGGCGCCGACGTGACCACGCTGCCGCCCACCGCGCTGGCCGCGCTCCGGATCGAACTGGGCGGCCTGCCCCCGGCCGCGCTGCTCCTGGCCCAGGCCGCCGCGGTGGCCGCCGACGAGTTCGAACCGGCGATCGCGGCCATCGCCGCCGAGATGCCGCTGCCCGCCGCGCTGACCGCGCTGGACACGCTGGTGGAGCGGGACATCACCCGTGCTGCCGGCTCCGGCAGGTTCCGTTTCCGCCACCCGCTCGTACGGCAGGCCGCCTACGAGTCGGCCGCCCCCGGATGGCGCCTGGGCGCCCATGCGCGGATCGCCGCGTACCTCGCCGGTCTGGGTGCCCCCGCCACCGCGCGAGCCCACCACGTGGAGCAGTCGGGTTCGTTCGGCGACAGGCGATCGGTCGGCGTGCTGGTCGAGGCGGCCCGGACGGTCATCGCGCACGCGCCGGCGACCTCGGCGCACTGGCTGCGGGCGGCGCTACGGCTCATGCCGGACGACCAGGACTCACGCGAGGACCGCCTGGCGCTGCTGCTGGAGCTGAGCTGGGCCCAGGGCGTCAGCGGCAGGCTCGCCGAGGGCCGCGACACCGCCCGCGAGCTGCTGCGGCTGCTCCCGGAGAACGACTACCGGCGCAGGGGACGCGCGGCCCGGGTGTGCGCGCTGATGGAGCGCCAGCTCGACCGTCCGCACGAGGCCCGTGCGCTGCTGCTCGACGAGCTCAGCCGCATGCCGAACCCGCGGGCGGCCGAGGCGGTGCCGCTGCGGATGCGGCTGGTCGCCGAGAGCATGATGCGGGTCGACTTCCGCGCCGCGCAGGCTGTGCTGGATCTGATGCCGGACTCGGCCGACGACTGGGAGCCGGGTCTCGCCGTCGCCGTCGCCGCGCTGCGGCCGATGCCGGCCTTCGCCGCCGGACGGGCCGAAGACGCGCTGCGCAGCGCGGAGACCGCCGACCGGCTGCTCGCGGCGGCCCCCGACGAGCACCTGTCCGAGTGGCTGGACGCCGTCGCGTGGCTGTGCTGGGCGGAGAGCTACCTCGGCCGGTACGGCGACGCCCTGCGCCACTTCGACCGGGCCGCGGCCGTCGCCCGGTCGACCGGGCAGAGCTACATCCTGACGAACCTGCTGGCGGGCCGGGCCAAGACACTGGTGGCGCTCGGCCGGCTGGACGAGGCCACGGCCACCGCCGAGGAGTCCGTCGAGGGTGCGCGGCTGCTCGACTCGGGCCAGCAACTCGTCTTCGCGCTCACCCAGCTCTGCCTGGCGGCCACGTGGAGCGGTGGCGACGAGACCGCGGTGCTCGCCGGCGACGAGGCCGTACGGCGCGGCGTGGGCGGCGGCGAGGTATGGGAGGCCACCGCCCGCTTCGCCCGAGGCCAGGCGCTGATCAACGCGGGACGGCCGGAGGAGGGGGCCGAGGCCGTGCTGGACGCCTGCGACCGGTTCGAGTCGCCGAAGCTCGACCGTGGGACGCTGCTGCAGGCCTGTGAGTCGCTGGCGTGGGCGGCGGCGCTCCGCGGCGAGGACGTTCAGGCGTCGGCCTGGGCGGAGCGTACGGCGCGGCTCGACGACCCCCGGCTGCCGGCTTTCGCCGGGCTCGTCCCGCTCGCCCGCGCCCACGGCCTGCGCCGCGCCCAGCCGGCCGACTCGGCCGCCGCCGCCGAGGAGGCGGCCGGCCTGCTGACGGGATGTGAGCGGCGGCTCGACGCCGGGCGCGCCATGCTCGCGGCCGGCCTCGCCTACCAGGAGGCCGCGCAGCGGAGCCGGGCGCGCGACTGCCTCAGGACCGCCGCCGAGATCCTGGAGTCGTGCGGTGCGCGGAGCCTGACGGCGCGGGCGCACCGTGCGCTGCGCAGGCTCGGCGTCCGGGTGCCCACCGCCGCGCCCTCCGCCGTGCTCGGGCTGTCCCCCCGGGAGCTGGAAGTCGCCAGGCTGGTGGCACAGGGCCTGACCAACCAGCAGGTCGCCCAGCGGCTGTTTCTCAGCGTGCGCACGGTCGAGACGCACCTGTCGCGGATCTTCGCCAAGCTCGAGGTCTCGTCGCGGGTCGGCGTGGCCACCGCGCTGAACGCACCCGGCGAAGGCCGCGCGCGCTAGTTACGGCACTGGTTACGGGTTTTCCACGATGCCGTCGCACGGGCGAGACTGGGATGGTTGCCCCCGTGCCCTGAAGGCAGGGGTATGAGGAGGTGAGGATGGAGCACCGCATCCCGCGGTTCACGCTGGCGGGAGTGGACGACGCCGAGGTTTCGGTGCATCCGTTCGCCACGGAGGACGAACTGGGGCTCACCCTGACCCGGTTCCGCCGGGGCGGGCAGGACGGACGAGACGGTCACGACGACGTCGTGCTGCTCGTCCACGGCCTGACCTCGTCAAGCGACATGTTCATCATGCCGGAGCATGTGAACCTGGTCCGGTTCCTGCACCGCAACGGGTACGGCGACGTGTGGGCGCTGGATCTGCGGATGAGCAACCGGTTCCCGTACAACGTGGAGACCCGCCGCCGGGACACGCTGGACGACGTCGCCTGCTTCGACTTCCCGGCGGCACTGCGTGAACTCCGCCGCCGCACGGGGGCGCGGCGGGTTCATGTCATCGCGCACTGCCTGGGGTCGGTGGCGTTCCACATGAGCCTGTTCGGCGGCGTGATCGACGGGATCGCGAGCGTGGTCGCCAACAGCGTGGGCCTGACGCCCCGGGTGCACCCCTGGGCGCGGCTCAAGCTCATGCTCGGGCCGGCACTGCTGCGGTACGGCATGGGCCTGCCGTACCTGGATCCCCGGTTCCGGGACGCACCCCCGCTGACCGGCCGGTGGCTGCTGGCCAGGGCCGTCTCCCTTGCCCATCCCGAATGCGGCGAGCCGGCCTGCCACATGCAGAGCTTCATGTGGGGCAGCGGCAGGCCCGCAATGTACCGGCACCGCAACCTGCGGCCGCAGACCCATGTCCACGAGCGCCTCGCCGACCTCAACGGCGCCAGCGCGCTGCACTACTACCGGCACATGCGGAAGATGGTCGCCGCGGGGCGGGTGGTGCGGTTCGACCCGGGCGACCCGCGGCACGCGGCGCTGCCGCGCCACTACCTGGCCCGCGCCGCCGAGATCGACACGCCGGTCCTCTATCTGACCGGCGACCGAAACGATGTGTTCACCGACTCCAACGTGGTGTGCCACCGGCTGCTGTCACGGATCAATCCCGGGCGGCACGAGTTGCGGGTCATCCCCGGTTACGGCCACATCGATCCCCTGATCGGCGGGAACGCCCACCTGGACGTGTTCCCGCACATCCTCGACTTCCTCAAGCGGACTTCCTGAAGCGGCTGACGTCGCGGCGAAACTGAAAGCAACGGACATAGATGGAACACGTCGACGCTGTCGTGGTCGGCTCCGGATTCGGCGGAGCGGTGACGGCCTACCGCCTGGCCGAGGCCGGGCTGTCTGTAGTGGTGCTCGAGCGAGGCCGGCCGTACCCGCCCGGCTCGTTCCCGCGCGGACCCGCCCAGTTCGGCCGCGCCTTCTGGGACCCCGACGCCGGCCTGTACGGGATGTTCGACGTGTGGAGCTTCCGCGACTGCGACTCCGTCGTCGGCAGCGGGCTCGGCGGCGGGTCTCTCGTGTACGCCAACGTGCTGCTGCGCAAGGACGAGGAGTGGTTCGTCCACGAGCAGCCGCTGCCGGGCGGCGGCTACGAGTCGTGGCCGGTGACCCGGACCGAGCTCGACCCCCACTACGACGCGGTGGAACGCATGATCGGCGTCTCGCCGTACCCGCTGGCCCATCCCGTCTACGCCGACACGCTGAAGACGCGGGCGATGCGGGACGCGGCGGCCGAGCTGGGGCTCGACTGGCGGCTTCCGCCGCTGGCCGTCAGCTTCGCCCCCTCTCCCGGCGCCGAGCCGGGCCCGGGGTTGCCGATCGCCGATCCCGAGTACGGCAGCGTCCACGGGGTGCCCCGCCGCACCTGCCGTCTGTGCGGGGAATGCGACATCGGCTGCAACGACGGCGCGAAGAACAGCCTGGACCACACCTATCTCGCGGCGGCCCGTCATCACGGGGCCGACCTGCGGACGCTGCACGAGGTGCGCGGCATCCGGCCGCGGGTGAACGGCGGCTACGACGTGGCCTACATCGTGCACATGCCGCCCGCCTCGCCGGACGCCGGGGACCGCCTGCGGCCGCGGTGGACCGGCCCGCACACCATCAGCTGCGACCGCCTCGTCCTCGCCGCCGGAACGTTCGGCACGTCCCAGCTTCTGCTGCGCGACCGCACCGCGTTCCCCGGCCTGAGCCGTACGCTCGGGACGCGCTTTTCCGGCAACGGCGACGTGCTGGCGTTCCTGCTGCGGGCCACCGACCGCAGCAGGACCCGGCCGATCAACGCCGCCCGGGGGCCGGTGATCACGAGTGCGATCCGGCTGGGCGACTCCTACATCGAAGACGGCGGCTACCCGGCGTTCGTCGACTACCTGGTCGAGGGCGCCGACATCCGGGCCGGTCTCGGCCGGGCGGCGCGGTTCGTGCTGGAGCGGGTGCGCGGCCTGCTGACGCACGACACGAACCTGTCGGCCGAGCTCGCCCACCTGATCGGCCGGGGCGAGCTGTCGGGAAGCTCGCTGCCGCTGCTCGGCATGGGGCTGGACGTGCCCGACGGGGTGCTACGGCTGCGCGACGGCCGGCTCGACCTCGTCTGGTCGCCCGAGACGAGCAAGGACTACTTCGACCGGCTGCGCGCGACCATGCGCAGGATCGGCGACGTGCTGGGCGCCGACTACGCCGGCATGCCCTCCCGGTGGCGCGACCGGGTGATCACCGCGCATCCGCTCGGCGGGGCGCCCATGGGCCGCCACCCCGGGGAGGGGGTGTGCGACGCCTACGGCGAGGTGTTCGGCTTCCCCGGGCTGTACGTCGCGGACGGTGCGGCCATGCCGGGACCGGTCGGGGCCAACCCGGCGCTGACCATCGCGGCGCTGGCCGACCGCATGAGCACGAGGATGCTGGAGACGCGCCAGGATACGCCGGGACCTCTCGCCCATGGCAGTCCCGGCACGCGCAGCGCCACGCCGACGGCACTGTGGTTCATCGAGGAGATGCGGGGCCTCCTCGGGGCCGGCCGATGCGAGTTCAGGCTCACCATCACGGTCGACGACGCCGACCGATTCCTCGCCGAGCCGGAGCATCAGGCTCGGGCCGAGGGCTGGATCGACGCCGCCATTTGCGGGGGCCGGCGTCCCATCGCGCGGGGCTGGTTCAACCTCTTCGTCCCGGGAGAGGCACCCGACCACAGGCGCATGCGCTATCGCCTGCACTTCTGGGACGGTTCGAACCAGCCCCGCACTCTGACGGGCTGGAAGGACGTGCGCCACGGCCCGCCGACCCGGCTGTGGCTGGACACTTCCACGCTGTACGTCCGGCTGCTGGCCGGCCACGTCGCGGAGGACGAGGACGGGGACGCCGAGGAGATCGCGTCGGGGACGCTGCGGATCATGCCGGTCGACCTGGCCCGCATGCTGGCCACCTTCCGCACGGAGGGGCCGGACGGCGCGGCGGCGCTCGCCCGCTTCTGCGGGTTCTTCCTCGGCGAGCTGTGGGACGTCTACCGGCCGCGCCAGGGTGCGTAAGATCGCGCGCTAGATCACCCCTCGGCAACAAGCGTCGCGTTGGTTCTACCATTCGACCGGTTTCGCCCTAGAATCCGCCCTTGTGAACGAAGGTCACGAAGAGCCGCCGCGGCTTCCCACGCGGGAGCGGTCCCACCGGCCCGGAGGCGGACGGCACCGGCGGCCGCTGCCCGCGAATCTGCCGCCAGAGGCGCCGACCCTGGTCCTGGCCGTGCCCGGGAAGGTGGGGACCGCGGCCGACGACGTGGACGTGGCGGCCGAGGTCGCCTCCATCGTCCGGGTCGACAATCCCCAGATCGACCTTCGTCTCGTCTCGCTCGCCGACGGGGGCGCAGAACTGGTCAAGGAGATCGGCGTGATCTCCGCCGAGCGCACCGCCGAGGGCCCCGCCGCGGTGGTGGTCCCCCTGGTCACCGGTCCGCACCCCCGGTTGATGCGCGCGGTGCGCGACGCCGCGGCGCAGAGCGAGGCCGACGTCAGGATCACCGAACCGCTGGGGCCCCATCCCGTGCTGGCCGAGGCGCTGCACGTCCGGCTGGCGGAGGCGGGCCTTGCCCGTGCCGACCGGATGCGGCTGTTCAACGTCTCCTCGCCGGTCGACGGGATCATCGTCGTCACGGCCGGGGGTGACGAGGCGGCACGGGGGGCCGACGCCACCGCCGTCCTGCTGGCCTCCCGGCTGACCCTGCCCGTCGTCCCGGCGGCGATCGACGGGGTGCCGTCGGTCCGGGACGCCGCGGAAAGGCTGCGCAAGATCGGCGCCAACCGGCTGGCGCTCGTCCCCTTCGTGATCGGACCGGAGGCCGACCACAGTCGCATCACCTCGGCCGCCGAGGCGACCGAGGCGGGCTGTGCCGCTCCGCTCGGCGCCCACGAGGCGGTCGCCCGGATGGTGTGCGTTCGGTACGGCGCGGCCTTCGGCGGGCTCGACGGCTTCGACGACCTGTCCGATTAGACCATCCGCCTGATCAGACCATCTGGCTGATCAGATCAACGCCCGCCAGACCTCGATGGCGAGGACCGGGCGCATACCGACCGACAGGTAGAGGTCGAGGGCGGGCGTGACGTTGTTCGAATCAACGTGAAGGATCGTCCCTGCCCGGTGCGCCCCGGTCGACGGTGACCCCGGGCAGGGACGCCCACTCCACCCCCTGATGATCGATCCGCATGCGGTGGAAGCCGGTCGCGGGCTCGAACCCGCGCGCGCCGGCCGCGGCCCGCACCATGTCCCACAGGAGGTCCGCGGCCTCCGGATCCCTGGCCTGGACGTCGATGTCCACGTTGTCACTCATGCCCTTGCGCTGGGCGTAGCCCCAGCCCACCATCCGGTCGCCGGCGTGTAAAACCCAGGCGTCATTGGCGAGGTCGATCTCGGCGAGCGTGTCGGCTATGTCCTGGAAAGTCCAGTCCGGCTTGCCGATCACCTCGGCGTCGTGCTCAGCGACCAGTTCGTGGACCGCCATGGCGTCGGCCCGATCGGGCCGTCTGATGTCGAATTCGTTCACGCCATTGTTAGTACGATGCGACACTTGGCGGTGACTTGCGTGTGATTTGCAGGATTCCGAGTGGAGATCCGCGGGTCGGATCAGGGGTTGCGATCAGCGTTGAAGCGGTGTCCGATCAGATGAGCCCCATGGCGAGCATCGCGTCCGCCACCCGCTTGAACCCGTCGATGTTGGCACCGGCGACGTAGTCGCCCGGCATGCCGTACTCGTCGGCGGTCTGCAGACAGCGGCGGTGGATGTCCTTCATGATCTCCTGCAGCTTCCGCTCGGAGAACTCGAACGTCCACCTGTCGCGGCTGGCGTTCTGCTGCATCTCCAGGGCACTGGTGGCGACGCCGCCCGCGTTGGCGGCCTTGCCCGGCCCGAACGACACACCCGCCTGCTGGAAGACCCGGATGCCCTCGGGAGTGGTGGGCATGTTGGCACCCTCGCCAACCGCCATGCAGCCGCCCCGGACCATCGCCTCGGCGTCCTTGCCGGTGATCTCGTTCTCCGTGGCCGACGGCATGGCCACCTCGCACGGCACCTCCCAGACGCTGCGGCCGGCCACGAATGTGGCGTCGGTGCCCCGGCGCTCGGCGTAGGCGCTCAGCCGGCGCCGCTCGACCCCCTTGATCTGCTTGAGCAGGTCGAGGTCGATGCCCTTCTCGTCCACGACGTACCCGGAGGAGTCGGAGCAGGCGACGACGGTGCCGCCGAGCTGCTGCACCTTCTCGATGCAGTAGATCGCGACGTTGCCGGCACCGGAGACCACCACCCGCCTGCCGTCGAACGACGTGCCGCGCGCCTTCAGCATCTCCTCCACGAAGAAAGCGCAGCCGTACCCGGTGGCCTCGGTACGCACCTGCGCGCCGCCGTAGGTGAGTCCCTTACCGGTGATCACGCCGGATTCGTACCGGTTGGTGATGCGCTTGTACTGGCCGAACAGGTAGCCGATCTCGCGTCCGCCGACACCGATGTCTCCCGCGGGCACGTCGGTGTACTCGCCCAGGTGACGGTAGAGCTCGGTCATGAAGCTCTGACAGAAGCGCATGATCTCGCGGTCGGAGCGTCCCTTCGGGTCGAAGTCGGAGCCGCCCTTGCCTCCTCCTATCGGCAGACCGGTCAGACCGTTCTTGAAGATCTGCTCGAATCCCAGGAACTTGACGATGCCCAGGTAGACCGACGGGTGGAAGCGGAGCCCGCCCTTGTACGGCCCGAGCGCGCTGTTGAACTCGACCCGGAAGCCGCGGTTGATGTGCACCTCGCCCTGGTCGTCCTCCCAGGGCACGCGGAAGATGATCTGCCGCTCAGGCTCGCAGATCCTCTCGATGATCTTGTGCTCGGCATACTCGGGGTCCTTTCCGAGGACAGGCCCGATGCTCTCCAGCACTTCCCGGACCGCCTGATGGAACTCGATCTCACCCGGGTTGCGGCGCAGCACGTTGTCGTACACCGACGACAGTCTCTCGTGCAGCATCGACCATCCCTTCTCTTGATGTCGTGATATTGCCCGCTTCACTGTAAGCGCGACCGCGAGCAACGGCCACATCGGGGCAGGCCCGGCATATAGTCCAACCAACGAGGTGACACCAACGCCTCCCAAGACCCGGCAAAAAGCGCTCCTGCCCGGCAAACGACAGGCGGGCGAGTCCGGGGCCATACCCCGCACTCGCCCGCTCGTGTCATCTACAGCCGTGGCTTTGGTCGCAGTTCATCACTCAGCCGAGCCAGGGCATCTCCTCAAGCCAGCTCGGCCAGTAGAGATCGTCATAGTCGACCTCACAGTATGGAGCGTGCTCGCCCGTGGGCCGGCAGCCCGGCTGGTACGCGGGCGGACAGGTGTGCTTGCACGTGGGCGAATACGCCTTGCACGTCGGCGGGCAGGTGTGCTTGCACGCGGGCGAACAGGTCTTGCACGTCGGCGGGCAGGTCTTGCACGGGCAGTGAGAACCCGGCGGACCCTGAGGCCCCTCCGGACCTTGCGGACCTTGCGGGCCCTGAGGCCCTTGTGGACCGCCAGGGCCCTGCGGCCCCTCGGGCCCCTGCGGACCTGTCGAGCCCTGCGGCCCCTGCGGCCCCTGCGGACCTGTCGGGCCGGTCTCACCCCGCTCACCAGGAAGACCCTGCGGACCAGCGGGGCCCTGCGGACCAGCGGGACCAGCGGGACCTGCCGGACCCTGTACGGTCCGGATGCCCGGGAAGGGCATCGCTCCGCCTGCCGTGCCCGGGAAGCCAGTGTTGGGCATGCCACCGAAGCCGGGGGTGCCCCCGGCACCGGGTCCGTTTCCACCCATGATCCCACCGGGCCCACCGGTCATCCCGGGCCCAGAATTCCCACTCGTCGCACCGGGTCCCACCGTGCCGGGCGGGCCCGCCGGACCAGGCGGTCCAGGTGGGCCGGGCGGTCCAGGTGGGCCGGGCGGGCCCTGCTGGCTGCGAGACCCGTGCGGGCCGGCCGGTCCACGCCGGCGTTTGGCGTCTCGCTGACCCCGCCGCTTTTTGTGCCCGCCGGACGCGCGTGGCCCCGGCCTGGGCCCGGGCGAGACGAGATGCGGAGCGGGAACCCCGTCCATCGCGCTCAGCGGGCCGATGCGCTCCTTCGCCATCTGAGGATGAGCAGCGGCATTCACGGGCAACTGGGCCGACGCCGCCGCCCCCGTCATCGCCACTATCAGGGCATATTTACGGAGACGACGACCGGCAAGCAGACCGGAGACCGACCAGCTTCCAGGAAGAACCAATTGATGCTCCCTTTAGATGTTGACACGTCTACAGTTCCACGGCTTTCCGATGACGCCTGCCGAAGCTACCTCACCGGTAAGCGCCGGACCGCGCCCCCATAATCAGAACCAGGTAAACATAGGGCACAGGAAAGAAATGCCACCCGATTTCCCCCGACGTTTTCCCAAATAGATGACACAATCCAACGAAAATGGATTTGCCTGGCAAAACCGCACTTTTCCTGGGTGGCTCAGCGGCCGACACCTGTCCACATTTCGGGTCTTGGGGGGCGGATCATCCGAATCCGTGGCCTTGTCAGCGCGCATCGTCGTCGTCAGACGCTGCCGGGTATCGGATTACGGCGGACTTGCGGCGACAGCGACCGGTAAGCGACCCGGCAACCGACCCGCTTCCAGGAAGAATCAATTGATGCTCCCCTTTGATGTTAATACGTACACAGCCATCGCTTTCCCGGCGATGCGCGCTGGAGATACCCTGACGGAGACATTCGGACGCCGACCTTGACACCAGAAACGGGTAAACACATAACACGCACGAGACAATACGACCTCATTTTCTCGGCGTTTACGGAATAGTCCTCACGGTCGCCGAAAGTGGATTGAACATCAAGATCAGCACACCAGTGTCACGATTTCTCGCATAGGGCATCCAGTCGGACAAATCTAGTCTCGACGACTCAGCGACCGGCCGGGGTCGTCTGCGGCTCGGTTCTGGCGATCCGTTGCTGGATAGGGTGATCCGCATGGATTACGTACGGCTCGGCAACACCGGTCTGAAGGTCAGCAGGATCTGCCTCGGCATGATGAGCTACGGCGACCCGGCCATGATGGAGTGGCTTCTCGATGAGCAGCGCGCCGAACCTATCGTCCGCAGGGCCGCCGACGGCGGCGTGACGTTCTTCGACACCGCCGACATGTACTCGCGCGGCGTCAGCGAGGAGATCACCGGCAGCCTGCTCCGCAAGATCTTCCCCCGCCGAGACGACTACGTGCTGGCCACCAAGGTCTACTTTCCGATGGGCGACGCCCAGAACGACCGCGGCCTGTCGCGCAAGCACATCCTGTCCGCCATCGACGCCTCGCTGACCCGCCTGGGCACCGACCACGTGGACCTCTACCAGATCCACCGCTGGGACGAGGAGACGCCGATCGAGGAGACGATGGAGGCGCTGCACGACGTCGTCCGGGCGGGCAAGGCCCGCTACATCGGCGCCTCCAGCATGTTCGCCTGGCAGTTCGCCAAGGCGCAGCACACAGCCGATATGCACGGCTGGACCAGGTTCGTCACGATGCAGGGTCATTACAACCTCCTCTATCGCGAGGAGGAGCGGGAGATGGTCCCGCTCTGCCTCGACCAGGGGGTCGGGCTGATCCCGTGGAGCCCGCTCGCGCGGGGCTTGCTGGCCCGGGCCGGCGTGGCCTCCGACACCAGTCGCCAGACGGGGGACGGGGCACGGCAGCGGCAGCTCTACGGCGACGCAGACGGCCGGTACGGCGAGGCCGCGATCCTGGAGCGGGCGGCGCGGACGGCGGCCGAGCGCGGTGTCGCGCCCGCGACCGTCGCCATGGCCTGGCTGCTGAGCCGGCCCGGCATCACCGCCCCGATCGTGGGCGCGACCAAGGAGCATCACGTGGACGACGCGCTCGCCGCCGTGGACCTCGCGCTCACCGACAAGGAGATCGCCTACCTGGAGGAGCCCTATCTCCCCCGTCCCGTCCAGATGTGACGACGATCCCGGCCGGAAGAGACCGGGTTGCCCGGGGGCCGCGATGAGCGGCAGGCTGGGCGGATGCTGATCCGCCGGGAGACTCCCACAGACGTCGGTGCCATCCGCGCCGTGACCGCCGCCGCCTTCGGAAAGGAGCCCGGCCGGGTGCCCGTCGAGGCGGTGCTGGTCGACGAGTTGCGTGCCGACAAGGGCTGGCTGCCCGGCCTCTCGCTCGTCGCGGTCTCCCCCGCCGGGGAGGTCGTCGGGCACGTGGTGTGCAGCCGCGGCCACGTCGGCCCGGTCCCGGCGCTGGGCCTCGGACCGCTGAGCGTGCGTCCCGACCACCAGGGCCGCGGCGTGGGATCCGCGCTGATGCACGCCGTGCTCGGGGCGGCCGAGGCCCTCGGGGAACCGCTCGTGGCGTTGCTCGGCGATCCCGGCTACTATTCGCGGTTCGGTTTCGCCGCTGCGGAAGAGCACGGCATCACGCCTCCGGTGCCCGCCTGGGGACCCTATTTCCAGGCGCGCGTGTTCGACGAGCCCACCCCCCCGCCCCGCGGTCTGTTCACCTATGCCGAGCCGTTCTCCCGGGTCTGACCGCGCTGCGAGTCGACGCCTGCGAGTTATGGAGCGATCGGTTCAAAAGGATTGATTACTGACACGCCGGTGCCCAAAAAATCCCTGACATTACGGCTGACCAGGGTCCAGCCGTTCACTCTGGCGGTCGCCGCGATCAGACCGTCCATGGTCGGCAGCGTCCGTAGGGCGTTGAGCCTGCCCCACTCATCGGCCACAGCCGGGGTTACGGGGACGATGCGGTCACGGAACTGCAGGTGGAGCCCGTGCAGCCACCGTTCCAGCGCCACCGCCTGCTTGGGGTCGGTACGTCTCCGTGATTCAATGCCCCGCCGGATCTCTCCGACCGACAGACTGCTGAGGTACAGCGTGGGTCCATTGGCCTCGGCGATCCACCCCTTCACCTGTGCGCTCCCGTTTCGCTTGCGCACTTCGGAGATCACATTCGTGTCGAGCAGGTAGCCGATGCCCCTCATCCGAAGTCGACCTCTCGGGGCAGATCCCTGTTGCGGGGAAAATCGATGTCATCATCCCAGTCCGGGTCCGACAGGAGGAAATCCCGGAAGTCGGGAGTATCGCCTTTGAGGCGGTGGTATTCGGCAATGTCGATCACCACGGCCACCTCCTCTCCATGGCGGGTGACCACCTGGGGGCCTTCGCTCACCGCACGCCGGATGACCTCGCTGAAGCGCTGCTTCGCTTCCTGGACCTGCCACCCATTCATCAGTCACCCTTTCTGTCCAGGCTGTCTAGACCGAGCATAATCTCGCCCTCCCTCGGTCGCGCCCACTTACGCTGGCTTCATGGGACGGGTGAACGACGAGGCGGCGGCGGCGCTGCAGGAGTATGCCGAGCTGTTCGCGCTGAGCGGCGGCGACGCGTTCCGGGTGCGGAGTTATCAGAAGGCGGCGAAGTCCATCGCCGGCTTCCCCGAGGACCTGCGGCACGCCGACATCCGCAAGATCCCCGGCGTGGGCGAGGCCATCGCCAAGAAGGTCGAGGAGTTCCTGGCTCGGGGAAGCTTCCGCCAACTCGACGACCTGCGCGGCCGGGTGCCCGAGGGGGTGCGCGAGCTGACGAGGGTCCCGTCGCTCGGGCCCAAACGCGCGCTTTTCCTGTTCGAGGAGCTCGGGATCGACTCACCGGCCGCGCTGGCCGACGCGATCAGAGACGGCCGGCTGGCCGGGCTGAGGGGTTTCGGCCCCAAGACCGAGGAGAACCTGCTCAAGGGGGTCGAACATCTGGAGCTGTCGGGCGGCCGGGTCCACCTCGGAATCGCCATGGACCTGGCCGAGCGGGTGATCGCCTCACTGCCCGCCGAGCGGATCGCCCACGCCGGCTCGCTGCGCAGGATGCGCGAGACGATCGGCGACATCGACATCCTGGCGGTCGGCCCGCCCGGTCTGATGGACCTGTTCGCCCGCCAGCCGTACGTCACCGAGGTGATCGCGAAGGGCGAGCGGAAGACCTCGGTACGGACCGACCGGGGGCTGCAGGTGGACCTGCGGGTGGTGCCCGCCGAGTCGTGGGGCGCCGCGATGATCTATTTCACCGGCAGCAAGGAGCACAACGTCCGCATCCGGGAGATGGCCGTCAAGAAGGGCTGGAAGCTCTCCGAGTACGGCCTGTTCGACGGTGAGGATCATCTGATCGCCTCGGAGACCGAGGAGGACGTCTACGACGCGCTCGGCATGCGGTGGATCCCGCCGACGCTGCGTGAGGACGGTGGCGAGATCACCGCCGCGCTGCGCGGCGAGCTGCCCCGGCTGGTCGAACTCGCCGACCTGCGGGGCGACCTGCACACGCACACCGATCTGACCGACGGCATCGCCTCGCTGGAGGACATGGTGGCCGCGGCCGCGCGGTGCGGCCATTCCTACTATGCGATCACCGATCATGCTCCGGACCTGGTCATGCAGCGGATGACGCTCGGCAAGGCCCTCGCTCAGCGTGCTCAGATCGCCGAACTTCAAGCGAAATATCCGGAAATGCGGTTGCTGCACGGCACCGAGCTGAACATCGCCCCGGACGGCTCGGTGGACTGGCCCGGCGAGGTCCTGGCGGGCTTCGACGTCTGCGTCGCCTCAGTGCACTCGCACTTCCACCAGTCACGAGAGGAGATGACCCGTCGCTTCGTCGCCGCCTGCGAGAACCCGTACGTCCACGTCATCGGGCACCCCACCACCCGCAAGATCGGCAAACGGCCGCCGGTGGACGCCGACTGGGATGAGGTCTTCCGCGCCGCGGCCCGCACCGGCACGATCATGGAGATCGACTCCTACCCCGACCGGGCCGATCTGCCCTCCGATCTGGTACGGCTCGCCCGTCACCACGGGGTGAAGTTCTCGATCGACAGCGACTCCCACGCGATCCCGCACCTGTCTCACCAGCGGTTCGGTGTCGGGATCGCCCAGCGGGCCTGGCTCACCCCCGACGACGTGGTCAACACCTGGCCGCTCGACCGGCTGCTCGCACACCTGCACCGCGCCGCCGTTTAAAGCCGCTGATCAAAGCCGCTGGTTAAACCGGACAGGCCGCGGGGACTAGAGACATCGTGGCAGGTGGCTGGGTCTCCCGCTGGCCGTTGGTGCGGCAGTTGCGGGGAGAGGACGGCAGGCGGGAGGCGGCGCGCTCGGCGCGGACCGACGCGCTGCGGCCGCGGGTCGAGCGGGCCGACGCGGTCGCCCGGTCGGTCTGCCCCTACTGCGCGGTCGGCTGCGGTCAGCTCGTCTACGTCGAGGACGGCAGGGTCACCCAGATCGAGGGCGATCCGGACTCGCCGATCTCCCGAGGCCGGCTCTGCCCCAAGGGCTCGGCGAGCAAGCAGCTCGTGACCCATTCCGGCCGCGCGACGCAGGTCCTCTACCGCCGGCCGTACAGCACGGTCTGGGAGCCGCTCGACCTCGAGACGGCCATGGACATGATCGCCGACAGGGTGGTCAGCACCCGGCGGGAGACCTGGCAGCAGACGTGTGACGGCAGGGCGGTCAGGCGGACGACGGGCATCGCCCATCTGGGCGGGGCGACGCTCGACGTCGAGGAGAACTATCTGATCAAGAAGCTCTACACCGCTCTGGGCGCGATCCAGGTCGAGAACCAGGCGCGCATTTGACACTCCTCCACCGTCCCCGGTCTGGGGACCAGCTTCGGGCGTGGCGGCGCGTCCACGTTCCAGCAGGACCTGGCGGAGTCCGACTGCATCGTCATCCAGGGCTCCAACATGGCCGAATGCCATCCGGTGGGGTTCCAGTGGGTGACGGAGGCCCGGCTGCGCGGCGCGAAGGTGTTCCACATCGATCCGAGGTTCAGCCGGACCAGCGCGTCCGTCGACCGCTACCTGCCGATCCGGGCCGGGTCCGACATCGTGCTGCTCGGGGCGCTGATCAATCACGTGCTCGCGGGCGGGCTCGACTTCCGCGAGTACGTCCTCGCGTACACGAACGCGGCGACGATCATCAATGCGGAGTTCCGGGACACCGAGGACCTCGACGGCCTGTTCTCCGGCTACGACCCGGAGAGCGGCAGGTATGACCCGTCCTCCTGGGCGTACGAAGGCGACGTGGCGCGGATGCACACGTTGAGCGAGGGCGGTCTGGCGCACGCGGAGGCGGCCGGATCCGACTCCTATGGCGCCCGCGGGGCCGGGGCGAGCGCCCGCCCGCCTGCGGACCCGACGCTGCGCCACCCGCGCTGCGTCTACCAGATCCTCAAGCGGCATTTCTCCCGTTACACCGCTGACCTGGTCGAGGAGCTGTGCGGGATCTCCGCCGCACAGTTCGCCGAGCTGGCCGAGGCGATCACCGCCAACTCCGGCCGGGAGCGCACCACGGCCTGGGTGTACTCGGTGGGCTGGACCCAGCACACGACCGGGGTGCAGTTCATTCGCGCGGCCTCGATCCTGCAGCTCCTGCTGGGCAACATGGGCCGTCCGGGCGGCGGGATCCTGTCCCTGCGCGGCCACGCGAACATCCAGGGCTCCACGGATGTCCCGACACTGTTCAACCTGCTGCCGGGGTACATCGCGATGCCGCACGCCCATCGGCACGACGACCTGGACGACTACATCCGCCGGGAGGGCGCCGACACCGGCTTCTGGGGGAACCGACGCGCCTACGTGGTCAGCCTGCTGAAGGCGTGGTGGGGCGACGCGGCGACGGAGGAGAACGACTTCTGCTTCGACCACCTGCCGCGGCTCACCGGCGACCACGGGCACTACGCGACCGTGATGGGCCAGATCGACGGCACGGTCAAGGGCTACTTCGTCATCGGTGAGAACCCGGCGGTCGGATCGGCGAACGGCCGGGCGCAGCGCCTCGGTCTGGCGAACCTCGACTGGCTGGTCGTGCGGGACCTCACCCTGGTGGAGACCGCGACGTTCTGGCAGGACGCCCCGGAGATCGAGACCGGGGGGCCGCACCCCGGCGAGATCGGCACCGAGGTGTTCTTCCTGCCCGCCGCGAGCCACGTGGAGAAGGAGGGCACGTTCACCAACACCCAGCGGCTGCTGCAGTGGCGGGAGAAGGCGCTCGACCCGCCGGGCGACTGCCGCAGCGACCTGTGGTTCTTCTACCACCTGGGCAGGCGGATCAGAGAGCGGCTGACCGACGACGAGATCGACCGGCCGGTGCGCGAGCTGACCTGGGACTACCCCGAGGAGGGGGCGCTTCGCGAGCCCTCGGCGCGGGCCGTGCTGCGCGAGATCGGCGGCGTCGGGCCAGGCGGCCGGGCGCTCTCGCACATCAGGGAGCTGCGGCCGGACGGGTCGACGAGCTGCGGATGCTGGATCTACTGCGGGGTGTACGCCGATGAGGTGAACCAGGCCGCCCGGCGCAGGCCTGGGCGGGAGCAGTCGCGGGTCGCGCCGGAGTGGGGCTGGGCCTGGCCCGCCAACCGGCGCATCCTCTACAACCGGGCCTCCGCCGATCCGGAGGGCCGGCCGTGGAGCGAGCGCAAGCGGTATGTCTGGTGGGACGCGGACCGCGGTGTGTGGACCGGGGCCGACGTGCCGGACTTCGAGGAGGGCAAGCCGCCGGGCTACGAACCCCCGGAGGGGGCGAAGGCCGAGGCCGCGCTGCGCGGGACCGACCCGTTCATCATGCAGTCGGACGGCAGGGGCTGGCTCTACGTGCCGTCCGGGCTGTCCGACGGGCCGCTGCCCGTGCACTATGAGCCGCACGAGTCGCCGGTGCGCAACACCTTGTACGGCACCCGGGCCAACCCCGCCCGGCGCGCCTTCCACCGGCGCGACAATCCGTACAACCCGCCGCTCTCGTCGCGGTTCCCGTACGTGTTCACGACCAGCCGGCTCACCGAGCACCACACCTCCGGCGCGATGAGCCGGACCCTGCCGTATCTGACCGAGCTGCAGCCGGAGCCGTTCTGCGAGGTGTCGCCCGAGCTCGCCGCCGAGGTGGGACTGGTCAACGGCGGCTGGGCGACGATCGTGACCGCGCGCGCCGCGATCGAGACGCGGGTGCTGGTGACCGAACGGGTCAGGCCGATCCGGCTGCGCGGTACAACCGTGCAACAGGCGACCGTGCACCAGGTGGTCCTGCCCTACCACTGGGGGTATCGCGGGCTGGCGACCGGCGACGTGGTCAACGATCTGATCCCGATCGTGCTCGACCCGAACGTGTTCATCCAGGAGAGCAAGGCCGGCACGTGCGACGTGCTGCCGGGCAGGCGGCCAACGGGCACGGCGCTGCTCGAACTCATCGAGAGGTATCGGCGTGGCTGAACGGATGGGCTTCTTCACCGAGCCCGAGCAGGCGCCGGAAGTCCACCGGCCATGCGGACGACCAGCAGACCTGAAGCACCGCGCGCAGTTCTGGCACGGTCTGGTAGCCGACGCCCGCCCTGAGCCGTAGACCGGACACTGCGAATTGACCCAAGCAATGCTACGCGACCAGCCGTTAACTCGTTACACACTAGTGTTGCAAGCGTGATTACGAACAGGACAAAATGCCCTGATATTGTATCAAGCGATCGATACCCCCAAAAGAGGATCATGAAGTACGTAAGGTTCATCCCGGCCGTTCTGGCACTCGCTCTGGTCACCGGGTGCAGCGGACAGGTCACCCCTCAGTCCCTCATCAAAGAGCTCCAGGACGCTGGTTACTCCTGTGAATCTGGCGATCCAAGCCCCATGGGTGGCGGTGACAGCATCGTCGCGCGTTGTGGTAACGCCTGGGCTAACGTCTATCACAACCAGGATGAGCTTCTTAAGTACGGCTTGATGCCCAAGGACTTACAGCAGGCATACAAGGCTCGCGGCGGCAGCGCCTTCAAGTCCCAATGGACGATGACCGAAGACCTCTCGTACCCATTTTGGGAAATTCGCTGCCTCGACCAGGGCTGCGCCGAAGCCGCCAGCACTCTCACCTCGGTGAGGTCTTTTAACGGCACTCTCGATGCGCCTTAACGCACCGAGATGGCACCCCCGAAGAAGATTATGAAGACTGTTGGGTTCACCCTGGCCACCCTGGTGCTCTCGTTGATGACTGCATGCGGCCAGTCCGACGGGTCGGCTTCGACCTTCGTCCGGCAGGACGATGGTGGATCGTTCCAGTCCCTGCAGGAGTTGCTCAAGACGTTGGAAGACCTGGGCGCTCCTTGCACTGACCCCAAATTCATTCAGATGGAGGTCGAGAGCGCTCTATGCTGGAGTGGTTACGCCAACGTCAGGCTCTATGTGGAGGGGCCGGGCCAGAAGTTGCCGCGCCATGCTCTGTGGGCTAACCCGCCCGCATTCCGCGTGCGAGGTAAGAACTGGTACCTGCGGGCAGACGGCGATCCGGACTACGGCAGGAAGGTGAAGAGCCTTCTCGGCGGCGATACCTACATCAGGTAAGCCGATGACCCTTGCGCAAGGCCGAGGGGAGCCACCTGACGCACGGATGGAACCCCTCGGCCCCCGCGTCGGTCCGGAGAATCGACCAGGCCTGCGGATGTCGCCCGGTACGTCTACCATCGACTCATGGCGAACACCATGGAGGAACGCTTGACCTACCTGGAGTCGCGGGTTGCCGTGCTGGCGGCCGAGGCCGAGCGAACCGCGCGCCTGGAGGAAGAGGTTCGTACACTGCGGGCCCGCCAGGACGCGATGGCCGGTGTAGCGATCTCTGAGACCTACCGCATCGTGCAGGAGACGCACGCTGATGTCCGGGACCTGCAGGCTACCCAGGCACAGCAGGGCGAGATCCTCGCCAAGCACACCGAGGTACTCGGCCGGATCCTGGAGCGACTCGACGCGATTGACGCCAGGCTGTCCCACCAGTAGCACGCGCCCCACGCCGGGCCGGAAAATCGGGCCGGCGATGGTTCCCCCACGACGGGGTACGGGCTGCGCCGGCTGCTGGTTGGCCAGGTAGGCCTCCGTCTCGGTGATCAGCGCGGAGATGTCATCCGGCTCGGGGCTGGTACTAACGTCGTTCATGGGTCCTCTCCTGGTCTCGCAGGTGGGGGATCAAGGCCCTGAGCAGGTGTTCACAGCACCACTCGGGGCCGTTCGCGTTGTCAGCGGATTTGGTGGCCGAGTCCGTCACGACGGCCGTTGAAAGTTTTGTCCCACTCCGACCCGGGCAGAGACGCCTCAGCGTTCTCCCAGGTCTGGGCAGAAACTCGGACACTCACCATTCGAGGGCTTCCCGTGACGGACGTAGCACCACATAGGTACGGCTTCTTCACCGACACGAGCATCTGCATCGGGTGCAAGGCGTGCGAGGTGGCGTGCAAGGAGTGGAACGAGGTGCCCGACGACGGTTTCGTCTTCCTGGCCACCTCCTACGACAACACCGGGTCGCTCGGCGCGGACACCTGGCGGCACGTGGCGTTCGTCGAGCAGGACGGCCGGTGGCTGATGTCGTCCGACGTGTGCAAGCACTGCACGCATGCGGCCTGCCTGGACGTCTGCCCCACGGGCGCGCTGTTCCGCACCGAGTTCGACACGGTCGTCGTCCAGCCCGACGTCTGCAACGGCTGCGGCTACTGCGTCCCGGCCTGCCCGTACGGAGTCATCGACCGCCGGCAGGGGGACGGCCGGGCGTGGAAGTGCACGCTCTGCTACGACCGGCTGCGCGGCGGGCTGGAGCCGGCCTGCGCCAAGGCCTGCCCGACCGAGTCGATCCAGTTCGGGCCGCTGGACGAGCTGCGCGAGCGCGCCGGGGAGCGGGTCGGGCGGCTGCACGCCGACGGCGTGACCGAGGCCCGGCTGTACGGCGAGAGCGCCGGCGACGGCGTCGGCGGAACCGGTGCGTTCTTCCTGCTGCTGGACGCGCCCGAGACGTACGGCCTGCCGCCGGACCCGGTGGTGACCACGCGGGACCTGCCCGCCATGTGGCGGTGGGCCGGCGGTGCCGCGCTCGCCCTGGCCGCGGGCGTGGCCGCCTGCTTCCTGAGGCGGAACTGACGTGCCGAAACGACGGGATGAGACGGTGCCGGAGGCCGAGTTCCGCTCCTACTACGGCCGGCCGGTCATCAAGCGGCCCGTCTGGCACGAGCCGCACATGCCGGTCTATCTCTATCTGGGCGGCATGTCGGGGGCGGCCTCGATGATGGCCGCCGTGGCACGCGTCACCGGGCACGACCGGCTCGCGCTCACCGCGCGGGTGGCCGCGGCCGCCGGGGCGGGCGTGGGATCCGTCCTCCTCATCACCGAGCTGGGCAGGCCCGAGCGCTTCCTCAACATGCTGAGGTTGTTCAAGCCGACCTCGCCGATGAGCGTCGGCTCCTGGACGCTGGCCGCGCACGGCGGCCTGACGGCGATCGGCGCCGCCTGCGCCGTGACCGGCGTCCTGCCCGCTGTCGGGCGCGCGGCGACCGCGGGCGGCGCGGTGACCGGGCCCGTGATGGCGACCTACACCGCCGTGCTCCTGGCCGACACCGCGGTGCCGGCCTGGCACGAGGCCCTGCGCGAGCTGCCGTTCCTGTTCGCGGGAAGCGCGCTCGCCTCGGCGGGCGCGGCCCTCATGCTGACCACCCCCCGGGCCGAGTCCGGGCCCGCCCGCATCGCCGCCGTCGCGGGAGCCGCCGCCGAGACGGCGGCGGGCATGCTGATGGAACGCCGTCTCGGCCTGGTCGGCGAGCCGTACCGGCTGGGCAGGGCGGGCAGGTTGATGAAGGCGTCCCGGGCGTTGGCCCTCGGCGGCGGTCTGCTCGCCGCGGTGGCCGGGCGCAGCCGGGCGCTCACCGCGCTGTCCGGACTCGCCATCACGGCCGGTGCGCTGTGCACCCGGTTCGGCGTGCTCGAAGCCGGACGCGCCTCCGCCGCCGACCCGAAGTACACGGTCGTCCCGCAGCGGCGGCGTGTGGCGGCGGGAGTTTGATCTCAGGCCGACCCCTCAGTCCGACCCCTCAGGCCGGCCTCAGATCAGCCGCAGCGCGGCGGGCTCCCTCGGGACGAGCTCGCCGACGACCGGGGCGCCGGGGATCTCCCCCGCGATGAGCAGGCCGCCGGAGGTCTGCGCGTCGGCCACTAGGAGCAGATCCTCCTCGCCGAACCGGCCCGCGTCGAGGTGGGGCGCCACCCAGGCCAGGTTGCGGCGGGTGCCGCCGCTGACGTGGCCGTCGCGCACCGCCTCGCGGGCCCCCTCCAGATACGGCACGGCCGCGACGTCGACCACAGCGGTGACCCCGCTCGCCCTGGCCAGCTTGTACAGGTGGCCGAGCAGGCCGAACCCGGTCACGTCGGTGGCGCACCGGGCCCCGGCGGCCAGGGCCGCCAGCGACGCGTCCCGGTTCAGAGTCGTCATCGCCTCGATCGCCTGGGGGAACACCTCGCCGGTCGCCTTGTGCCTGGTGTTCAGGACGCCGACGCCGAGCGGCTTGGTGAGCGAGATCGGCGTCCCCGGCCGGCCCGCGTCGATGCGCAGCAGCCGCTCGGGATCGGCCAGGCCGGTGACCGCCATGCCGTACACCGGCTCGGGGCCGTCGACGCTGTGGCCGCCCGCCACGTGGCACCCGGCGGCCCGGGCGACGTCGAGGCCGCCGCGCAGCACCTCGCGGGCGAGGTCCATCGGGAGCGTCTGACGGGGCCAGGCGAGGAGGTTCACCGCCACGACGGGGGTGCCGCCGACGGCGTACACGTCCGACAGCGCGTTGGTCGCGGCGATCCGCCCCCAGTCGTACGGATCGTCCACCACGGGGGTGAAGAAGTCGGCGGTCGCGACGATCGCCCGGCCGCCTTCGACACAGACCACCGCCGCGTCGTCTCCGTCGTCGAGCCCGATGACCAGCTCTCCGTTCGGCGAAGGCGGCGTGAGCCCGCGCCCCGGTTGCTCACCCAAGGAGGGCCCGTGGGGATGCGCCGGTTGCGGTGCGAGCAGCTCGGCCACGATCGTCTCCAGCTCGCCCGGCGGGATCTTGCATGCGCACCCGCCTCCGCGCGCATGCCGGGTCAGCCTCGTCGTGTCCCTCTCCGTCGCCGTCATCGTCTCTCCGATCCGCCGCGCCCGTGGGAGGTTGGGTTCCCAGCCCGAATATCCCTCGTACAGCACGCCGCGTAGCGTACGACGCGCCGCGCCGGGCGGTGCCGTGACCTGGCCAACCGGCTCCGGTTAGATTTCCACGCGGAGTTCCGGTTCTCCTGGACGTCCGCTGCTCTTGGAGGTGTCTGGGCGCCTGGTGGCCCCCGCGGTCTTCAAAACCGACGAGGCCGAGGCTCTCGGCCTGGCGGGTTCGATTCCCGTCCACCTCCGCGTGGATCCACGAAGGCGGGTGCCGCGCACCGACGCCGTCCTGGCCGATGCCCGGCTGGCCGCCCTGACGGAGCGGCTCGGCCGCGCGGTGGTCAAGGACGCCGTCGCGCGCGCCCAGCAGCGGGTACGGCAGGGCGAGATCGGCCCGGAGTGCGTGACGGACGCCGCCCTGGCCGTGCTGCCGCCGCATCCCACGAGCCTCCGACCGGTGATCAACTTGACCGGTGTGCTGCTGCACACCAACCTGGGCCGGGCGCCGCTGTCCCCGGCCGCCGTCGAGGCGGTCACGGCCGCCGCCGGGGCGACCGACGTGGAGTTCGACCTGGCGGGCGGAGCGCGGGCACGCAGGGGACGCGGCGCGCTCGAGGCCCTCGCCCGGGCGGTGCCGGCCGCCGAGGACGTGCACGTCGTCAACAACAACGCGGCCGCTCTCGTGCTGGCGGCCACCGCGCTCGCCGCCGGACGGGAGATCGTGATCAGCCGCGGCGAAATGGTCGAGATCGGGGACGGGTTCCGAATCCCCGACCTGCTGGCGTCCACCGGTGCCCGGCTGCGCGAGGTGGGCGCGACCAACCGCACCACGCCCGCCGACTACCGGGCGGCCATCGGACCGGAGACCGGGTTCGTGCTCAAGGTCCACCCGTCGAACTTCCGGGTCGAGGGTTTCACCGGCTCGGTCGGGGTGGCGGAGCTGGCCGGGCTCGGCGTGCCCGTGATCGCCGACATCGGATCGGGCCTGCTGCGAGGCGAGCCGCTGCTGCCCGGCGAGCCGGACGCCGCGAGCACGCTCGCCGCCGGCGCCGACCTGGTGACGGCCAGCGGCGACAAGCTGCTCGGCGGCCCCCAGGCCGGCCTGCTGCTCGGCCGCCGCGACCTCGTCGACCGGCTCAGGCGCCATCCGCTGGCCAGGGCGCTGCGGGTGGACAAGCTGACGCTGGCCGCGCTGGAGGCCACGCTGCGCGGCCCCGAGACCCCCGTGCGCCGGGCACTGCACGCTGAACCGGCCGCCCTCGCCCGGCGGGCCGCCGCCCTGGCGGAGGCGCTGCACCGGGCGGGGATCGAGGCGAGAGCCGTACCCGCCGAGGCGACCGTGGGCGGCGGAGCGGCACCGGGCGTGAGGCTGCCGAGCGCGGCGGTCAGCCTGCCCGAGCGGCTCGCCGTGCCGCTGCGGACGGGCGATCCGCCGGTCATCGGCCGGTTCGAGGGTGGCCGCTTGCTGCTCGATCTGCGCGCGCTGCCCCCGGAGCGCGACGACGAGGTGCTGAAGGCCGTCCTCAGGGTAGGCCGGTGATGCGGGCCGACGCGGGATGGGTCCTCGGGGAGCGGGCCACCCGTCACCGCTGCGCGATGGCGCATCCCGAACTCCCGAACCGAGGAGGGCTGTTGCACGTCGTCGCCACCGCTGGACACGTCGACCACGGCAAATCGACGCTGGTACGGGCGCTCACCGGGATGGAGCCCGACCGGCTGGCCGCGGAGCGGCGACGGGGGCTCACGATCGAACTCGGCTACGCCTGGACGGCACTGCCCTCCGGCGAGCGGGTGGCGTTCGTCGACGTCCCCGGGCACGAACGCTTCCTCGGAACGATGCTCGCCGGGGTCGGCCCAGTGCCCGCCGTGCTGTTCGTCGTCGCCGCCGACGAGGGGTGGATGCCGCAGTCGGAGGAACACCTGATCGCGCTGCGAACCCTCGGCGTACGACTCGGCCTGCTCGCGGTGACCCGCGCCGACCTGGCCGATCCCGCTCCTGCCCTGGAGGACGCGCGGGCCCGCCTGGCGGAGGCCGGGCTGGGCGAGGCGGAGGCGCTGGCGGTGAGCGGGCGCACCGGTGAGGGGTTGGACGAGCTGCGCGCGGCGCTGGACCGGCTGGTGGCCGCGCTGCCCGCACCGGACATCGAAGCGCCGGTGCGGCTGTGGATCGACCGCGCGTTCACGGTGCGCGGCAGCGGGACGGTGGTGACGGGGACCCTCCCGGCGGGCCGCGTCTCTACCGGTGACGAGCTCGAACTCGACGGCGAGCGGGTGCGGGTGCGCGGCCTGGAGTCGCTGAAGGAGCCGGTGACATCCGTCGTCGGGGTGGCCCGGGTCGCCGTCAACCTGCGCGGGCGGATCGCACCGGAGCGCGGGCAGGCGCTCGTCACCCCCGATGCCTGGTATCCGGCTGACCTGGTCGACGTACGGGTGTCCCCCGCGGTCGCCCTGCCCGCAAGAGTCGTCGCGCACCTCGGCTCGGCGGCCGTGGCGTGCCAGGTGCGGCCGCTCGGGCCGGGCGTGGCACGGCTGCGCCTGGCCCGGCCGCTGCCCCTGCACCTGGGTGACGTGCTGCTGCTGCGCGACCCCGGCGCGCAGCAGCGACAGCACAGCGCACACGGTGTATCGCGGGTGCGGGCGGGGGCGACCGTACTCGACGTGCGCCCGCCGGCACTGCGCCGCCGCGGCGCGGCCAGGGAGCGGGCGTACGCGCTCGCACACGCGTCGGCGGACGCGGCGTCCCTCCTGCGCACGCACCTGCTGCTGCGGGATAGCGAGCTCGTCGCGATGGGCTGCCCGCCGCGGACACGGCCGGTGCTCGCTGACTGGCACGCCGACCCGGAGCACTGGGCCGGTCTCGCCGCCCGGCTTCCCGAGGTGGTACGGCGCCACGCGGCCCGCGATCCGCTGGAGCCCGGGCTGCCGCTGGAGGCGGCCCGCCACGAGCTGATGTTGCCGGACCGCCGCCTGGTCGCCGCGCTCGTGCGACCCCCGCTCGCCGTCGTGAACGGACGGATCGTGGATGGACGGATCGCGGCCGGCTCTGCACGCCTGCCGGCTCCGGTGGCCCTGGCCGTACGCAGCCTCCTAACCGGACTCGCCGACACACCGTTCCGTGCGCCGGAGGCCGGACGCCTGGCCGAGCTGGGCCTGGGACCACGCGAGCTGACGGCGGCCGTACGAGCCGGGGCGCTGCTGCGCGTGGCCGACGGCGTCGTGCTGCCGCCGGACGCCGATGAGCGCGCCGCCGCCCTGCTGGCCACGCTGCCCCAGCCGTTCACGGTCGGCCAGGCGAGGACCGCCCTGCGCACCAGCCGCAGGGTGGCGGTGCCGCTACTGGAGCACCTGGACCGAAAAAGGCTGACCGAGCGGCTGGACGACATCCACCGCCGCTGCCGTTGACGCGCTCCCCAGCCTGATGGGGATTCAGCCCGTGCCGCTTCATTCTCACGGATGATCTCTGTGGAGAGCCGGTGGTGGAACTCGCGGCGTGCATCAGCGACCTTCGCATGCTGACGAGCAACCTTCCGCCGGGCTTCGGCCTGGTTGTTCGGCCCCTTGGCCGTGCGGGGCAGGGACCGCCGAAGCTTCTTGAGTTTCTTCTCGGCGCGGCGCAGGAAACGCGGGGTGTCGAGTTTCACTGGCGTGCACCCCCTCTTCCCGAGGCCGCCCCGCTCAGTCAGGATCAAGTCCATGCGACTGTTGATTCTCGGAGGCACCTGGTTCCTCGGTCGAGCCCTGGCCGAGCATGCCTTACAGCGCGGTCACCACGTCACGACGTTCACGCGTGGAAAGTCCGGCAGCGACGTCCCCGGCACGATCCCGATTCGGGGAGACCGCACCAGCGTCGAAGACCTCACCGCGCTTGCCGTCCACGGCCCCTGGGATGCCGTCCTCGACACCAGCGGTATGACACCCCACCTCGTTGAGACGTCCACCAAAGCCCTGTCGGACGCCACGGAGCGATACGTGTACGTCAGCACCGTGAACGTCTACCAGGGCTGGCCCACGCTTCCCCTGAATGACTCCTCGTCTGTCCGCCCCTACACCCCGGAGGGGCCGCCCGGGGAGAGCGGTGCCGACGCCTATGGCCGGGAGAAAGCCGGCTGCGAGAAGGCCGTCAGCGACACCTTCGGTGACAGGTCCGTCCTGCTGCGGCCCGGCGTGATCGTCGGCCCTCATGAATACGTCGGCCGGTTCCCCTGGTGGCTCCGCCGTATCGCCGCAGGCGGTCGAGTACTCGCACCTGGCACGCCCGACTGGCCGATCCAGCCGATCGATGTCCGTGACGTCGCCGCCTTCGCCCTGGACGCCACAGAACGCTACCTGTCTGGGCCCTACACTCTCGCCGCGCCCATCGGCTCGGCCACGTTCGGCGACCTGCTGGAGACCTGTCGGCAGGTCACCGGCAGCACGGCCACGCTGGAGTGGGTGAACCACAACTTCCTGATCGAGCAGCGGGTCGGCGAGTGGACCGAGCTGCCGCTGTGGCGGCCGTATGCGGGAACGTGGCGGGTGGATGCTGCCCGCGCCCGGGCGGCCGGTCTGACTTGCCGCCCCCTGGCCGTCACCGTCGCCGACACCTGGGCGTGGCTGAACGACGGCGGTCCGCTTCTGGGCCACGAACGGGCCGCCGAACTCGGCATCAGCCCCGAGCGGGAGGCGGCGATCCTGGCCGAGTGGGACGCCCGGCGCGGCTAGGCTCCCGGCGGCAGTGCCCGCACCGTGCTGCCCTGGATGAACGAGGCGAGGTCGTCGCTGAGCTGCTCGGCGGCCCGCCCCGCCGGGGTGAGCGCCAGCTGAGTGCGCAGCCCGTTCAGCCGATGCAGGACGGGGAAGGTCCGCAAGTCTGCCGGTAGCTCCAGTACCTCGGTCAGCGTCTGCCGGGCGTTGGGCAGATCGCCGAGGATGACCCAGGCGGTGGCCGTCTCGATTCCGATGGTGGCCTCCACCGTCTGCGACCGGTCCTCGTCCGGTACCGCTTGGGCGTCCTCAAGGGCTTGACGGGTGTAGGCCAACACCTCGCCGGTGAATCGGCGGATGGCCGACTGATCGAAGTCCGCACGCCGTAGTTGCAGCAGCTGCAGCAGGGCCGAGCTGTAGCAGCGCTGTTCACGTACAGGATCCCAGTCGAACACGCCGCCGATCGCCTGCAGTTCGTCGCCGCGTTCGTCTGCTGCCCTGGCGTTCATCGCCACACGGATCGACTGGACGGTTTTGTCGGTCTCGCCCATGTGGGACCAGGCGCGGGCCGCGATGCTGTGCACCCGGGCTGCGGCAATTCCGACTGGCCGATGCTGTTCCGCCTTGCTGATGGCTACGACGGCATCCCGAGGCTGATTCGCCCAGTACGCGCTGGTGGCCATCATGCCGCGCGCCCACACCGCGAGCGGCACATGGTCGATGCTGGCGGCGTAGGACCAGGCAGCACGGGCGTGATCGACGGCCATTTTCATCTCGCCGAGATCGATACACACCTCGGCCAGCAGCGTGCTCGATACTCCGGCCAGGAAGTTCAGATCGGAGAGCTGCGCGGGTTTGCGGGTCTCGGCCATCTTGGCGAGGATCCGTTCGCGAACGGCGACCAACTCCGGGAACAGGCCCATCGGCGACCGCAGCAGGTAGGTGCGCGCCAGGTGGACGACATCGTCTTGCAGTTGCTCCATCGCCGCCGGCCCGAGTTCGCGTTCCGCGTCGCCCGCGGCATCCCTCGATTGGGAAGCGGCATCTTTCATCATTTCGTACATCCCCCTGGGCTGGACATCGACGGGCGCGGCAACCAGGTGGGCAGGGGTGAGTCCCTGACCCGGCTCGGTGTCGACGCCGTCAGTGGTGCTGGGAGCCGCTGCGAAAAGCTCACTCGCCGGCAGGTCGAAAATGTGCTCAAGCACCTCGCACGCCTTGGGGTAGGGCAGGCCTTTCAGCCGGGCCGACAGCCACCGATCCCACTGCCGCTCGCCGATCGCGAGGTTGTGGTAGCCAAGCTCCCGGGCTGCCGCCTCATAGGCACGGGAAAAGTGGCGGTAGGCCACCAGCCCCTTGGCCTGAGCGAGCTGCCTCAGCACAGTCACCATCGTGGCCCTTCCTGCCGGACGCGCCGCGGTTCTTGTGCCCAACGGTAGAACCGGGGGCGACACGGTGAAAGGAATTCCGGCCTTTACGGCAAGGAAGTCCGGACAAGTCGACCAGAAGTCGAAACAACGTCGTGGAGAGGTCGGCGATGACGCTTGTCCCGTCGTGGTGATGTCGACGCTGGGCAATGACGATTCACAGGCCATCACATTCACCAATTCCCCGTGAGGTACCGACCGATATGGAAACCGGCGCCTACTCTCCGCTTTCTCGGCCGTATGCGCTCTCACCCGCAGCGGAGGCGATCCGCCAGTTGGACGCCCACCTGTTCGCGACCCACGGCGTCACCGGCAGCATCATTGTCGGCACGGAGATGGCCATACTCCGGCTGAACGGCCTGACGGTGTGGTTCGCGGAGGGCGAGTTCCGCTGGACCAACGGCCTGCGAGACGCTGACGGCCTGCCGGACATGGACAGCGAATCGGCCACGAGGCCCGCGACCACTGCCGACCGCGTCTTCGAGCGCTATCAGCAGGTGCGGCACGAAGCCGGGTACTTCGCCGTCCGGATTGACTGACCGGCGATGCCGCCTGCTCGTCGTCGCAACCGACGTGCAGATACAAGATCCGCTCGTGGTCGGTCCTGACGCCGGCCCGCGACCCGTTCGCTGCCCAGACAGTCCTTCCGTGAACGGCTCTGGGAGCAAGAATCACCACGCTGAAGCACATCTCTCTGGACACCGAATCGAGAGGGGGAAACACACATCGTGGACGAGTTGAACCTGCCGAGTGTGAACGGTAATGCCGTACGGGTGACTGCCGGGGAGACATCGGTGATCGTCAGCTCACCGGACCCGGGGATCATCGACTGGATCACCGGCTACGTCACGCCGTGGTGGCACATCGCCTCCGCTAACGCTGCCGACGGTCCCCTGGTGGTCGCGACGGTGAGTGGAGTCGATGAGGTGGCTGCCGAAGTGGCCGCCGGCGCCTGGGAGGAGGTCGGGTATCCGCGTGCCACGACGCGCTACGCCCGCAAGGAGGACGACACTGTGATAGCGGTTACGCCAGGTGAGCGTGTCGCCTACCGCTATACCCCTTCCCTGCATCGGATGGACGTTCACGGCCACGAGTCGTTGACGCTGGCGCGGGCGAGTGTTCGGGTGGCACGGGAGCTGGTGCGTGCCCAGATGGTCGGGGCGGGATGGACGCTGTTGCATGCCTCGGCGGCCGTCATGCCCGACGGACGGGCGGTGCTCACGCTCGGCGGGCGGGGCGCGGGAAAGTCCACAGTGGCCTTCACTCTGGCGTCCCGTGGCGCCGGGCTGCTGGGGAACGACCGGGTGTTCGCCCGCGTCCACCGGGACGGTGGGGTGGAACTGGCGCCGTGGCCATCCGGTGCCGCCGTCGGTCTGGGACTGCTGGGTGCGCTGGGCTGGATGGATATCGCTCGCCAACGCCTTGCGAACGGAGCTGGCCCTCACCCGTCCCAGGACCCGCGGGTGACCGCCGCGCTCCTGGCCGGGACCACGACAGCCCTGCGGGAGGGCACTCGTGAGCTGAAAGCGCACATCCGGCCAGAGGAGTTTTTCTCCTGGTATGGGCTCACCGGTGCCTCGTCGGGGCGGGTGGCTGCGGTGCTCTTCCCCGCCTTCCATTCTGATGCGGAGCCCAAGATCGAACCTGGACGTACGGCCGCCGTGGCGGATGCGGACTTCGTGATGGGGGCGCAGGAGGACTCCTACCCCGATATCTTCGGCCTGACGGGAGGGTTGGGAGCGGGGTCCGCGCATGCCCGGGCCGCGGTCGCCGCTGAGCTGGACAAGCTGCCGGGCTATGCGGTCGTCCTGAGCCACGACCATGGCGCGAACGCCGTACTTCTCACGTCCGTCGCGCAGGGCGCGGACGCCGACGTGCCAACGGTGCGTGGCTGATGGGCAGGTGGGAGCGGCAGGCCCTGACGGTGTGCAGCGCGGGGCGGGTCCTGACGGTAGACGCTCCGGCGGGGCTGGCGTCATGGTGGCCGCAGATCACGCCGCATCTGCCCGGGGTCGCTTCCGGTCTCCTCCCGGCATCGGCTCCGCCATCCGCCCGTTTCATAAGGATGCCGGACGGGCTGGGGCAGAGGGATGTGCGGCGCTGGCTGGGGGCCCACCTGCACCGGTTGCACTTGGCGCACGGAACCGTCTGCGTGCACGCGGTTTGCCTCCAGTCGCCTGTAGGGGGCGGGGCGGTGGTGCTGCTCGGGGGACACGGCGCGGGAAAGACGCTGGTCGCGCTCGCCCTGACACGGCACGGCTGGCGGGTTCTCGCCGGCGACGTCACTCTGCTGGACTGCTCTGGTCCCGGCGACCCACTGGCGCTGGGCGGCACCAGTGCGTTCTTGATCCGGCGCGCCTCGGTCCGCCGCTGGTTTCCCGAGTTCGGACTCGAGTCCTCCGGGCCGCCCAAGGTGGACGTGAGCGACCGGCCCGACCTGGCTGTCCTTTCCCCCAGCGGTGATGTGCGAATCGCAGCCGCCCTGGTGGTCGATGTCGATGGCGGCCCCTTCGAGAGCAACGCTGCTGTCGAGCAGGTCGATAGGCATACGGCCGCGAACGTGTGGTTGAGAGCCAGTGGACACCTGTTGGAGCGCGTGCTCGACGCAGGGCACGGTGATGGAGTGGCGCTGCGCGAGGTCGAGGATGTCACGGCGTATCGGCGGCGTATTTCCCTGGTCCGTGGCCTGGCCGAACGCTTGCCGCTGTACACCGCCTTCGGGACGCCGGAGCGGATCGCGGCCTGCGCCGCTGGTCTGGTAGCCGATCATCAGTTGACCCGCGGAGTGGGAGACCGGCGATGACGGCCATGGATACGCGCGTTCCCCGTCACTATGCGGGTGCGCGCGTCGCTCTGGCTTACGGGCAGGCGCGGGTGCTGCCACCGCTGTCAGGCGGAGTGCCCACGGGCTGGGCGGCAGGGCGATGGAGCGTGTTGAGTCCGGGAACGGAGCGGCGGCACCTGACCGGCCCGCCACGAGAGGCCGGCTATATGACCCTCGGCCGCCGCAGCGACCAGGAACGTTGGGCTCTGGCGCCCGTGCCACATGGCGCGGTATTCGACCCGGTCTGCCCCGGTGCCGTCGTGGTGCCGGCAGGGGTGTCAATACAGGTTGCGGCGGTGGCCCGATTCCAGCAGATCGCAGTGCTGGGCCTGAGCCGCATCCCGGCCGGCGTCGACATCGACAACGCGGTGGTGGTCGGCTCGGGGCCGATCGCGCTTGGCTGTGTATTGGAACTGCACCGCCGTGGCGCCACCGCCGTGCGGGTGGTGACCGCGCGCAGGCTCACGTCGATCGCCACGATGACCTACGTGCGACGCGTGAGCGCGGCAGATCTCGGCACGGCTCCGCTCGTGATCGACGCGGCCGGTGCGCCGCGGCGTGCGGCGGGCTTGCTCTCCCCCGGCGGTATTCTCGGCCTGCTGGGAACGCCGATCGCTGAGGAGAGCATTTCAGCGCTGGCAGCGCATCGCGGCGGGTGGACGGTCCTGGGGATGCACGAACTCGCGCCGGCTGCGCCGGGCGGTTACCAGAGCGCCTACACCGCAGCCGTCACCTGGCTGGCCGGACACATCGATCGGGCGCTGGTCGAATCCTGGTGCCGCATCGTTCCCGGCCGACGCGCCCCGGAGATCTATCGACTGCTCGACTCGCCTGAACGTCCGGCTGAACCGGTCGTCCTCTTCGACTGGGAGACATCGTGATCCCAACGCAGGTGGGTCTGTACAGCATCTCGCTGCGCGGACTGGACGTCCCCGATCTACTTGTCTGGGCCGCGGAAGAGCGAGTGCCGTTCGTGCATCTGCGTGGCGGCTCACGTGGGTTTGATCTTTTGCGGCAGACGGCGAAGGCGCTGGGCGAGTGGCGCGCGTGCGCCGAGGACACGGGCGTGCCGGTGACCGGCGTCACCACGGATCTCGATCTGGCTGACCTGTTCACGGGATCGGCCAAGGCCCAGGTACGGGCGCGGGATGAGCTGGCCCGGTTCGCCGAAGCGGCCACGGTGCTGGGGGCGAGGTGGGTGCGGCTGCTGGCCCGCGCTGAACCGGGCGGCGCCTATCTGGCGGCTCTGTGTGATGACGTCGTGCCCTGGGTGCCGGTGCCGGTGCTGGTCGAACTTCATCATCCGCTGTGCCTCGCGCCTGCTGCCCGCACCATGCTGGAGGCACTGCTTATGCGTACGCCACGGCTACGGCTGCTGGCCGACACCGCACAACTCGCCGCTGCTCTCCTGCGTGCCGGGGACGAGAGCGGTTCCGCGCTCGCACGCGTCCTCGCGTATGCGGAGGTACTGCACCTGTCGGACTGCGGCAGGGGACTGAACAGTCCCGGCTCCGTCGACGTGGGCACGCTCGCCGCCGCCCGGATCGCTGCCGGTCAGCAGGTCGAGGTCGCGGTGGAGTGGACCGGTGCCCTGCGCACCCCGGCCGAGTGCCTTGCCCGCTACCGACGCGCGGTCGCATGGTGGCACAGCCGTCTCGGCGAACCGCAACGATCCCGGCACCTCGGGCATCCGGCCAAGCCCCAGTGTGACAAGCCTCAGTGTGGTTGGCCGTTCACCAGCGGTGACGTGAGAGAAAAGGAGCAGGGAGACATGCCGAACCCGGCCGCCGTGCAGGTCACCGAGGTCCTGGCCGACGCCTACGGTCTTATCGGGGCAAGGTTGGCCCGGCTGGACGGACAGGTCAGCATCAACTATCGCGCGACGACGGCCGAGGGCCGCAGAGTGTTCGTCAAGAGCTACACCTGCGGCTCAGACCTCGCGGCGGAGGAGGAGGCGATCGCGCAGACCAGGCTGGCCGGTGACCATGGTGTGCCGGTCGCCGCCATCGTCCCCTCGGTCACCGGCGAACTGATCACCCGCCGTGGCGATACCGCTGTGTCCGTCTGGGAATGGCTGCCGGGCCACTCCGTGGAGAGCGGGTTCAACGCCGTGCAGCAGGTCGCCACCGGCCGGATGCTGGGCCGTGTCCACCGTGCTTTCGCCGGCCACCCGGCCAACGCCCACCCCTCTCCCAGAGCCAACCGATGGCTCAACCCTGATCTGAGCAAGCGCGTGGCGACAATCGACACGCTCCTGGCCCTCATCAAAGATCGAACGGAACAAGAGCCCTTCGATCGGCAGGCCGCCGACACGTTGGCCGAGCGCCGTACTCAACTGCTGCGTCTGCCAAGCTTGATCGCCGCGTTGCCTCCACTACATGCCCAGGTGCTGCACGGCGACTACAGTCCCAAGAACCTGCTCTTCCACGGCAACGCCATCACCGCGGTGGTGGACTTCGGCCCGGCGGAGCCGTTCCTGACCAGCTACGAACTGGGTCGCATCGCGTTCGATCCCCGGTCCGTCGCGCTCGGGGAGGACTGGATCGCCTCCGGCATGGCCCTGGTGGCCGCCTACCTGGAGGAAAACCCCTACCTGCCCGCCGCTGACGTAACCGCCTGCGCCCGTGTCGCCCTCATCCAACTGATGGTCAGTCTCTACGGCGTCAAAGAGCACTACCTGCAGCCCGGATTGATCCAAGACGACCTCGATCGGTTCTGGCTGCTGCGCCACCGCGCGGCATCACGTCTGCTGCACCACTTGGACGAGGTCGAGGAAGCGCTGGCGACCGTCGCCCCCAGCAGTTCTATACAGCGCGGGTAAACGGCCGCCCGCGCTCCGCCATCCGGCGGCCCTGATCCATTCATGAAGGAAGGAATCCCCCAGATGAGCACCACATCCCCCGAGGCTGGCCAGGCGCCCTGGACGACCCTGCGCGGACCGATCACCAAAGAACAGATCCACGCGATCACGAAGGCAGCCGCCACAGCGCACCGACTCACCGCTGACCACCCCACCGACCGCGTCGTACGTCTGACCGACCCGGCGTGTCCGTCGTCCACGGTAACGGTGCGCTGGAAGCCGCTTCCGCCACAGCCGCCCCGCACGCTGGGCTATCAACTCCCCCCGCCGTCCCAGGTCGAACTTCTCATCACCCCCGGAACCGGCGAGGTCAGCCACGTCCTCGCGGTAGAACTTCATGAGCGCCTGGCCGAGGCCACGCTGCCGTACACCAGCAGTGAACTGGACGGAATCCGTGATTCCATGCCCCTTCTGCGGCGTTACAGCAGCCCTGACCCTATCTTCGAGTCATGGGCGCTGATCTTCCGCGATCACTTCCTCGAACACAGCGTCGGGTTCGTCCTCGGCATGGAGAATGCCGGGATTCCGGCTCAGTGGATCTACGTCTTGGACAAGGGTGATCGCACGGCGGGCCGCGACCGTATCCGCGCTACCTTCCGCACACGCGGCTACCGCACCGGCCTGCTGGACAACACCGCTGTCAACGAACCCGGCGCTCACGCTGCCGAGCTGGAACGCGTCATGACGGACATCGATGCGTTCATCGACGACGCTCATGCCGCCGGCCGCAAGGTGCTGGTGGTGGACGACGGCGGGCTGCTCGCCCGAGGATATGGCGGGGCGGCTGCCGCGCGGCGTGTCGATGCCGCCCTGGAGTTGACGGTCAGCGGCATCAAGCGCATCGCCGCCGCCGGCCCGCTGGGCATACCGGTGCTGAACATGGCCCGCAGCACGGTAAAGACCAGGCTGGGTTACCGGGAGATCGCCGACTCCTGCACGCGTAGACTGCGCACGATGCTGCCCGACCACAAGGTCATCGGCCGTCCCGTGCTGCTCATCGGCTACGGCACGCTCGGGTCACGCATGGCACCGGCATTGCGCACGCTCGGCTGCCGGGTAACCGTCGTCGACACCGACCTGCCCGCTCTCATCGACGCCGCCGAGGCCGGTTATGCCACCTACCGCACCGCGGCCGAGGCCCTGCGCAGCACCAGCGCGTTCCTCGTGATCGGCACCACCGGTGAGCCAGCACTAACCGAAAAGGACCTCGCGCTCCTGCCCGACGGCGCGCTCCTTGCCCCGTTCGCCACCCGTGATTTCTCCGTCCTCACCGAGCATGCCGAGAAAGCAGCCGAGATCCCCGGCATCGGGCTACAGTTCCGCTTCGATGACGGCCGCGCCATCACCCTCCTGGGAAACGGCCGCAGCTTGAACCTCTTCGAGGCCGACTCCATCCCCAACCAGGGCTACGACGCCTACCGCGCCGCCACACTCATCGCCACCCGGCACCTGTGCACCGACCCCGACCGCGTCCCACCCGGTCTGCATACCCAACCAGCCGACCACGCCATCGCCAGCGCCGGCCTTTTCGAGGCCTACTACGACCTCCACCTCGCACCGCACAACCACGCCCGCCGACTTCCCGCTACCGCGACGGTGCGGGAACGCCCTGTGGCCAACGCATGTGTGGTCGGCTACGGCGTCGCCGGTCGCCTGCACGCCACGATCCTCGAAGATCTCGGCGCCCGCGTGACGATCATCGACCCAAAGCATCAGCACCTGCCCAAGACCCAACGCGCGTTCACCCAGCAGGTCAGTGATCTGCCCCCGAGCGTGGCCGAAGGCGTCGACCTGTGGTCGATCTGCTGCCCCACCACGGACCACCTCCCGGTCCTACGAGCCGTCCTGGCCCACAACCCCGCAGCACGCATCCTGCTGGAGAAACCCGCGTGCCAGGGACACGAGATCGACACCTTCGCCGACCTGCTCACCCGGCACCCGATGTCCCGCGTCGTCGTCAACGACCAGTACCGCCGCTCCCGGGCGGTGCCCGCGCTCAGCGGCCTGATCGCCCGCTTCGAGCCCGACACCGCGATCAACCAGATCGCGATCACCTTCACCAAGGACCGCAGCGGAGATATCACCACCGGCAGATTCATCGATCGCGACTACGGAGTCCTGGGTTATGAGTGGCTGCACATGCTCGCCGTCTTCGCCGGGATTCTTCCCGCTCCGATATTGGACGGCTATCTGACAGGCGACCCGGGATCCAGCCAGTTGTGGGCGACCTACGACCCGAGGCTGTTCGTCGCCGCGCTGACCGAACGCACGACTGTCCACCACGATGAGGGCAAACCGCTCCACCTGGAACTGGCCTCCTCCATCCTCGGACCCAGCATTCTCCTGGGTCACGTCCCAGCACCCCGTCCCCCCTGGCGGCAGGACATCCGGCCCTCCGATGACCGACACCGGCACGTCGCCATCCATGCCGGCACCACCCACTTCGCCCTGCACCTCGAACCCGTCACCGCCCCCGACGGCTGGCAACTCGACCGCAACCACCACCGTCTCACCGCGACACGCGACGGCCGAATCCTCCACGACGAAGTCCTTCACGACTCCCCCATGGAAAACTCCATACGCCACGCCGTCTCGCAACTCACCGGCACGACGCCATTGCCATCGCTCGACCTCACCCCGCTGCGACGCATCGCCGCACTCGCCAACGTCCTGCACAACACCATGCCCCAGTACATCGGATCATCCCCTGGGCACCGGGCCAGCGCGTGAAGCCGCCCAACCGAGCGTGTCATCGCTTTCGAGAAGGCGGAGCACCAACTGAGGCAGCCGGCCGCCGATCGGCGGCCAGCACGGGGCCCACACGCGGCACGAGCGCCGCGTACACGAAGGCGGCGCGGTTGGGATGTGTCGAGGTAGCGGGCCGCTGCCTCTGGTCGATCTCGGCCTGACGCACCCATCCTCGAAGCACCTCGCGGTGGACGCCGAGCCGGCCGAGCACCCGGATGATCGCCCCAGGAGCGCCGCCAGTCTGCCAGCGGATCTCAAGGCGCGGCTTCTGAGCCTTTGCGTACGGCTTACCCGCCTGTGGGCTGTGGCTTCGGCCGGATCGCCGGGCGTCCCGTTACCGTCATCCCAGAGAACCGGAATGTGATCCCACGGCCGCGAGCGGGAGGACGGCGATGCGCCAGTTGACGGCACTCGACGCCCAGTTCCTGAGCGTGGAGTCGGCCACGACGACCACCCACGTCGCCGGCCTGGCGATCCTCGATCCGACGCCCGCACCGGGTGGCTCGGCCGGTCCGGTCGCGGGCGGCCCGAATAACCCTCGTGGCCCGAACAACCCTGACTGTTCAGGCAACCCTGGTGGCCCGGTGACCCGCGACCGCCTGGTCGCCCTGCTGCGCGAGCGTCTGCACCTTGCCCCTCCGCTGCGGATGCGCCTGGCCAACGTGCCGTTCGGACTCGACCGGCCGTACTGGATCGACGACCCGAAGGCCGACCCGGACCGCCACGTACACGAGACCGTTTTGCCGGCCCCGGGCGACGACCGGCAGCTGGCCGAGCACGTGGCCGGGATCCACGCGCGGCAGCTGGACCGGCGGCGTCCGCTGTGGGAGGCGCACCTGATCCACGGCCTGGCGGGCGGCCGGGTCGCCCTCTACATCAAGGTCCACCACTGCGCGATCGACGGCGTGTCCGGGTCGGAGATCCTCTCCTCGCTGCTCGACCCGTCCCCCGAACCGCGCGCCGTCGAGCCCCCGCCCGAGGTCTCGCCACCCGATCCCGGGCCAGGGGTCTTCGGGATGCTGGCCGGGGCGATCACCCGGTCGATCGTCCAGCCGGTCGAGACGCTGTGCTCGCTCGCCCGCGCCGCGGCCGACCTGGACGCGCTGCCCATGCTGGCCGTGCCGCGCACGCCGTTCAACGGTCCGATCACATCCGAGCGGGCCTTCTCCTTCGGATCGGTCCCGATGAGCGAGGTCAGGCGGGTCGCCCGGGCCTTCGGGATGGGCCCGAACGACGTCGTGATGACGCTGTGCTCCTCGGCGCTGCGCCGCTGGCTGCTGGCCCGCGACGCGCTGCCCGGCCGTCCGCTGGTCGCGGCCGTCCCGGTCGCGCTGCGCAGGTCGGCCGGCGGGGCGGGCGACGGAGTCGGCAACCGGATATCCGCCATGATCACGCCGTTGGCCATCGACGTGGCGTGCCCCAAGGAGCGGCTGTCGGCCGTCCGCTCGGCGATGGCGACGGCCAAGCGACGCTTCGCGCGCTCCCACAGGAGCTGGCTGAGTGACGTCTGCGCCGTGCTTCCCTCGACGCTGTCCACGCTGGCCACTCCGGTGGCGTTCCGGCTGGCGGGGCTGGCCGGGGCCGGGGTGAACCTCATCGTCTCCAACGTCCCCGGACCGCGGACGCCGCTCTACCTGTGCGGGGCGCGGATGGTATCATACCACCCGCTGTCCGTGGTGACCGACGCCACCGGCGGGATCAGCATCACCTGCGTGTCCTACGACGGGCGGCTGGACTTCGGCATCGTCGCCTGCCCGTCCCGGGTGCCGGACGTGTGGAGCATGATCGGCCACCTGCGCGACTCCATGGACGAACTCCTGGATCTCCTCTGACCTATGCGAGGTTGCCGAGTGCGTGGGCGATCAACTCGGCGACGGCATCGGGGTCGATGTGGTGACCGGTGAGCAGGCAGAGGCTCTCCTGGTAGATCAGGACGGCGGCGAACGTGGCGGCCGCGGCCTCCAGCCGGGCGGCGTCCCCGCGGCTGCCCGGCAGCGCGAGCTCCAGAGCGAACCGGGCCCGCCTGATGATCTCACTGTTGAGGCGGCCCAGCCGCTCGCGGACGCTGCGGTGGGTGTCCGCCTCACGGAACAGGATGCGCCGCATCGCCGGGGAGGCACGCAGCGGAATCCGGCGGGCCAGGCGGGACAGCGTGCCGGCCGGGTCTCCCGGGAAGGCCTCGACTTCCTCGTCGGTCACCACCGTCCGCTCGTCCACCAGCGAGATGAGCACGTCGATCTTCCGGGGGAAGTAGTGGAAAACGAGCCCCTTGGGCACCCCGGCCAGCTCCGCGATCCGCGCCGTGGGGGTGGCGTCGTAGCCGCCGCCCGCGAACAGCTTCTCGGCCGCGTCCATGATGCGCGCGCGAGCGCCGGCGTCCGGCGCTTCCTTCCTGTCCACAGGGCAGACGATAGCCACTGCCGACCCCCTCACACCATGCCGCCACGGTCAGGGCGGCCACACCCCGACCGTGGCGTACGGACGATCATCAGACGATCAGTGCTGGGAGGCCTTCTCGGCGCCGAGGCCGGTGAGCGAGCGGACCTCGATCTCGGCGTACTTCGCCGCGTTGTGCTCCTTGCTGAGGATCGTCCCGAGGTATCCGGCGAGGAAGCCGATCGGGATCGACACGATGCCGGGGTTGGACAGCGGGAACCAGTGCCAGTCGGAGTCGGGGAACATCGACGTCGCCGCACCGGACACCACCGGCGAGAAGAAGACGAGGATGACCGACGCGATCAGACCGGCGTAGATCGCCGAGACCGCGCCCGCCGTGTTGAACCTCTTCCAGAAAAGGCTGTAGAGGATCGCGGGCAGGTTGCCGGAGGCCGCGACCGCGAAGGCCAGCGCGACCAGGAAGGCGACGTTCAGCGACTGGGCGAAGACGCTCAGCGCGATCGAGACCGCGCCGATCACGAAGGCGGAGATCCTGGCGACCACCACCTCCTGACGCTCGGTGGCGTTGCCGCGCTTGAACACGTGGGCGTACAGGTCGTGCGCGAAGCTGGAGGAGGACGCGAGCGTCAGCCCGGCGACCACGGCGAGGATCGTGGCGAACGCGACCGCCGCGATGACCGCGAGCAGGATCGTGCCGCCGACCTCGCCGAAGATCAGCTCACCCGCCTTCTGGGCGAGCTGCGGCGCGGCCGTGTTGCCCGTCTTGTCCTGCGCCACGATCGCGTCGCGGCCGACCAGCGCGGCCGCGCCGAAGCCGAGCACCAGCGTGAGCAGGTAGAACACGCCGATGATGCCGATGCCCCACTGCACGGACTTGCGGGCGTCCTTCGCGGTGGGCACGGTGTAGAAGCGGATCAGGACGTGCGGCAGGCCGGCGGTGCCGAGCACCAGGGCCAGGCCCAGGCTGATCAGGTCGATCTTGCCGGCGAGTCCCTGGGCCTCGGTGCCGTACTTCAGACCGGGCTGCAGGAACGCCTCGCCCTTGCCGCTCTGCGCCGCGGCGTCGCCGAGCAGGCCCGACAGGTTGAACCCGAACTTGCCGAGGACGAGCAGGGTGATCAGTGCGGCGCCGGTCATCAGCAGAACGGCCTTGACGATCTGCACCCAGGTGGTGCCCTTCATCCCACCGAAGACCACGTAGATGATCATCAGCAGGCCGACCGCGATGATCGTCCAGATCTTCCCGGCCTCGGAGTGAACGCCCAGCAGCAGGCCGACCAGCGCGCCGGCGCCGACCATCTGGGCCAGCAGGTAGAAGATGCTCACGACGATCGTGGACACCCCGGCCGCGGTGCGCACCGGGCGGGGCGACATCCGGAACGCGAGCACGTCGGCCATGGTGAACTTGCCGGAGTTGCGCATCAGCTCGGCGACGAGCAGCAGCGCCACCAGCCACGCCACCAGGAAGCCGATCGAGTAGAGGAACCCGTCGTAGCCGGACAGCGCGATGATGCCGGCGATGCCCAGGAACGACGCGGCCGACATGTAGTCGCCGCCGATCGCCAGGCCGTTCTGCAGGCCGCTGAACGACCGGCCGCCCGCGTAGTAGTCGGCGGCGGTCTTCGTGTTGCGGCCGGCCCAGAAAGTGATGCCGAGCGTGGCGGCGACGAAGACGACGAACAGGATCGTCGACAGGGTCTCGTGACTCACTTGTCCTCCTCCTCGGCACGCAACTCGTCGGCGATCGGGTCCAGCTTGGCGGCCGCGTGCCGCGAGTACAGCCAGGCGATCAGGAACGTCGAGACGAACTGCAGGATCCCGAACAGCAGGGCCACGTTGAAGTGGCCGAACAGCGTGGTCCCCATGAAGTCGCGGGCGAAGCCCGACAGCAGCACGTACAGCAGGTACCACACCAGGAACGCGACAGTCATCGGGAAGGCCCAGGAGCGGTAGCGCCGGCGCAACTCCTGGAACCGTTCACCCGCCTGTATCCGCTCGTAGACCGATGAATCATGCTGAACGGTCACGTGCCCTCCTTCGACAGTGATCTGGATCACCTCAACGTATGAGCCCGCTCCCAGCCCTTTCGAGACCCGCACGGCGACGCGTCGCCCAGCCGTACCGCCCGGTCGTTCACATGAGAAGCACGTGCGACGAAAGGTCGATCCCGCGCGCCGAACGGTCGAGCCTCAGACCGAGCGCGGACGCCAGTCGCCACGGTCGACGTTCAGCGTCTCGGGGGTGTGCAGGCGGACCATCGTCCTGGCCACGCCGGGCGGCACCCGCGACGGCGTGAGCAGGGAGACCAGGATCATCACCGCGAACGCCACAGGCACCGTCCAGGCCGCCGGCTGGGACAGCAGCGCGCCCGTCCAGCCGTCGTACGGCCCGCCGGTGATGGTGGCGAGCACGGCGACACAGGCGAGCCCACCCCCGACGAGCAGTCCCGCCATCGCCCCGGCCGTGGTAAGCCTGCGCCACCAGATGCCCAGCACGAGCAGCGGGCAGAACGACGAGGCGGCCACCGCGAACGCCAGCCCGACCACGGTGGCGACCGGCAGCGACCTGGCGGTCCCCGCCAGCACGAACGGCACGACGACGGCGAGGACCGTGGCGATCCGGAACGAGCGCACCCCGCCGCGCAGGATGTCCTGCGCGATCACGCCCGCCACCGACACCGTCAGCCCCGACGACGTCGACAGGAACGCGGCGAACGCTCCCGCCGTGACCAGCGCGGTCAGCAGTTCGCCCAGCGTCCCGCCGATCACCCGGTCGGGCAGCGCGATGACCACCGTGTCGCTCTCCGGCAGGCCGTACACCCGGCCGAGGTAGCCGTAGGCGGCGGGGATCAGGTAGAAGGCGCCGAGCAGGCTCAGCACCACCAGCGTCGTCCGGCGGGCCGCCCGCCCGTCGGGGTTGGTGTAGAAGCGCACGAGCACGTGCGGCAGCCCCATGGTCCCGAGGAACGTCGCCAGGATCAGCGAGTACGTCTCGTACACCACGTGGTCGCGGCCGTGCAGCGGCAGCGCCCACGTGTCACCCGGGGCGAGCCCCGGCGCGCCGTCGGCCCGCCAGGCGAGCAGCATGAACACCAGCGGCACCGCGAGCGCGGTGAGCTTCAGCCAGTACTGGAACGCCTGGACGAACGTGATCGACCGCATCCCGCCCGACAGGACGTTGACCGCGACCACGACGGCCACCAGCAGGCAGCCCGTCCAGGCGGGCGCGCCCGTGATCGTACGGAAGACCAGCCCGGCGCTCTGGAACTGCGGCATCAGATAGAGCCAGCCGATCAGCACGACCAGCACGCTGGAGACCCGGCGCACGGTCATCGACTCGAGTCGCGCCTCGGCGAAGTCCGGCAGCGTGTACGCCCCCGACCGGCGCAGCGGGGCCGACACGAGGACCAGCAGCACGAGATAGCCGCCGGTCCAGCCGACCGGCAGCCAGAGCATGTCGGCGCCGTGCGCGAGGATCAGCCCGGCGATGCCGAGGAACGACGCGGCCGACAGATATTCGCCGCCGATCGCCGACGCGTTCCACAGGGGTGAGACCGTCCGGGACGCGACGTAGAAATCCGAGGTCGTGCGCGAGAAGCGGATGCCGAACGCGCCGATCAGGACCGTCGCCAGCAGCACGATGACGACCGCGGTGATGCCGCTCACTCAGCATCCGCCGGGTCCGCGACCGGGTCCGCCGGGGCGACCGGGTCCACGATCTCGGCGAAGTCCCGCTCGCCCCGCTCGGCCTGCCGGACGTAGAGCCACGCGCCGACCACGAAGGCGGGGTAGATGAACCCGGCCAGCACCGCCCACGCGAGCGGCACGCCCAGCAGCCGTACCTCGCCCAGCTCGGGGACCAGCAGGAACAGCAGCGGCAGTCCGCCCACCACGCAGGCGAGCAGGGTGCAGACGAACAGCGCCAGGCGGAACTGGGTCCGCACCAGCGACCGCATGTAAACCTCGCCGAGTTGGGTCTGCTCGTCTATCTCGCGGGTCAGCGGATGGCGGGGGCGGCGCGCGGCGCCGGTACGCGGACTGGTCACCACGACCCGGCGCGGCTTCCCGCTCATCGCGCACCCATCGGCTCACCCATCGCACTCAGCATGACTCATCCGTCCCGCTTGGCCCGGCGGGCACGACGCACGAGGAGATCGCGTAGCTCCCGGGTATGACGGCGGCTGACCGGGATCTCGGTCTCCCCGACCCGTACGACGCACTTGCCGGAGTCTATGTGCAGCTCGTCGATGTGCTTGACCGCGACGAGATGGCTGCGATGGACCCGCAGGAAGCCCGCCGTCGCCCAGCGCTCCTCCAGCGTGGCCAGCGGGATGCGCACCAGGTGACTGCCGCTCGCCGTGTGCAGCCGGGCGTAGTCGCCCTGGGCCTCGACGTACCGCACCTCGGTGCTCGCCACGAAGCGGGTGACCCCGCCCAGCTCCACCGGGATCGTGTCCACCTCCTGGCCCTCTGACGAGTCGGTACGGCTCCCGCACACGCGCCTGATCGCCTCGGCCAGACGCTCGGGCCTGACGGGCTTGAGCAGGTAGTCCTCGGCCTTGAGCTCGAACGCGTCGACCGCGTGATCGTCGTACGCGGTCACGAACACGATCTTCGGGGGCCGGGTGAACCTGGTCAGCAGCCGGCCGAGCACGACGCCGTCGAGGCCCCGCATCCGGATGTCGAGGAACACGGCCTCGACGGGCCGGCCGTCCGCCATCGCTCGATCGAGCAGCTTCAGCGCGGCGGCCCCGTCACGGGCGGTCAGCACGTCTCCGATCCGCGGGTCGGCCCGCAACAAGTAGGCGAGATCCTCCAACGCGGGCTGCTCGTCGTCCACCGCCAGGACGCGCAGGCCGGTCACCACACACCCCTCTCACCGCCGACGATCCCCTAGAGAGTGATGACCCGGGCACTGGAAAGTCAACGACTCTCACCATCACGACAGGGTTACGTCCGATGTCAGGAGCGGTACGGGCATCGCCGGCGGATCAGGTCCGGCGGCGCAGCAGGGTGGCGGGGTCCACGGTGACCCGGAACGGCTCGGTGATGGTGACCGGACCGCCGGCCAGGACGTTGTGCCTCTCCTGGTACTCCCCGGCGACGAGTTCGAAGGCGATCAGTCGCGGCTCCGACTGGTCGAGACGGACCACCCAGTAGTAGGGGATGCCGATGCCCGCGTACACCTGCCGCTTGGTGATCATGTCGCGGGTGACGGCGTCCTTGCCGGTGATCTCGATGGCGAGCAGGATGTCGTGGCCGGTGAGCAGGTCGTACCCACCCTCGGTCAATTTGTAGGGGATCGTGACGAGGTCCGGACTGCGATAGCCGGGGTGCGGGCCGGGGATATCGACATCGAGCGGTCCGAGGGTGACCACGTCCAGCCCCGCGTCCTCTGCGGCATCATCGAGAAGACGCATGAGTCGGTTGGCGACGTACTGGTGCTCGGGTGCGGGGGAGTTCATGACCAGGAGGTTCCCGTCCTCGATCTCGTACCGGAATCCTTCCGGCAGGTCGCGCGTGTCCTCCCGGGTCCATGGGTAGAGCGGCCCGTGCTGGCCGAACTCGATCGTCATAGTCATCAGGGTAGGTCCTCCGGGCGTCGTGCGGCCTGACCAGGAGAGACGCTATACGTAATCAATTGGATACGTACAGTGTTTCGAATGGTAAAGGTTCGCAGTGGTAAAGGATCACCCGGGTCAGGCCGAGACGGCCGGGTGGTATTTGGGGAGCCGGAGCGTGACCTTGGTGCCGGCGCCGGGGGCGGTCTCCACCACCAGGCCGTACTCGTCGCCGTAGACCTGGCGGAGCCGCTCGTCCACGTTGGCCAGGCCGACCCCGCTGCCGCCCGTGCCGGAGCGGTCCTCCCCCGCCAGCACCCGCCGCAGGCGTTCGGGATCCATGCCGGCGCCGTCGTCCTCCACGCTGATGGCGCATTCGGCGCCCGCGTCCTCCGCGATGATCGTGATCCGGCCGACGCCCTCGAGGCCGTGCCGTACCGCGTTCTCGATGAGCGGCTGCAGGCACAGGAACGGCACGGCGACGGCGAGCACCTCCGGCGCGATGCGCAGCGTCACCTGGAGCTGGTCGCCGAACCTCGCCCGCTCCAGCGTGAGATAGCGGTCGATCGACCGCAGTTCCTCGGCGAGCGTGGTGAAGTCCCCGTGACGGCGGAAGGAGTATCGGGTGAAGTCGGCGAACTCGAGCAGCAGCTCGCGGGCTCGTTCGGGGTCGGTCCGGACGAACGAGGCGATCGTGGTCAGCGAGTTGTAGATGAAATGCGGCGAGATCTGCGCACGCAGCGCCCTGACCTCGGCCTCCATCAGCATGGTGCGCGACCGGTCGAGCTCGGCCAACTCGAGTTGGGAGTCGACCCAGCGCGCCACCTCCTGCGCCGCCCTGACAAGGCCGGCGGAGGCATGATCGCCGTACACCGCGAGCGAGCCGACCACGCGGTCGTCGGTCGTGAGCGGTACGACCACGGCGTGCCGGACGGGGCACTCGGGCGACCCGCAGTCGAGCGGGAGCACCTGGGTCCTGCCGTCCTCCAGCGTGGCTCCGGCGTGCCCGAACGCCTCACCGGCGTGGTGCTCCCCCGCGCCGTCGTAGACGAGCAGCTCATCCCGATCGGTGATCGCGATGGCCGGAGACCCGAGCAGCTCCCGCAGGTGGCGCGACGCCCTGAGCGCGCCGGCCTGGGTCAGCCCGGCCCGCAGGGGCGGCGCCGCGAGTGAGGCCGTGTGCAGGGTCTCGAACGTCGCCCGCTCGGCCGGACCGCTGCCGAGGTCGCGGCGGCCGCGCAACACCCGCCACAACACCACGGCGGGCACCCCGATGAGCGCGGCGACGACCAGAGCGGCTACGACGGGTTCCACGCCGCCGGAGCCTACTCGGTCACCTCCCCGGCTACGTGAACAGCCCGGTGAGGCCCCGGCGCCCCCTTCTGGCCGGCCGCGTCACGCGGGCCATTCGCGCCATGCGCCGCATCCGCGCCATGCCGGCGCTCCGCACCGATCCGCGCATGGGCGTGCGGCCGATGCCCGGTATGCCTCGCATGCCGAAGATGTTGCGCAGACCCGACATCCGGCGGAGGCCAGACCCTCGCCGCAGGCCAGAAATCCGGCGCAAGCCGGACCCTCGCCGCAGGCCAGAAATCCGGCGCAGGCCCGACGTCCGCCGCAGGCCAGCCATCTGACGTGAACCAGATATGTGACGTAGACCGAACATCCGGCGCAGGCCCGAGACACCGCGGGTGCCCTGGACGGCCATCTTCGGTGTGGTCCGCCGGTTCCGGGCCATCCGGGTGATCCCGCGTAGGATCATGAGCCCGGCGGCCAGCGTGCCTGCCCCCGTCGCGGCCGTCATCGGCCGCCGCCTGGCCTGCTCCGTGACCTTGCCGGCCGCCCCCTTGACCGGCTCGGGCGTGACCGCCCGCACCCTGTCGGCCACCCCGGCGGCCTTCTCCCGCGCCAGCGTGGCGGTCGCGTGCATCCGCTCCTGCGCCCGGCCCTTCAAGTCGGCTTTGGCGGCGAGGGCCTCGATGGTGTCGCCGAGGTCGTCGCGCGTCCGCTCGATGTCCTCGCGCACTCTGGTGACGTCGTCCCCCGGATTGCCACGCTGACGGCTGCGCTCGTGCTGCGCCGGCGGAGCGTCGAGGAGTTGCGGTACGGCGTTCCGCGACTCGGCTTCCGTCACCGGTTCGGCGACGTCCTGTCTATGTACTCCCATGCGTCCGGCAGTGGTCCGAGCACTTCCGGGATCGGTCTCGGTCATCTGCGTACGCTCTCCTTCATCATTTCGAGATCCGTCTTGAGGCTCTGGATCGTCTGGTCCGGGGTCGGCCTGGTGACCTGGGACACCTGCTGCTTGCCCATGAGGCCGAGCAGTCCGGCCACCAGCAGCAGCCCGACGCCCACGATCAGGGCACTCGCCCACGTGGGCATCACCAGGGCCAGCCCCAGGATCGCGGCGGCCACCAGGGCCGCGGCCCCGAGCAGCGCGACCACTCCCGCGCCACCGAGCAGCCCGGCTCCGGTCCCGGCCCGCTTTCCCTTCTGCGTCATCTCCAGCCGCGCCAGCCGCAGCTCGTCGCGCACCAGGCGTGAGACGTCATCGGACAGCCTCCGGACGAGCTCGCCGGTGGACAGCGTTTCCACTTGGTTGGTCATGGACTGCCTCCCTTCCGGATTGGGGAGCGCCTACCCCCAGCCGAGAGGCCTAACCACGGCCCCGCGCAGGGCCGACTCGCTCGCGGCGGAAGATGAAATTTTCAGTAACGCGACGGCGAGGCATTCCCCATGCCGGGCAAAAGGCCAGCCCTCGATCGGAACGGCGCGAACGCCGTACCGTCGCCCGTGACCCGCACCCCCGCCTGACCTTCCCAGCAGACCGCCTCCCCCGGGCGGGCCCGTCTCCGGGGAAGGCGGGCATCCATTTTGTCGCTCTTTACGGCTGACGCCCCGGATCAACCGCTGGTGATCGTGACGGTCTGGGGGGACTCGTCGACGTGGAGGGTGAAGATGTCGGGACGGCCGTAGTGGCCGGTGGCGTCGAAATCGAAGCGGGCGCGAGCGAGGTCGTCGAGGTCGAGCTCGGCGGTCAGGATGCCCTCACCTCCGCGCAGCGGCCCGGCCAGGACCTCGCCGAGCGGGGAGACGATGACGGAGCCGCCGCCGATCAGGACGGTGTCGGGCTCGTCACCCTGAACAGGGTGCAGGTCGGCGGGCAGGGCGTCGCGACGCAGGTACTGGCTGGCGCAGAGGACGAAGCAGCGGCCCTCCAGGGCGATGTGGCGCATCGTGGCCTGCCAGGCATCGCGGTCGTCCACCGTCGGTGCACACCACAGGTCGACGCCTTTGGCGTACATCGCCGTGCGGAACAGCGGCATGTAGTTCTCCCAGCAGATCGCCGCACCGAGGCGGGCGATGCCGGTGTCGATGACGGGAAGGGTGGAGCCGTCGCCCTGGCCCCACAGGTAGCGCTCGGCGGCGGTCGGCATCAACTTGCGGTGCAGTCCCAGGTAGCCGTCGGGGCCGAAGAAGAGCGCCACGCAGTACAGCGTGCCGCCCCGGCGTTCGACCGCGCCGACCACGGCGTGGCAGCCGAGCTCCCTGGTGAGTGCGGCCAGTGCCCCGACCTCGGGGCCGGGGATCTCGACCGCGGCGGCGTGGTAGCGACGGAACAGGTCACGCCCGGCCGAGGTGCGGCTGCCGACCGTGATGCCGAAGTCCAGGCCCTTGGGGTAGCCGCCGAGGAACGCCTCCGGCAGTACGACGACCCGGGCGCCGCGGCCGATGACGGCCTCGCGGATCAGTTCCTCGGCTCGGGCCAGCGCGGCCGGCGTGTCGAACAAGGGAGCGGCCGCCTGGACGACGGCGACGGTCACGGTGCGCTGGGGTTCAGAGGAGGCGGAGGTCATGCCGTCGAGGATAGAAACTCTTCGGCCGTCGCGCTCCACTCGATCATCCACTTCGATCGCTCTTCGAGCTGCGCCTGTCAGGTGGCGTGCGATCACCCAACTGCCGCGACGACATCTGGAGACGTTGCCATGACAGACCACGAGCTCTCTTCTGAGGACTTCGGGCTCGAAGACGAGTTTGATTTCGATGAGGAGGAGTACGGAGACGACGATGGCGAGGAGCGACTGGATCTGGAGAGCATGGATGTTTATCAGCTCCTTGAGGTATCCGTTGACTCCGACACGGAGAACGACGACAGGATCGTGGCGGTTGAGAAGCTGATAAAGCTTGGTTCCTCATCAGCCGCGGCGATCCAGTGGCTGATGCACTCGCGTCACCTTCACCGGCTTGAGGGGTTCGATCACCGGAGCGAGGTGAACGATCTGGTCACCGGCCTCTCGCTCAGTGCTGAGGATCGAACGGCCGGACTCAAGGTGATCATTGAGGACACGCGTCTGTCCGACGTCGATCGGGCATCGGCGTTCGCCAAGAGCCTTGGCGACGGTCCCGGAAGAACGGCCAGATATGGATCTCTCAAGCCACTCATTCCCACACGCAATCTGATCTTCGGTCTTGAAGAGATGATGAGCGAGGGAGATCCGCTGCCGGCCATCGATGTGATCAGGGAAATCGCCGCCGACCGCAGCCTCATGGGCAAGGAGCGGGTCCGGGCGGTCACGGCGCTCACGGACGATGGCGACTGCCGGGATGTGGCTGTGGAGTTGTTCCAGGAGTTGCTGCAGGATCCGACCCTGGTCGATGCTGCCGCTCGGAAAGATGCCGAGGAGTGGGTCAACGCCCTCGGAGAGTAGTGCGACCTAGATCGTCCGGTTGATCGTGGCTGACCTCAGGTCGGCACTCGCACGCCATCTCCCTCGATGCGAACGACACCCGCTGCGGGTCGGGCTCCGCAGTGTTGAAGCGAAGGCCGGTTCTGCTTCAACAAGGAGCGGTGCGGGGCTGCCTTATTACGCCGAGCTTTAACATGCACCACCCCGAGGTCGCTGTATTAAAGATCAAGGTGCCTTCGCTTTAATATGCGAGCGGACGCGGCCGAGTAGTGAACCTCTCCGCCCACAAGCAGTGCCCCCGGCCCTGGGCCTGCGGAGCCTGACGCAGGAGCCGACGATCTATGCGTTGCGGTCGGCTGAGCCGAGGGCGAGGAGTTCGCGGAACTCACCGACGGCGGGGCGGTCGCGCTGGTCGTACGGTACGGCACGCAGCACCATGCGTCCGGTCTCGATGATGTGGTGGCTGCGATAGGGGGACGGGAGGGGATCGATCACCCTGGCCGCAAGGCGCATGCCCTCGTCGACGCCGCCCTGGACCACCGTGCAGAGTGCCTCGTGGAGCCGGACATTGGCACCGTACTGGTAGGTGCGAGCGAGCCCGAGCACGTCCTCCCGAGCCCGGTCCGCCGCCGACTCGACGCCCGCACCAGCGTAGACCCAGCTCTCGGCGAAATGGATCTGATCTGGTTTCCAGAAGCCGAAGGAGTCCGGCACGACGCCCGCTCCGGCCAACACGGCCAGGGCGTTTACCGTCTGCCGTGCCTCGTCGTGCCTGCCGAGCATCGTCAGGGCCTTCGCCCGGGTGGTCAGCAGGTCGACGCTGGGGCCGCTGGCGATCCGCTCGGCACTGTCAAGAAGGCGCAGGACGGTCTCCGGATCGCGCTGGCCGTATAGGCCGTGACCAGCCTCCTCGCCACGGACCAGCAGCCGCAGTCGCAGATCGCCCGAGGCGTCGGCCGTCTGGCGTGCCGTACGCCACCAGCGCAGCGCTCCCCCGTGCTCGCCCAGCCGGGTCAGCGCGTTGGCGTGGACGGACGACAGCGCAGCCGTGAACCGCTGCAACTCGACCGCATCAGCCGGGCTCGCGGTCTCCAACTGTCGCCGCACGGCCAGCAGATCGACCAGCAGATCAGCCGCCACCTGGGCCGGAGGACGCGTCCGCAGCGCGTACAGGTGATCCGCACACGCCAGGTCCCACTCCTCCAGACTGCGGAAATCACCGCCCACGGACTGATCGAGCAACCGGCGGACGGGTTCACCACACACGCCCAGCACACCGATCCCGGCGGCGGCAAGCTGCAGAAGACGACGGCGTTCCGTGGCGACCTCCTCCTCGGCGGGCCTGTTCATCGCCACCGTACGCAACCGGTCCAGCTCAACGACAGTGCCGTGCAGGGCCACAAGTTGTTGACCCGCACCCAGGGCCGCATCGAGACGGGTCACCACATCCGCGTGCGGACGAGCGAGCCCACGCTCCCATTTCGACAGGTCGCCGTCATCGACGTACGCCGCCTTGGCGACCTCACGCTGACTCAGGTGCCGCACATCCTCCCGCCAGTGCCGTACGGCAGCACCCAGCAGATGCCACCCCGACAGACTCGGATCCACCGGCTCAGAAACACGCGGCATGCCATCCCCCGATCAGTCATTGTCACTTTCTGAAATCAAATGATTACAGAAAGGACTGGCAAAGGCCAGGTAGATCAGGGCTGCGAAAGCTTCTTCGGAGGCGACGTGAGGGGCCTCCGGTTGCTGGTCGTCGCTGGAGGCCGGGGTTCCAGCGTCCAACCTCTTCCGAGCCTCCCGCCCGGTGCCCATGATGGCCACGGAAGGTCGATGACCTGGAAAATCAGGCGGGACCCGCAGGCGTTCGCAGCGCCGTACGGGTCCCTTGATCAGGAAGAGGTGTTCCTGACCTATGTCAAACGATAGGGCCAGCACGTCTGGCACGGCGTTCGCCGGGTGGCGGATCATGCGGAGCGACGCCGGACGCCTGTGGGCCAGCCGCGAGAAGCCGTTCTCCTCGGCGGCCGAGAACGCGGGCGCCTACCGCACGGTCGACGGCGACGACCTGCGCGAGCTGTGCCAGGCCATCGTCGAGCAGGAGAGCCTCGCCGACCTGGCGGTGACTCGTGATCAATAGCACTGTCGCCGACAACGGAACGAACGACCACGCCCGGGGCGACAGCACACGCGACGGTTGCCCGCCGTGGTGCATGGACGCCCATATCGACGAGCACCCCGACGAGCGCATCCACAACGCCTGGGTCCAGGCCGTCGACCTGCACGCCATCCCCCTCGCGGGGCTCCCTCAGCGGCTCTGGCTCGACCTGGTCCTCTGTCACGGCGACCACGAGCCTCGCGTCACCTCCAGATCGACGATCGCTCCCTCGTCGAGCTGACGATCACCGAGGCACGGGACACCGGGCTCCACCTCATCGGCCTGGCCGCCCTTGCCGACATGGAGACTCCATCGATCTCCCCCGCCCGCCCCTGACGCCCGCACCCGGGCAGTGCCCATGTCCGCCCACGCCCCGATGCTGTCGTAGGGCTTCTGTCCTTTCTCACGGAAGGTGGCGCGCAAAGCAACGCTCTGGCCTGCGGTACGCCAACTTCGGTGAGGCACCGAACGGGCTGTCGTCTCAATGAAGTTGGCGTGCGCCGGAGGAGTGCGGTCAGCGTCTCATTTGATCTGGCGCGTGATCATGGGAGTGCGTCCCGGCTCGCGTGCGCCGCCAGCTCTGCTGGCGTGTCGGCGACGTCAGGTAGGTGAGACGGAGCGGCAGATGCCGCCAGGTTCGGTGAGACCGCGCCAGCTCCCGTGAGACAGGACAGCTTCTTCGTTTCGTCGGAACCCAGCCGCTCACTGGGTTCCGACATTGTCAGCGGGACGTTTAGAGTTCGATCATGCCGATGCTTGCCGAATCCGCGACACCGCCCGGCTCGATGGCCGCGCTGCCCCAGCCCGAGATCCATGCGGACGGCGTGGTGCTCCGGCCGTGGCAACCGTCGGACCGCCCGGCCGTCGTGGCCGGGTACGCCGACCCGGCGATCCAACGCTGGCACTGCCGGTCGATGAGCGATGACGAGGCGCGCGACTGGATCGACGCCTGGGCGGACCGATGGCGAAGTGAGAGCGGCGCCGGGTGGGCCGTGCTCGAAACGGGCCATGTCGTCGGGCAGATCAGCCTGCGCCGGGTCATCCTCGCCGAGGGCCTGGCCGAGGTGTCGTACTGGGTGCTGCCCAGCGCACGCGGTCGCCGCATCGCCGTCCGAGCGCTGTCCGCGATGACCGCGTGGGCCTTCGAAACGCTCCGGCTGCACCGCATCGAGCTGTGCCACTCCACGGCGAATGCCGCGTCCTGCAGGGTCGCGCAACGCGCCGGCTTCCCCGCAGAGGGCACGAAACGCGGCGAAGCCCTCCACGCCGACGGCTGGCACGACACGCACCTACACGCCCGCCTCGACACCGACGTCTGATCGCGAACTATGCGGTGCCGCCGACGGACCCGAGGGTGAGGAATTCGCGGAACCTTCGGCTGGGTCATCCGTCCTCGGGCCCGTGCGAACCGGCGAAGCGGAGGTACGGCGCGGCCAGGGCCGCTTGTGGAGACCGCCCGTTCAGGCCGTGCACGTACAGGGAACTAGCGCATCGCTCGCGACAGGGTTTCAGCCGGTGGGGCGTTCGGGCTCGTCGGAGAACAGGTCGGCGGCGGACGTGGCGGTGACGGCACGCCGTGTCCATTCATCGAGCCGGTCCAGATCCGTACACATGGTGATGCGGGTGCGGTCGGCGTCGGAGACGGGGATGCCCCGCGCCTGGAGAATGGTCAACACCGCCCTGGCCTCGCCCTTCGCGAGCCCCTTCGCGAGGCCCTTCGCGAGGCCCTTCGCGAGACCTTCCTGAAGCCCTTCTTGAAGCCCTTCCTGAAGCCCTTCTTCAAGCCCTTCTGTTCGGCCGGCCTGAAGACCCTTGCCGTAGTGCTGGCGCGCGAAGGGGCTGTAAACCGGCCAGGCAGCTGATTCCATGAGCTTCTCCATCACGAGTTGGGCGGCCAGCGGGGCCAAGCGGTATGCGTATTCATAATATTGCGAAGCGTGTTCGCCGGGGAGGTGCTCCAGCGCTGCCATGAACGCCTCCACCACCGGCACATGCTCCCCGTGGGTCATCACCGACAACGCGGCCAGTTCCGGACGCGCCGCCGCCGCTACAGGATCGGTCACCGGCGGGACCTGCTCGGGGCCGATCACCTGGCAGGTGAGCGTCGTGCCCGGCAGGTTGGTGCGGATCGGCTCGGCCGCCCAGGCGGCGGTGTCGGCGTCAGGGCAGATCACCAGCGCCGTGACCGGACAGGACAGCTGCAGCCACAGCGCCGCAACGTACCTCGACAGCTGCCGCCGCTTTCCCTCCTCCCTCTTCCGCTGGATCTCCACGATGATGGCGTGCACGGGCGCATGCCGGGGCCCAACCGTGATCACAGTGTCGGGTCGCAGGTCCTGGGACGGACGGTCGTTGAGCTCGTTGCTCACCAGCTGGACCGGAAGCCCGCCGGGCACGTCCACGCCCAACTGGTCGCGCAGCATCTCCGTGGCGAGCTGCGGCCGGTTACGGAACATCAGATTGAGTGTGTCGTGCAGGGGGGAAGGCATGGCGCAACGTTACATCACAAATACTCTGTGTAATGAGACTTTTTCACTTCAACTCGTGGCGTCGCCGGTAGACCCGGCACGCTCACATGGGTGATCGATCAAGGTGTCAGCCACCGAAAGACAGGCCGCGCTCATCAAGCGCGGCGCGGAGCGCCTTCATCGCCGCTGGTCCCATGCCATGCAACTCCATGATCTCGACCTCGGTCGCCTGCGTCAGGCTCTCCAAGGTCGTGAAGCCGGCGCCCTGCAGTGCCCGCTGAGCCGGGGCGGCCAGCTTCGGCAACGGCGTCCCGTCTTCGGTGCTCATCATGGTCTCCCGCATATCAAAACGTCCGCGTAGGGGGCGCCGGCCGATCGGTGGGCCCGCAATGGCCAACGATCTGAAGGTACGGCACAGGCGGGACCGCACCGGCGATGACCTCGGCGGCGAGCGGGCACGGGCCACCCCATGTGCTGACAATTTCGTTGGAGCAGCAGGTCGCGAAGGTTCTTCCCGGCCGTCTGATCGGGCCGGAGACTGTGAAGGAGGTGGCAGCGAATGATCCGTCATACCGGATCTGACGGATATGTTCACGAAACGAGGCGATCGTAAATAATCTTGCCGCCGGAGTTGTCGCGTTCAACCGACATCGTGGGAGTCCGGCCCGTATGACCGATCCGTCACGCGCCCCTCAGCCGTCACCCACTCCTCAGCCGGCACCGACACCGCCGTCATCTCCGCCACCTCACGGCATCCAGCACTCTCCGGACAACATCCCGTCGCCGAGTGCTCAGCCCTCGGCCGCTCCGCCGCCCTCACCCCAGCCATCGTCAGGTTCACAGCCCGCTCCGACACCCTCCCCACGCCCGCAGACCGCCCCAACGCCCCCGCCTCGAGAGGTGAGCGGCGGTTTCTCGGGAATCGATCCCGCCGCGATGGACGACTTCGAGCGAGGCCTCGGCCGAGCGCAGGACGCACTCGGCCGGAACGAACCGCAGCTCCGCCGGGTATTGCAGCAACTCAACCTGGACACCTCACGCCTGGGCGCCCTGCGCGAGGTCCAGAGCTGGATCGGCACCACCCGTCCCGACCTGCGACGCCGCAGCGAGACGATCCGATCCGAGCACACCGAATGGGCGACCTCCTCCGGCGTACCCGGCGGGCTGACCGCCTTCAACGAGGAGCTGTACGGCAAGGCCGCCCACGATCCCGACGTCTACGCGGCGGTCGGCAAGCTGACCGAGGCGGCCAGGAGCGGCGAGGTCGACGAGAAGACCGCGGCCGCGCTGGAGAAGCGGACGGGAGACCAGACCTTCGCCGTCACGCTGATGAACGCGCTGGGCGCGGCGGGATTCCGCAATCTCATGACCAAGACGGTGAATCATCAGCAGGATAAGAACGTGGCACGGCTGCAGACCGCGCTCGGCAAGACCCTCGGCACAGCAAGCGCCAAGCTGAGCCCGGCCTGGCGTGACGAGCTCACCGACGATCTCGGCCGGTCCACCGTCGACTGGCGTTCGGGCTACGGGCTGGCTCTGACGCTCAAGGACGGCACCTTCGACTCCGCCTTTCTGGTGGCCGTCGCCAGGAAGATCGACGCGTGGAAGTGGACGGCGTACAACGCGCCGACCATCGGCATGAACCTCATGGAGGCGCTCAGCCGTAATCCCGCGGCGGCCCAGGACTTCTTCGCGGGCGATGCCAAGATGATGGAGCGCTACCTGACCTGGCAGACCATGCCCGACGGCGGTGCCGCGCTGGGCAAGGCGCTGGAGGCCGCCACGCTCACCTTCCGCGACCACGACGGTTCGCCGCAACAGCCATCGCGCGGCTACCTGTCCGCCAAGCTGACCTCGGAGTTCATCCACCTGGAAGCCCAACGCATCGACGAGGAATCTTCCCCCGATTCCCGCGTGCCCCCCACCACCACCGGCCACATCCTCGCCGGCTACATCGCCGACGTGAACCGTGCAGCTCAGAGCGGCCGAGACACGATCGCAACAGGAGTCACAGGGGCCGATCATCCCGGGGTTCCAGGTCAGGACCCCTGGGGAGCGCTATTCAGCAAGGCAGACTTGCGCCAGGTGATGCAGAAGGCGTTTACGGACGACCAGGCATTCGCCGCTGTCCTCGCCGCCCAGACGGCGTTCACCGGGCGGCTTCTCGATCAGGGCGCGAGTGAGACGGCCGCCCGGCGCGACATCGTCCCCCTCCTGGCCAATGCGAAACAGGTTGGGGCGAGCTTCGGCATGATCACCGATGCTGCGGGGCTGGCCAAGATTGAGGAAGGCAAAGATCTCGACGAGGCACAACAGCGGAACATGAAGGTCCTCACTGCGGTGGTCAACACCGGACTGGCCATCCCACAGGCGGGGGCATGGCCGATCACAGCAGGAGTCGTGGGCGCGTGGACCGGCCTGATCGAGGACAGCGTCAAGGGCGACGCCGAGACCAGGGCCCGTAGTGACGCCAACGCGGCCGTCGACCGAACCCGCAGCCTCCTACACGACCTCACGTCACAGGCCATGCTCAAGCACGGCCTGTTCGGCTCGGCTGACCCGCCCGCCTCGACCCATCCATGGGCAACCCTTGAAGGCCTGAAGAAGGGGGACGACCCGCGTGACAATCCCAACAACTTCCTCAAGAACGATGGCCGAACGCTCATGACCAGGGACGAGATGACCGACGAAAGTGCGACCAACAGCACCGATAAATATCGCCGACTCGAAGCCTACGAACGCTGGCTCCACGAGGGGCCCTCCGGGAACCCCTGGTTGAAAGCCGAAGATCGCGTGGATCAGGGCTTCTCTGATGGATTCGCGCAGTACGGATCATGATGAGAAATCTACTCATCGCGATAGCGATTGTGTTCGGGCTGACCCTGGCAACTGGCTGTCAGCATGATGAAGCCAAGGTTGACCACACACCACTGCCGACGGTGGCCGCTCCTCCCTACATCTGCGAACACATCCCCCTGCGGGCCGTGGAGCTGATGACTGGGCAGCACGACCCGCTGGTTCGCGGCCATTTCGATCTCACGCTGTCCGGAGGCCTCGGTGATGGGAGTTGCGTGGTCTATCGGCCTGGCGGCAATCGACTGAAGGTGCTGCAAATCGGCCTGACCCCGCAGGGGTATTCCGGTGGCGTTGAGGAGCAGCTCCACCTCGGCGCCCTCCCGCTGCCTGAGATTGTTCCCGGCGCTACCGGCTACTACTTCAAGGACCCGAACAGCACTAACAACGCTGCTCACGCGTTGCTCGTCTGGGGTAATGCAGAGCTCGGGATCGATCTGGTGATCGGTGTCGAGGGGCGGGACAACGCGGCTGATGTGGTGGCGTTGATGAAGCTGATCGCGCCGAAGCTGATAACCGACGCCAGCGCCCCCGGGGCGACCGTGTCCCCCTCCCCCTGAGAAGGAGTGATCACAGCATGGCCATGTTGGTGCCCAATCCGCTCCATCGGGCGTTGGGAGATGCCCTGCGTACGGCGGAGCCGCTGTTGCAGGAGATCACGAGCGGCATCGACACGCCGTTCCGGGCCTTCCACTCGGGCGGGGTATGGACGGGACCGGCCGCGCAGCGGTTCGACGCAGAGCTTGCCCACCATCGCGCCCGTGTCCGCGACAGCACCGACGCCATCCTGGCCGACCTACGCCAGGCGCTGGCCGGCACGCCGCCCGAGGTGACGGACGAACAGGCCAGGACGATCAGGATCAGGTACGGCCTGGCCTGAACGAGTCCGGCAGGCGTTCGTCGGGTGGCGGATCATGCGGGGGGCGCCCTTCTGTCTCCTCCTCACCGCTTTCTATGCCGACTCGGAAGTGATGCACCTGGACGAGTGGTGGGGCCACGAGGTGGACATCAACTTCCGTCCGGCGTCTCACCCGGCGGATCGTTCGGGTTCGTCGATGAACAGTTCGGCGGTGGAGGTGGCGGTGACGGCGCGCCGTGCCCATTCATCGAGCCGGTCCAGGTCGGTGCAGCCGGTGATGCGGGCGCGGTCGGTGTCGGAGACGGCAACGCCCCGCACCTGCAGGACGGTCAGGACCGCCCTCGCCTCACCTTCCGCCCGGCCTTCCGTCCGGCCCTCTTCGAGGCCCTTGCCGTAGTGCTTACGGGCGAAGGGGCTGTAGACCGGCCAGGTAGCCGAAGCTGATTCCATGATCTTCTCCATCATGAGTCGGGCAGCCTGCGAAGCCAAGCGATAGGCGTATTCATAGTAATGCGGAGCGTGATCCTCAGGGAGGTGTCCCAGCGCGGCTATGAACGCCTCTGCCACCGGCGGCTGCTCCCCGTGGGTCATCACCGACAGCGCGGCCAGCTCCGGATGCGCCGCGGCCTCCGCCGGATCGGTGATCGGCGGGATCTGGTCGGGGCCGATCACCGCGCACCTCAGCGTGTAGCCCGCCAGCTTGGTGTCGATCGGCTTGGCCGCCCACTCGGCGGTGCCCGCGTCCGTGCAGATCACCAGCACCGTGACCGGGCAGTCCAGCTGCAGCCACAGCGTGGCGGCATACCGGGGGATCTGCTTCCGTTTCTCCTCGTCTTTCTTCTGCTGGATCTCCACGATGATGGCGTGCTCGGGCGCATGCCGGGGGCCGACCGTGATCACCGTGTCGGCGTACCGGTCCTTCGACAGGCGGTCGTTGAGCTCGTTGCCCACCACTTGGACCGGAAGCCCGCCGGGCACCTCGACGCCCAGATGGTCGCGCAACATCTCCACGGCGAGCTCGGGCCGGTTGCGGAACATGAGGTTGAGTGTGTCGTGCTGGGGGGACGGCATGACACGAAACGTTACAACATAATTACAATAAGTGCTTGTCAATCAAGGGGCCATCCGCAGGGAGACTGTGACCTCGCCGAGGCGATCAGAGCCGTCGGCTCCGGTTTCACCCGCTGAGCCGTCACGTCCCGGGGAGTCTTCCCGGTCATGGACGACCCGCCGGCGTCCTGCTGAGAGCACTCTTCAGCCGTGCCGCGGCGGCCAGGGCGGGCCACAGGCGGGTGGCCAGGTTGCGGACCTGGATGCCGCGTCGCGTCGCGGGGACCAGGAGCGCCGAAACCTGACCGATCATCCGCTGCTTGGGGTCCACGAGGCGCCGGTGCGCGGCCTCGTAACCGCGAAACGCCGCCCGGGGGTCGTCCGGACAGGCGGCGAGTTCTTCGGCGAGGGTGTGCGCCCCCACCATGGCCAGGGTGCTGCCGTCACCGAACAGCGACACGCAGGACGCGGCGTCGCCGACGAGCGCGACCCGGCCGTTCCACCAGCGGGGCAGGCGTACCTGGCTCACCGAGTCGAAGTAGAGGTCGTCGGCTGCGCGCACGTGCTCCAGCAGTTCGGGCGCCCGCCACGACACGTCCGCGAACGCGCCGGTCAGCATCCGCTTGTGCTGCTCGGTGTCGCGGTGGTCGATGCCGGGCTCGGCGGGGCCGCGGTAGAGGAAGAACGCGCCGCTGGGGGTGGCGCTGACGGCGATCGCCTTGCCGGGTGTGTTGTGCATGAGGATGTCCCGGCCCAGTCCGGCCGCCCCGCCGTCGAGAGGCGTCGTCGCGACATAGAGACCCATGTGGCGGACGAACTCGCGCTCGGGGCCGAACGCGAGCCTGCGCGTCATCGAATGCAGGCCGTCGGCCCCGATCACGAGGTCGAATCGGCGGGGCGCGGCGCGGTCGAAGGCGACATCGGCTCCGTGCTCGTCCTGTTCAAGGGTGGCGATGGAGTCGTCGAAGAGGAACTCGACGTCGTCGCGGCTCGCCTCGTACAGGATCGAGGCGAGGTCGCCGCGAGGTAACTCGACCTCGTCCGGCTGCTGAAAAGCGCGCATGTCGATCCGGCCGACGCGCCCGCCCGCCGCGTCGACGAAGCTGACGCCCGTCGTGCCGACGGCGGCCTCGCGCAGCCGGGGCAGGACGCCCATCCGCTCGGCGACGTCCACGGCACGGCCTCTGACGTCGACCGGGTTTCCACTGGAACGCGGCTTCTCGGCATGTTCGACGACCGTGACGCGGAAGCCGTACCTGGCCAGCCAGTAGGCCAGGGTGGGCCCGCCGACGCCGGCTCCGGAGATCAGCACCGTTCGCTGTCTCATGACAACCTCTCCAACCGGAGGTATTTCCTCCATATAGCAGACGATACTCTAAGTGGAGGAAAATCATCCAATTAGCAGATCGCGTGGGGTGACAGTGGAGACGCGGAAACAGCCGGGGACGACGGGGCTGCGCGCCGACGCACGCCGCAACCGGGACCTGATCGTCGCCGCCGCCCAGGACCTGCTCCTGGAACGGGGTGCCGACGTGCCGCTGGAGGAGGTGGCACGCCAGGCGGGTGTCGGCATCGGCACGCTCTACCGCCGGTTTCCCGATCGTGACGCGTTGCTCCGGGCGGTCGGTGAGGAGTGTCTGCACCGCCTGGAGGATCTGGCGGAGAGCGCCTGGCGTGAAGAGCCGGACGCCTGGCACGCGCTGTGCCGCTTCCTGCGCGGCTGCGTGGAACTGCGAATGGGCGTGCTGTCGGCGAAGCTGGAGCCGCACCTGAACCAGCGACTGCGAGCCGGCCACGACCTGCACGAGATGCGGCAGCGGGTGGCCGCGGCCGTCCTTCGGATGACCGAGCAGGCGCAGGCGGACGGCACGCTGCGCGACGACATCGGCCCCGGCGACATCGCTCTGCTGATGACCATGCACGTCTACACGCCGCCGGCCATGCCCGCCGAGCAGGCCACGGCCCGAGTCTTGGAGATCGTGCTGAGCGGCCTGCGCGGCGGGTCGGCACCCGCCCTTCCCGGGACCGCGCTCACCGGCGACGACCTGCACCGCTACATCGCGGTGGAGTAAGGCTCAGCCGGATTCGATTTCGAACCCGCCCGTCTCGTGGCTAACGCGGCGTGAGGCCGGGCGTCTGCTCCTGGCCGAAGGTGATCACGATGTCCTTGCCGTTGGCGTAGCTGACCACGGGCCGCCGGAGCATGTCGCCCACCCTGCGGGCGACCGCCTGGAACAGCTCCACCATCTCCGGGGTGTCGGCGCTGATCCGGAACCGACCGCTGGCGGCGAGGTGCTCGGCGACGAGAGGAACGAAGGCCGCCTCGGCCCTGACCTTCTCCTCCGTGCTGAGCGGGGTGCGCCGAGGCGCGGGCCACGTGCCGACAGGGTTGGTCATCAGGTCTCCTCGTCATCGTCCTGAGTAAGTCCAGCATGCCGGAAAAGTGATGGCGCTGGGGGGTGGACTTCGCTGCTAGCGTTCCGGGGTGGCGGGAGGAGCCGGGGCGGGAGGAGACGCATGCTCGTGATCCACGCGGCCTGGGACGGCGGGAGGCTCGTGCTCTGGGCCGAGGAGACGACGGACGCGGAGCTCGTCACCTCCTCCCGGGCCAAGCTCCGCCCCCATCCCTTCGCCGCTTCGGCGGCGGCCCTGACCGCCGAACTGCCGCGCTGGGGAGACGCAGCGGCCGAGGCGGCGGGCAAGGCCGTGTCCGGCGAGGCGGTGCTGCTGCTGCCGAGCTCGGCCGGCGGCCCCCTGCCCTCCCCCGAGACCGGCCTTCAGGTCGGCGCGCGTCAGCCCAGGATCAGATCGTGGCGGGTGCCCGCGCTGCTGGTCGAGCCGGGCCCCGCGCTGCGCATGCTGACCGCGGGGCCGCTGACGACGGCGTTCGAGCCGCCGCCGACGGCCGGGCCGTCTCTGCGCTATCTCGCCGCCGTCGCAGCGCACGCCCATGAGCTGGTACGGCGCGGCCGGGTGCTGCCCCAGCTCGTCGCAGAGGACGACGGCTACGCGGCGCGCTGGCGGCCCGTGCTGACCGGGCCGCAGGCCGCCCGCTTCCGGGAGCTGGCCGCCGCGATGCCGCCGGTGTGCCGTGCCGTACGGGAGGAGCGGCCCTCCGCCCACGTGCTGATCGAGGCGCTGGCGTGCCTGGTCGACGCGGCCGTACGGCAGGCCCTGCCCGAGCGACTGCTGGGCGGGCATCGTCCCGGGCAGCGCAGTCCGCTGGCCGACCGGTGGACGGCGGCGCTGACCGGGGACGCGGTGGCGCTCCCCGGTGTGAGCCAGGCGGACGCGGAGAAGCTGGCCCTGCCGCTGCAGGAGTGGTTCCGGGCGGCCCACCAGCTCGACGGCCCGGTCAAGGTGTGCTTCCGCCTCGTCGAGCCGGAGCCGGATCCTGAGCTCATCTCGTCGCTGAGTCCGGACATCGCCGGCGAATACCGCGAACGCCCGGCCGTAGCGGACACCGGCGCGTGGCGGGTCGAGTTCGCCCTGCAGTCGGCCGAGGACCCGAGCCTCTATGTGCCCGCTCCCCTCGTCTGGGCCGGCGAGACCATACCCGGCCTGCCCGGGCGCCCCGACGAGACGCTGCTCGCGGGCCTGGGCCGGGCGGCCCGCCTCTACCCGAAGATCGACGACGCGCTCCGGGAGGCCCGGCCGGCCCGGATCGAGCTGGACGTGGAGGGAGCCTTCTACTTCCTCCGCCACGCCGCGCCGCTCCTGCAGTCGGCCGGGTTCGGCGTGCAGCTGCCCGCCTGGGCGGGCCGTACCAAGCTGGGTCTCAAGCTCACCACACGTTCTCGCAGCGGACCCGGTGCCGCCGCTGACCAGGGATTCGGGCTGGCGCAGCTCGTGGACTTCCGCGCCGAGCTGGCCATCGGCGACGAGACGATCAGTGAGGCGGAGCTGGCCGAGCTGGCCAGGCTCAAGGTGCCGCTGATCCGGGTGCGCGGGCAATGGGTCGAGCTGGACGCCCGGCAGCTGAACGCCGCGCTGAAGGCCGTGGAGCGCCGCGGCTCGGGTCAGACGACCGTCGGGGAGATCCTCCGGGAGGTGGTCGACGGCGGGGACGCCGACCTCCCGCTGGTCGAGGTGGACGCCGACGGCCTCCTCGGCGACCTGCTGTCCGGTGAGGCCGACCGCCGTCTCGAACCCGTCGCGACTCCGGCGGCCTTCCACGGCACGCTCCGGCCGTACCAGGAGCGCGGCCTGGCCTGGCTCAGCTTCATGTCCCAGATCGGGCTCGGCGGCATCCTCGCGGACGACATGGGCTTGGGCAAGACCGCCCAAACACTTTCACTCCTCGCAAAAGAGCGTGAATCCGGCGAACCGGTGGGGGCGACGCTGCTGGTGTGCCCGATGTCGCTGCTCACCAACTGGCAGAAGGAGGCCGCCAGATTCGCCCCGTCGCTGGACGTCTACCTCCACCACGGCGCGGGCCGACTGCGCGGCGAGGAGCTGGCCGAGCGGGTCGGCGCCGCCGACCTCGTCCTCACCACGTACGGCACGGCCCTGCGCGACCGCGATGCCCTGGCCGGGTTCGGCTGGGGCCGGATCGTCTGCGACGAGGCTCAGGCGATCAAGAACAGTGCGGCCAGACAGGCCCAGGCCGTACGGTCACTTCCGGCGCGGACCAGGCTGGCGCTGACCGGCACTCCCGTGGAGAACCACCTGGCCGAACTCTGGTCGATCATGGAGTTCTGCAATCCGGGCCTGCTCGGGCAGGCGGCCGCGTTCCGGCAGCGCTACCAGGAGCCGATCGAACGGCACGGCGACGAGGCGGCGACGGCCGCGCTGAAGCGGGCCACCGGGCCGTTCGTGCTACGGCGCCTGAAGACCGACAAGACGATCATCTCCGACCTGCCGGAGAAGATGGAGATGAAGGTCTGGTGCACGCTCACACCGGAGCAGGCGAGCCTCTACCAGGCGATCGTCGAGGACATGATGGACCGGATCGCCGCAAGTGAGGGCATCGAACGGCACGGCAACGTGCTCGCCACGATGACCAAGCTCAAGCAGGTGTGCAACCATCCGGCGCACCTGCTCAAGGACGGCTCCCGGCTGCCGGGCCGCTCGGGGAAGCTGGCCCGCCTGGAGGAGCTGGCCGAGGAGATCGTCGGCGAGGGCGACAAGGCGCTGGTTTTCACGCAGTACGCCGAGTTCGGCTCGATGCTGCAGCCGTATCTGACGGCCCACCTGGACCGCCCCGTGCTGTGGCTGCACGGCGGGCTGCCGAAGAAGCGGCGCGACGCGCTGGTGGAGCGGTTCCAGAACGACGACGAGCCGATGATCTTCCTGCTGTCGCTGAAGGCCGCGGGCACCGGGCTCAACCTGACCGCGGCCAACCACGTGATCCACGTCGACCGGTGGTGGAACCCGGCCGTGGAGAACCAGGCGACCGACCGGGCGTTCCGCATCGGCCAGCGTCGCAACGTGCAGGTCAGGAAGTTCATCTGCGCCGGGACCCTGGAGGAGCGGATCGACGAGATGATCGAGCGGAAGCTGGCGCTGGCGCAGAGCGTGGTCGGCACGGGCGAGGACTGGATCTCCTCCCTGTCCACCGAGAGCCTGCGGGAACTGTTCCGGCTCGGCCCCGAGGCGGTGGCGTGATGGCGCGGCAGCAGTCCGGCTGGTTCGAACCGTCGCGGCCGATCCGGGTCGAGGGCGGCATCCGGGTGCGTAACAGGCGCGGATCGATCGGCGAGCGGTGGTGGTCGCGCAGGTTCGTCGACATCCTGGAGCGCGTCTGCGACTCCGGCAGGCTCAGCCGCGGCCGCTCCTACGCCCGCTCCGGCCAGGTCCTCGACCTCGAGATCGGGCCGGGTCTGGTGAAGGCCCGGGTGCAGGGCTCGCGGAGGACTCCGTACCGCGTGACGGTCGGCATCGCCGCCTACGGCCGCGAGCAGTGGCACGAGCTGGTCGGCGCGCTGGCCGCGCAGGCGCTCCACCGCGCCAAGCTGCTCGCCGGAGAGATGCCGCCGGAGATCGAGGACGTGTTCCGCGGCTGCGGGCTGCCGCTCTTCCCCGAACAGCGGGGGCTGGAGATGGACTGCTCCTGCCCGGACTGGGGTTTCCCGTGCAAGCACCTGTCGGCCGTGCTGTACGTCCTGGCGGAGGCGTTCGACGACGACCCGTTCCTGGTGCTGGCCTGGCGGGGCATGGCCAGGGACGCGCTGCTCGACGCCCTGCGCCGAAACGACGACGGCGAAGCCGATGGCGGCGGGAAGCCCGGGCTCCTCGACGTGGCCGACGTCCCGTTCGTCGAGCGGATCGACGACTTCTACGAGCCGGGTGTCTCGCCGGCGCGGCTGTCCCCGTCCCAGGGTCCCTCGGACGGTTCGGAGGCGCCGCCCGATCTGCTGCTGCGGGCGCTCGATCCGCCGCCGGTGAAGGCGCGGCACATTCCGCTCCTCGACCTGCTGCGGCCCGCCTACCGGTCCTTCACGGAGTAGGGATCAGGTGTCGACGAAGTCCGCCGGGACCATCACGCGGACGCCGCCCGGGATCGTCCTGATGAGCAGCGGGGTGCGCAGCCGCACCTCTCCGTCGATGTCGGCGGCCATCGGCGGGTCGGTCTCCACCAGCATCTCGCCGCCGGTGACGAAGGGACCGCCGGCGAGGCTGCGCCATTTGCCGGTGGTGGCCCTGACCAGGGTCTCGCCGACCAGCCGCAGCCACTTGCCCGAGCCGAGCTGGTAGGCGACGAGCCCGCGGTCGTCGATGCCGGCGTCCTTGGCGATCTGCCGGCCTCCGTGGTGGCGGCCGTTGGCGATGTTGAGCTGGTGGGTGAGCAGTTCGTGGCGCACGCCGTCGACCGTGACGAAGGCCCGGAACGGCCGGTGGCCCGGGAGGATCCGCATCGCGGTCAGCGGGTATGCGACACGGCCGAGGGCGCGCTTGACCAGGGGTTTCACGGTTCCGGCCACCTCGACGGAGACGCCGAAGCTGGTCAGGCCGACGAATGGCCGATCACCGCACATGCCGAGGTCGATGTCGGCGACCTTGCCCCCGGCCAGCGCTCTGATCGCGCCGGCCAGGTCCAGGGGCAGACCGAGGCTGCGGGCGAAGTCGTCGGTGGTGCCGAGCGGCAGCACGCCGAGGGCGACGTCGCGGCCGGCGATGTGTTCGATCGAACTGCTGAGCATGCCGTCCCCGCCCCCGACGATCAGCAGATCCGGCTCGTCGGCGAGGGCCCGGGTGATGGACTCGCGCAGCCGCGCCGGGCCGGTCACCGCGTGCACGCCGGTGAGCCGGAAGCCCCCGGCCCGGAGCAGCCGCAGCGCCTCGGGGTAGCGGCGACGGCCCCGGAGCGACCTGGTGTTGACGACGACGGCGGCCATCCGCTTGTCGTGGATGGCCGCCGTGTGCTCCGCCGTGGTCCGCATGAGCTCACATGCTAGGCGTTGCTTTCACTTGTCATCACCCGTCAGGCGTCACTTCTTGGCGGGCGTGACGTAGAGGAGCGCGGACTTGTTGTTCGGCAGCGGGCTGACCAGCTCCACCTGGACGCCCAGCTGCTTGCCCACGTCGCCGGGGTTGCCGGTGCCGAGGATGGGGCCGCCGATGTCGGTGCCGTACAGCTCGGTGGCCGGGGAACCGTCGGGGTGGACGATCCGGGTCGTGTACGGCTCGTTGTCCTTGGACGGCACGACGACCGAGGCGTCACGGTGCCGGAAGTACAGCGCGCCGTCCCTGATCTCCAGGCCGGGGTACCAGCCCTTGGCGTCGGTGAAGGTCTTCACCGCCGGCAGCTTGCCGAACGAGGTGCAGTACTCCGTGAACGGCTCGCCCTCGATGCACTCCTTGAACGGGTAGGTGCCGAAGAAGTTGAACGCCGCGTTGGACGACTGCGGGCGGGACGGCAGATTCTTCAGGACGCTCCCGTCCTTCGCGGCCGCGGCACCGGTACGGCGCAGCGGCTCGAAGTGCGAGTCCACGAGGAGGAGCTGACCCTTCGGACCGACCGACGGCAGGTCGAACACCGGGTCCGACACGTTGTTGTTGTTGCGAGCGGCGTCGCGGTACCAGACGAGCAGGCCGGGCGCGTTGTACTTGATCCTCTCCACCTTCCACGCGCCGTCGCGCATGAAGGACGTGTCGTAGGTGTACTGCAGACCGTTGTCGAACCCGTCGAGGTTCCGCCACTCGGCCAGGTAGTACTGCGCGGCCTTCAGCTCGCCGGAGTGGGTCACCCAGCCGGCGCCGGTGGTGTCGGTGAAGGTGCCCTTCGTGGCGGTCCAGCCGTTCGCGCCGTTCTCGACGTCGTCGCTCCAGACGGTCGCGCCGCCACCGGTGACCGAGAAGTCGTCGTTGAACCAGCCGCGCTCCATGGCCGCCGCGTCCGTGGCGTACCGGAAGCGGACCTGCACGGACTTGCCGGCGAACGGCGCGAGGTCGACGTACAGGTGCACCCAGCCGCCGCTCTCACCGGTCATGCCGTACTTCTTGCCGCCGTAGTCCTGCAGGCGCTTGTTGGGGTCGTCGTAGTCGTCGCCGGTGCTGGCGAGCTCGCCGCCGTCGAAGTAGACCTTCTGCTCGGTCCAGGTGGCGCCGCCGTCGTCGGAGACCTCGAAGAAGCCGAAGTCCCAGTCCTGCTCGATGCTCCAGTCGCTCCACCACTGGAACTTCGCGTCCGCCGCGGCCGGGACGTCGACCGTCCTGGTCAGCTTGGAGTCACCCCAGGACTGGTCGTTGTTGGACCACCACAGGTTGGCGCCGCTGTGCGGAGTGGACATGACCACGTGCTTGTCCGGCAGGTTGATGCGCACGCCGTCCTCGGTGCCCTTGGGCGTATTCGAGGTCTGGCCGACGACCATCATCTCCTTCTTACCGCCCGGCTCGACGATCTTCGGATCGGCCCAGCCGAGCACCCACTTGTCCCACAGGCCCATGTGAGTGGGCATGGCCTGGATGATCGGCCCGGCGTGGGAGCCGCTGGACATGAGGTCCCAGAAGTCCACGGCCGAGTCGCCGTTGCCGCTGGTGTCGTACAGGTCCGGCAGACCGAGGTCGTGGCCGTACTCGTGGGCGAAGACACCGACGCCGGAGTCCTCCGGCTGCACGATGTAGTTGGAGATCTTCACGTTCGTGCCGGGAACGGTGTAGCCGCCGGCCACGCTGCTGGAGTGCGCCCAGATCGCGAAGGTCCCCTCGGCGCCGCCGCCGCCCGACTTGTCAGCACCGGCGTGGATCAGCACGAGGTGGTCGATGACGCCGTCCGGCTCGTCGTAGTTGCCGTTGCCGTTGTAGTCGGAGACGTCTTCCTTGTCGTAGTCGGCCCAGGGGAACGACGGGTTCTGGGCCGCGAGGGCGTTGACCGCGTCGATGGCGAGCTGGCCGGGGCCGCGCGGGTTGTCGGGGTGCCCCGACATGTCCTGCGGAATGGTGCCGCACTTGCCCGCGGCGTACCAGGCCTCGGAGTGCGGGACCTTGATCCAGCCGACCGCCTCACCGCTGACGGTGTAGGCGCCCTTCGACAGCTCCTCGTACATGTTCTTCATGGTGTAGCCGGAGAGGTCGATGCCCTTCCGGCCGTCCCGGGGGTCGGTCAGGTCCGTGCGGACCCGCTTGGTGATCCCCCTCGAGCTGTAGAGCATGTCGTTGTAGTGGGTCGTGCTGAAGTCCGGCACCCACATCGTGTTGTTGTCCTTGCCCCCGCCGGCCGCGAGCGCCGGGTCGGGGATGCGGTTGTGCAGCGGCCCGTTCAGCTTCGTGCCGGGCGGCTCGGTGACGCAGTCGTTGACGTCGTTGATCGTCTTGGGGTGCGACCAGCCGGAGAAGTCGTCGTTGGCCTGGTCGTTGAACTCGATGAGCAGCGTGAGGAGCTTGGCCTTCTTGGTGGTCTTCGACCTCTTGTAGAAGTCGGAGGGGTTCTGCCCGGTCCTGATGGCCTCCCGCTCATGCTTCGCGAGGACCCGCGCGGCGACGGGGTTGCCCATGGCGAACTTGCGGTCGACCGAGTGCGCCAGGGCCAGCGTGCGCCGGGCGCCCTTGTCGGGGACCCGCTCCTCGGTGAGCGTGGTGTCGCTTTGGATGCGGGGCGGAGCGTAGTTGATGTAGTAGTCGTTCGCCGAAGGCTGGTAGCCGGCGGTGGGGGTGGCGGCGGGGGTGGCCGCGCCGAGGGCGGCCAGACCGCCGGCCACCAGGCCCAGCGCGGGCACCATCGCGGCAAGACGCCGGAGTCTGTTGGACAACGAGATCCCTTCCCGTCCGGGGTTCCCGGACGCCCATGCTCGGCGCGCCGGGATGAGCGCGCATCGGGACCTTAAGGGAAAAAGTAAAGAGAACCAATAACGGTTGTAAAACCGTGATCTATCCGGAAACTTAGGCAAAGTTCCGGTTACCACCGCTGCCGGGAACATGCCGTAAAGTCCAGGCGTGGAAGACCTTATCGCCGCACTCCCGGACGGGCGGGTCCTCACCGACCCCGACGTGACCGAGTCGTACGCCAGAGACCGGACCTTCGTGCCGCCGGGCAGGCCGCTCGGCGTCGTCCTCGCCGAGACTCGGGACGACGTCGTCACGACGATGCGCTGGGCGACCGAGCACCGGGTGCCCGTCGTGCCCCGCGGCGCGGGCACCGGCCTCGCCGGCGGGGCGACCGCGACCGACGGCTGCCTGATCCTCTCGCTCGCCAGGATGACCCGGATCCGCGAGCTGTCGCCCCAGGACGAGATCGCGGTGGCCGAGCCCGGCGTCATCACCGCCGACCTGGACCGGGCGGCCCGCGAACACGGGTTGATGTACGCCCCCGACCCGTCGTCGTACGAGGTATCCACCATCGGCGGCAACCTCGCGACCAACGCGGGTGGGCTGCGCTGCGTGAAATACGGCGTGACCCGCGACTCCACGCTGGGGCTCGAGGTCGTACTCGCGGACGGGCGGATCATCAACACCGGCCGCCGGACCGTCAAGGGCGTGACCGGATATGACCTGACCGGCCTCTTCGTCGGCTCTGAGGGCACGCTCGGCGTGATCACGGCGGCGACGCTGCGGCTGCGGCGGGCGCCCGCCGAGCTCGCCACGGTCGCCGCCGAGTTCACCTCGCTGCGCGACGCGGCGTCGGCCGTCTCCGCGATCATCGCGGCCGGCTGCAACCCGTCGCTGCTCGAGCTGATGGACCGTACCACGCTGGAGGCCATCGACGAGTGGAAGAACATCGGGCTGGAGCCGGGCACCCGCGCGATGCTGATCGCCCAGTCCGAGAGCTCGGCGGACCAGATGGCCAAGCTGTGCGAGGCGGCGTCGTTCGTCGCCGTCTCGTCGAGCCCGGAGGAGGCCGACGAACTGATCGGCCTGCGGCGGCTGGCCTACCAGGCGAAGGAGCGACTCGGCCAGTGCCTGGTCGAGGACGTGTGCGTGCCCAGGTCGGTGCTGCCTGACATGATCTCCACCATCGAGGACGTGGCGGCCCGGCACGGCGTCAGGATCGCGACCGTCGCGCACGCGGGTGACGGCAACACGCACCCGGTCTTCATCTTCGAGCGGGGCCTGGCCGAGCCGCCGCCCGAGGTGTGGGCCGCCGCCGACGAGGTGTTCCGGGCCGCTCTGGCGCTCGGCGGCACGCTGACCGGCGAGCACGGCGTCGGGGTGATCAAGAGACGCTGGCTCGGCCTGGAGACCGGCCCGGTGGTCACCGAGATCCACCAGGGCATCAAGCAGGTCTTCGACCCGCTCAACATCCTGAACCCGGGCAAGGCGATCTAAGGTCCTGCCCTGTGGATCTTCTTGCCTCCCGCGGTCGCCGAAGTTTCACGGGACACTCCCTGACCGCTGCTAACGTTTCCGGCCAGGTCACATTGTTTGGTGCTAAACGGGGGCAATGGTGGCGTTAGGGGCAGGCGATCCGAGCCGGCTCGGGCCGTACGAACTGGTCGACCGGATCGGCGAGGGCGGCCAGGGCATCGTTTTCCTGGGCCGCGGCCCGACCGGCGAACCCGTCGCGGTCAAGCTGCTGCATCAGCGGTTCGTCATCGACCGCGAGGCCAGGCAGCGGTTCCTGCGGGAGGTGGCGCTGGCACAACGGGTCGCCCGCTTCTGCACCGCGCCGGTCCTGCACGCCGATCTCGCCGGCGACCGGCCGTACATCGTCAGCGAGTACGTCTCCGGGCCGTCGCTGCGTGAGCTGGTGGAGCGTGAAGGTCCCCGCCGCGGCGCGGCCCTCGAACGCCTCGCCATCAGCACGGCCACCGCCCTGGTCGCCATCCATCGGGCCGGGATCACCCATCGCGACTTCAAGCCGGCGAACGTGCTGATGGGCCCGGAGGGGCCCGTCGTGATCGACTTCGGGGTGGCCAGGGCACTGGACTCGCCCCAGGCGACGGCCACCGGCACCACCATCGGCACGCCGTCCTACCTGGCACCGGAGCTGCTCAGCGGCGGAACGGCCACATCGGCGGCCGACATGTTCGCCTGGGGCGTCACGATGGTGTTCGCCGCCACGGGGCGGCCCGCGTTCGGCGCGGACTCCATCCCCTCCGTGATCACCCGCATTCTGACCGCCGAACCCGACCTCGGTCTGCTGACCGCGCCGCTGCGGGACCTCGTCGCGGCCTGCCTGGCGAAGGACCCCGCGCTGCGCCCGTCGGCCGAGGCGATCGTCACCCAGCTCACCGGCGGACCCACCGTGCCCGTGGGCATGCCGCCCGTACGGCCCGGCTCGGCGGAAGTCGGGCATTCGGCGGGGCGGCGGAGGCCGCGCACGCCGGTGCTGCCGCTGGCCCTGGCGGCCGTTGTCGCGGTGGCGGCGGCGGGAACCGCGACCGCGGTGTCGCTCAGCGGCGGCGAGAGCGGGCAGGCCACGGCGGAGGCGCTCACCACGGACGGGGCCGAACCGGGCCGGACACCGGCGAATGTCGTTCAGGTGCCGGCCCGTCCGCGCACCCCGTCTCCCTCTCCATCGGCCCGGAAGCGGCCCACGCCCGGCGCCCGGCACACCGCCGCCCCGATCAGGCGGTCCGACCCGACATCCGTCCCGACGTCCAAGCCGACGCGAGTCCCCTCGCGGGGGCCGTCACCGACCCCGTCGCGAAAACCCTCCCAGCAGCCCTCACCGGAGCCCTCACCGAGCCGGACGCCGCTGCCCTCTCCCACGCCGGCACCGGAGCCTCCGCCCAAGCCTTCCGCGACGCCTGCTCCCAAGCCCTCGCCGAAACCATCGCCGAAGCCTTCCCCCACGCCTCCCCCGAAGCCGAACCCGTACACGGCCGCAGGGGTCTGCGGGGCCGGCTTCAAGGTGATCGACTCGCACGCCTACGGCGGCCAGGCGACCACCTACCTGCTCTACGACGCGTCCACCGGCAGGAACTGCGTGATCACGCTGTCGAAGTACGTGGTCCCCGGGAAGATCAAGATGAGTGCGGTGCTGAAGGTGAAGGACGGCGGATCCGCCACCGACTCCGGCACCTATACCGTGTACGCGGGGCCGCTCAGGCTGCCCGCGGCGCGCAAGTGCGTCACCTGGGGCGGCGGGTACGGATCCGCCACGTGGAGCAGCGGGTGGTCGCACTGCGGTTAACCTTCATCGCAGCCGATCTTTCCTTGACAGAGGGGGGCTTGATGGAACCGTTGGTTCGCCGGGAGCAGGCGGGCGGTGTGGCGACTATCACGCTCGACTCGCCGCACAACCGCAACGCCCTGTCGGCCCGGCTACTCGGCGAACTGGACGACGCGCTGGGCCTGGCCCTGGCCGAGCCGTCGGTCCGGGTGATCGTGCTGACCGGCGCCGGGCCGGTGTTCTGCGCCGGCGCCGACCTGAAGGAGCAGCGGAGCGGCGGCGCACCGGTCACCGCGTCCTTTCCTGACGTCCTGCGCCTGATCTGGGAGAGTCCCAAGCCGGTCGTGTGCCGGCTGAACGGCACGGCCCGCGCGGGCGGCCTGGGCCTGGTGGCGGCCTGCGACTTCGCCGTCGCCCCCGACACCGCGTCGTTCGCGTTCACCGAGGTGCGTCTCGGGGTGGCCCCCGCGATGATCGCGGTGACCTGCCTGCGGCGGCTCGATCCCCGGGCGGCGGCGGAGTACTTCCTGACCGGCGAGGTCTTCGACGCCCATCGCGCGGTGGAGGTCGGGCTGCTGACCCGGGCCGTGCCGGCCGGCGACCTCGACGCCGAGGTGGCCCGCTACACGGGCATGCTGCTGCGCGGCGGCCCCGAGGCGCTGGCCGCGACCAAGCGGCTCGTCCGTGAGGTGCCGCTGATGTCTTTCGACGAGGGGCTGCGCCGCATGGCCGACCTGTCGGCCGAGCGCTTCACCTCGGCGGAGGGCCAGGAGGGCATCCGGGCGTTCCGGGAGAAGCGGCCTCCCTCCTGGACGGCCGGCTGAGCAGCGCCATCACTTGTTATGGTTGACCTTAACCGAATCCGTATGGGTCGACCATAACGAAAGTGGTAGGTGCATGGCTGAACAGCTGGGCAAGCCGACCCGGGTGCTGGATCGGGACCGGGAGTGGGCGCTGCTGCGGGAGTTCGTGGAGGATCCGGCACCGCAGCTGCGCGTGGCGATCATGTCGGGGCGGCGCCGCAACGGGAAGTCGTTCCTGCTGGAGGCGCTCACGGAGGCGGCCGGTGGCCTGTACCTGACCGCCGTGCAGGAGGAGGGTCGGGTCCTGGCCCTGCAGCGGTTCAGCGAGGCCGTGGCCGAGCACGCGGGCGTACCCGTGGGTGCGTTGCGCCTGGAGGGGTGGGAGGAGGTGTTGACCACCGCGCTGGATGTGGTCAACCGTGCGCCTGGAGCTCCGCTGCTGGTGATCGACGAGTTGCCCTACCTGCTCCAGCACTCCCCTGAGATCCCCGGACTGCTGCAGTTGCTCTACGACCGCTCGCAGTCGGGAAAGGCGCCGGGCGGGCGGATCGTCCTGTGCGGTTCGGCGATGAGCGTGATGAACGAGCTGCTGTCGGGCACCAAGCCGCTTCGCGGCCGGGCCATGCTCGACCTGCGCCTGCAGGCGTTCGGCTACCGCACAGCACGGGAACACTGGCAGGTCGACGATCCCGAGGTAGCGCTGCTGGTGAACGCCTGCGTGGGCGGCGCTCCTGGCTACCGGCCCCTCGCGCCCGGTGGGAGTCCGCAGAGCACGGCGGAGTTCGACGACTGGATCCAGCGCACACTCCTCGACCCCGGTCGTGCCCTCTACTCACGGGTCGAGGCGGAATTCCTGCTGCGTGAGGACCCGCGAATCACCCATCGCACCCTCTACTACGACCTGCTGTCCGCGGTCGCACAGGGCGCCTCCACCCCGGCGCGGATCGGTGGCCTGCTGGAACGCCAGCGCTCAACTGTGATCGCCCCACTGGAGGTGCTCGAGTCGGCGGGCTACCTGCACAAGGCGCAGGATCTCCTCAAGGCCCGCAGCCCCGTGATCACCGTCGCCGATCCGGTGATCCGCTTCAACCAGCTGATCACCCTGCCGCTCGTGGACATGGTCGAGCACGGCCGCGCCCGGCAGGCATGGCTGGAGTCCCGCCCCACCTTCCACTCCAAGATTCTTGGACCGCACTTCGAGGCCCTCGTCCGCCAGTGGGTCCGCGCCTTCGCTCCGGACGAGACCGCTCTCCGAATCGGTGGGGTGGGCTCCACCGAGGTGCCCGACCCGGCGGCGAAGACGAAGCATGAGGTGGATGTGCTCGCGCTCGCTCCGGGCGAGCGTCCCCAGTCGGCCCATGCCCGGATCACTCTCATAGGCGAGGCGAAGGCGACGATCCAGCCGCGCGGTGTACGGGACGTGGAACGCCTCGAGCACATCCGGGACCTGCTGGCGGGCCTGGGCCACCACGCCGAGGACGCTTCCCTGGTCTTGTGTTCCCTCCACGGCTTCCACCCAGATGTTCAGCAGGCGGCGGCTCGACGCCGTGACCTGCTCCTGGTCGACCTCACGGCGTTGTACGGGGACGGACCGGTACGCGGCGGCCAGTGAACGACGATTCTTGAGCCCCGGGGTCGGCAACTCACTCAGAAGACGTCATGACCGGCATAATGTCCCGAAGCGGACAAATTCCCTCAAAGACAGGAGAGACATGCGGGTATCCGACGAGGTCGCCGGGGCGCTGGCCGACGGCAGGCCGGTCGTGGCGCTGGAGTCCACCATCATCTCCCACGGGCTGCCCCAGCCCCGCAACCTCCAGGTCGCCCTGGAACTGGAGGGGATCGTCCGGGAGGCGGGGTCCGTACCGGCCACGATCGCGGTGCTGGACGGCGTGCCGCACGTGGGTCTCGACAAGACCGGCCTGGAGCGGATCGCCACCGAGCCTGGCCTGCGCAAGCTCGGCTTCCGCGATCTCGCTCCGGCGGCGGCCCTGGGCCTCAGCGGCGCGACCACGGTCTCGGGGACCTCGTTCCTCGCCGCGAGAGCCGGCATCCGGGTGTTCGCCACCGGGGGACTCGGCGGAGTGCACCGGGGCTGGACGGCCGTGCAGGACGAGTCGGCCGACCTCGACATGCTGAGCCGTACCAGGATCACCATCGTCTGCGCGGGCGTGAAGTCGATCCTCGACGTGCCCGCGACGCTGCAGCGCCTGGAAACCAGGCAGGTCACCGTCGTCGGCTACCGTACCGACCACTTCCCCGGCTTCTACCTGCACAGCTCGGGCGAGCCCGTCGACTGGCGCGTCGAGACGCCGGCCGAGACGGCAGGCATCATGCGCGCCCAGGACGCGCTGGACGGCCCGGAGACCGCGCTGATCGTGGCCAACCCGGTCCCCGTCGAGCTGCAGCTCGACCCGTCGCTGCACGATCGTGTGCTGTCCGAGGCGCTGCGGGCGGCGGACGAGCGGGGCGTCACCGGCCAGGCGATCACCCCGTTCCTGCTGGAGTACCTCGTGGAGGGCACCGGCGGCGCGTCGCTGGAGGCCAACCTGTCCGCCGTACGGGGAAACACCCGCCTCGCCGCCGAGATCGCGGCGTCCTGGACCGCGCGAACCTGATGGGCGGGGGGATCTGATGACCGGCCTGCTGGTGATCGGCGACGTCGTCACCGACGTCGTGGCGCTGCACGCGCACCCGGTCGCCACCGGCACCGACACACCCGCCGACATCACGCTGCGTCCGGGCGGCTCGGGGGCGAACACCGCGGCCTGGGCGGCCCATCTCGGCGTGGACACCCGCTTCCTGGGCCGGGCCGGCCGCGACACCGGCGAGTGGCACATGGCCGAGCTGGCGCGGACCGGGGTGCGGCCGCACGTGCGGATCGACCCCGAGCAGCCGACCGCGATCGTGATCTCGATGGTCGACGGCGCCGCCGGGCCAGGTAAGGGAGAGCGGTCCATGCTCACCAACCGCGGCGCCGGCGGCCGCATCGGAGTGGCCGACTGGACGCCCGCGCTGCTCGACGGGGTCGGGCACCTGCACCTGTCGGGATACACGCTGTTCGCCGAGCCGGGGCTGGAGCTGGCCCGGCTGGCGATGCGGGAGGCGGCCGGGCGCGGCGTGACCATCAGCGTGGACCCGGCCTCGGCCGGATTCCTGCGCGGCTTCGGGCCCGAGCGGTTCCTCCGGGAGACCTCCCCCGCCGGGGTCGTGGTGCCCAACCTGGAGGAGGCCCTGCTGCTCGCCGGGGAACGGCGCGCCGACGCGGCGGCCGAGGTCCTCAGCACCCGGTACGGCCTGGCCGTCGTGAAACTGGGGGCCGAGGGTGCGCTGCTCGCCCGGGGCGGGAGGGTGATCGCGCGTGCCTCCGCACCCGCCGCGGCCGTGGTCGACTCCACGGGCGCGGGAGACGCGTTCGCGGCAGGCCTCCTCGCCGGCCTGCTGTCCGGGCTGGCTCCCGATGACGCCCTCCGGAAGGGTTGCGAGGCGGGATCGGCGGCGGTCGCGCAGGTCGGTGGCCGACCTGTGGCCGACCGGTCGCCGGGAACTTTATCCTATTGACACCAATTGCTCGTCAGCGGCGTAAGCTGCACCATTAGCACCATGCGTCACTCGCGGGAGGGTTCGGTCAAACCGATGGACGCCGAGTCAAGGATCTGCCTGAGCGACATGGTTCCCGCCCTGCGCTGGAGCCGTCCGCAGCAGGTGGCCGAAATGCTGGCCGACCCACGCCTGCCCGGCGGCTGGTGGGCCTCAATCACGCTCGGACGGGCCATGGAGGCGACCGGTGTCGACTGGCTCTGCGAGCGGCTCGCCCGGCTGGCGGTGGGCCGCTGGGACCATCTCCCGCTCACCGACCTGCTTCCCGCGCTACAGGTGCACACCGTGGACCCGGCCCTGCCCGGCTGGCCCGAACCGGTTCGCTCACTGGTCAACGGCCTGGGCGGCTGGTACCGGCTGCGCCGCCTCACCCCCTGCGACCTGCAGGCCCCCGCCGCTCCCGCCTCCCCCGAGGTCATTCTCGCCACCGTCTTCCGGGAGATCTTCGGCCATCTCGCCTCCTCCGGGACTGAGCCCGCCGCCGCGGCCCGGGCGGCAGCCGTACCGGCCTCCACCGCGGCGACGCCGACGCACACGGGGCCGATGCAGACGGCACCGATGCGGGCGGCGTCGCGGCAGACAGGGCCCATCACGACAGGGCCTGTTCCGGCGACGCCCGCGCAGACGGCACCTCCCCAGGCGGTTCCGGCACGACCTGCCCCCATGGCCGCCCCCATGGCCGCGCCCGAGCCTCCGCCGCCGCCGAGCGAACACCCGATGGTCGTGCTCGTGGACGGACTGTTCCGCGGCTGGGACCCGCTCACCAGGGCCGTCGCGGCCCAGCGGCTGTTCGCGGCCGAGCCGGTCGGCCTTCGCGAGCTCGCCCACAACCTCAACGTCGACCGCGATGCCCTGTCCCACGCGCAGCGAGCCGCAGAAGAGCGGGTGCTCCAGTGGCTGCGTTCCTCAGACTCCGCGCCTCTCACCGGTCACCTGTTCGGGCTGACCGAGTGGCTCGGCGCGGCCGCCACCCAGGACCAGCTCATCGCCGCCGACCCCTCCCACCCGGTCGAGGTGCCGGCCCTCGGTGTGCCGCTGTGGCGGGTGCTCGTCACGCTGATGCCCGACCGCCGCCTCCAGGACGGCTGGCTCGTCGTCGGCGACCTGTTCGGGCTGCGGGACAAGACCCGCCAGCTCCTGACGGGCAAGCCCGCCGACGCCGACGTCATCGAACTGCTCGGCCGTCTCGGCATCCGGGCGCACTCGGCCAGGGCCTGGCTGGAGTCGATGCCCCGGCCGGAGGCACCCACCGCACAGCCGGAAAAGCCCGCGCCACTGCCCCGCCGCACGCCCGGGGCGAACGGCCACCAGCACCGTGGCGGCGTACCGATCCCCTCGCAGGCGAACAACGGGCCCGACGCGGCGACCGCGCTGGCCGCGCTGAACGCGCTCACCGGCGGGGCGCCTCGGCAGCAGCCGCACCAGCAGCAGCAACCGCGCCAGCAGCCCCGGCCGCATCTCGTGCCGGGTCCCCGCCCGTCCTCCAGCCCCGCCTCCGACCCGCGCCGCTGGCAGCGGATCGACGTCACCAGCGAGCATCTGCGGGGCGGGCCGGTGGCCGTCCCCGAAGGGTACGCCGCCCAGCTCGGCATGCGCCCCGGCACGCTGCTGTCGGTCACCGGACCCGGCGACAACGCGGTCGTGCTCGTCTGGCGGGACCGGCAGCCGGTGTTCGACTCCCTCCAGCCCGTCCTGATGCGGCTGAACGCCCAGCCGGGGGACTCGGTCTACGTCACCGTCGACGGCTACCGCCTCGACGCCCAGCTCACCTCGCTCACTTCGTGATCTTGCGAATACTCGCAGATTGACCGGCTGACCTGGTCATTCACCTGTCGTGATCTTGCAGAAACTCGCAATCGTCCCCCTTGACCTGCGATTATACCTTTCGTGATCTTGCACTCAATACTGCAAGATCACGCACGACAAAGCCGCAGGCAGAGCAGCCTCCGTGCGAGTCTTCGCAAGATCACGGGGGGAGGGGGGATTCGGAGGGAAATCTGGGGCTGGGGTGGTTACTTGCACATTTTGCGGTAGTAGGTGCCGGCCACCTCGTACTTCAGGGCGCCGTAGAACTCGGCCGCCCGCCGGGTGGCCATCGCGACGTAGCCGGCTCCCCGCGAGCGCGCCCACGTCTCGAACTCGACGAGCAGCCTGCGGCCGATGCCGTGGCGGCGGTAGCCGCTGTCGATCATCGCCTCCTCCACCCAGGCGACCGGGCCGTTGGCGAACAGCGTGAGATGCGAGAAGCCGAGCAGATAGCCCCGGACCACCCCGTCGAGCGTGGCCACGATCAGCAGCGTGTCCTCGTTCTCGAGGAGCCGCGGAAAGGCCGCGTCGAACGGCGCACGCTCCGGCCGGAACGTCAGAGCGAACTCACGCGCCAGCGCGAAGATCTCATCCGCGTCGGACTTCTCGGCCTTACGGAGCACCAGTTCACCAGACGTCATGGGAAGACTCTAGGTTTACCCGGGGGAAAACGTCCAATGCCGTACGGCAGCGGTGAGACAGGCATCTCACCGGCTCATCGGGCGTCGACCGACGCGCCGGAGCACCGCCACGGCGGCGGCTCCGCGGGTCGTGTGTGGACATTTTCGTGTTCCGCAGTGAAACATCGGGCCGTCGAAGCTCCGTCCAAAGGGGGCACAGGAGGAGGAGCCACCTCCGCCCGGCCTTCGGCGGAGACGGAGCCTGTCATGCACCTCTTCTCCAGAATCATCCCCACCCCCACCTCCGACTCTCGGCGACCCTGGGGAACAACTTCACCGCGTCCAGTGGGCCGGCCGCCGACCTTTACGCCCCGAGATCGGGGCAGATGACGCTCACCCTCGACGGGGCGGCGGAATCAGCGGATCGATCGGCATCGTCGGCTATCGGTCGTACTCCGGATGGGGCGCCTACAAGGCGAAGATCTCCGGGTGACCGGTGGGTCCGGAGCTGCAGATTATGGTGAATCCCATCAAATGACGTGGAACGTTCAAAGACGCGCTCATACGATCCGCGCTATGAACGACCTTTTGGCCGTATATGCTCGCTGAACTGCTCGTTCCTCGCGAGCTCACCGATGAGGAGTTGGCACACCGCTGCATACGCGGAGACCGCCCGGCCTTCAATGAGTTGGCCCACCGGCACCAGCAGCGCATGTACTCGATCTGCCGGCGGATCACCTGCGACGAGCAGGACGCCAAGGACGCACTGCAGGAAGCCCTGATCGCCGCTTGGCGGCATATCCGAGACTTCGAGGGGAGAGCACACATCGGCACCTGGCTGTACCGGGTGGCCACCAACGCCGCGATCGACGAGGTCCGCAGGAAAGCGCGACGCCCGGCGCCCTCCGGGGAAATGGTCCTCCGCCGCACCGACTCGTCGCCACTGGAGGACGCCGTGAGCGACCGCATGACGGTCGACTGGGCCATGGCGAAGCTCCCGCCGCAGTTCCGGGCGGCGATTGTCCTCCGCGAATACTGCGGCCTGTCTTATCGGGCAATCGCTGAGATTCGGGACATACCGCTCGATACGGTGAAATCTCAGATCTCCAGGGGTCGGCAAGCGCTGGTCGAACTGCTCAAAATGTCATGAAGAAAAGCCACATGTCATGCTGAAATGATGTTCCTAAACGCGGGCCGGCTGACTACTCTTTCTGCCACACCGACACCGATCCACCCGGTGAAGGCAGGAGCCTGTGGAACGATCCGAAGAGCCGAGGCGCTGGCCTAGGGGTAGTTTCCTGGCAAGCCTGAATCCCGGCGACCGCGACGCGTTGCTGTCGATGGGGACCAGCCGCCGCTTCGACGCGGGCGCCGTACTGGTGCGGTCCGGAGAGCCGGGCACCGACGTGGCGCTGCTGCTCGACGGGTGCGTCAAGGTCATGGCGGACTCCAAGGAGGGGCGGCCCGTCCTCCTCGCCGTACGCGTCTTCGGCGACCTGATCGGGGAGCTGGCCGCACTCGACGAGAATCCGCGTTCGGCCACCGTGATCGCCGCGGTGCCCACTCGGGCCCGCGTCATGAGCCGGCAGGCGTTCCTCGGCTTCGTCACGGGCCGGCCCGCCGTCGGACTCACGCTGCAGCGCTCCATCGTCGCCAAGCTGCGCATGGCCACCCGCTACCGGATCGACGTCAGCGGGGCACCGGTCGTCATCCGGGTGGCCCGGATCCTCGATCAGCTCGCCGACTCGTACGGCCGGGCCGAATCAGCCGAGGTGCACATCGACGTCCCGCTGACGCAACCCGAAATAGCCGCGCTCGTGGGCGCCGCACTCCCCAGCGTCGAGCGCGCCCTCGCCTCGCTCAGGAAGGGCGGCATGATCTCCACCGGCTACCGGCACTACGTGATCCGGGACCTCGGGGCGTTACGGAGGCTGGTGAGTTGACCGGCACTCCGCCCGCGATCCGCCGGCTGTGCCTGCGACTGGACACGGAGGCCTACAGCGGACGCGACTGCCGCGCGCAGGTCGCGGTGCAGAGCCGGCTGCGTACGCTGACGGAGGCGAGCTGCCGATGGGCCGGTGTCGACATCTCGCGGTGCGAGTACCAGCCGAGCGGCGACGGGATACTCGTGATCTTCGCGCCGGGCATCGACGAGGGACGTGCCGTTCCCCGACTGCTGCAGGGCCTCGCCGACGGGCTGCGCCACGGCAACACCCTGGACTGGCCGGGAGACCGCATGCGGCTGCGCGCCGCGCTCGGCCAGGGGACGGTGCGGGTGGCCCCGAACGGGTACGTCGGCAGGGCCGTGGTGACGGTCTCCCGGCTGGTCGACGCGCAGCAGCTGCGCGCTGCCCTGGCCGCCCGGCCGGACCGCGACCTCGCCGTGATCGTGACCGACGACCTCTACCACGACATGCGGCACGACGCGCCCGCGCGGACGGAGGAGCCGTACGAGCGGGTGCGGGTGTCGATCCCCGGCAAGGGGTTCGAGGTCGACGCGTGGATCTCGGTGCCCCACCCCGGCTCCCTCCTGCGGCAGCCGTCAGGGCGAGCCCCGGAGGGAGGGACGGTCAAGCCGTCGGACCTCGCGATGCCGCTGGGGCTGGCCGGCGCGCTCGGCCTGGCGGCCGTCCCGGCCTCCGACCCCGGCTCCGACCCCGGCTCCGGCTCCGGCTCCGGCTCCGAATCCGGCATGGACGATTTCGGCGGCCATGACCCGTCCGCCCACGATCCCGTCGCTCACGATCCGCACAGCCCCGATCCCCACGGCCCCGATCCCGGCCATCACGCCGATGGCGGTTACGGAGATCCGGGTTGATCGGAAACATCGGCCGACCGGGAACATCGGCCCCCGCGGCATCGTCCAACAGGCCAGCCAGTACAAGGGCCGGTGGAAGAAAAGGGAGGCCTGCGCGTGGCCGGGTGGACGCTCGCCATCGACTTCGGGACCTGTTTCACCACCGTCGCCACGGCGGAGGGCGGCCGCGTGGAGATCGTCGAGGTCGAGAACAGCCGCTATCTCCCGTCGCTCGTCTGCCTGGGTGAAGACGGCGGTCTCATGGTGGGCCGCGCCGCCGTCAGCCGCGCCGCCATCCACCCCGAGCTCGCCGAGCCGGTGCCGAAACGCGCCCTGCTCGGCGCCCCGTACGTCCGGCTCGGCCACCGCGACGCGCCCGTGATCGATCTCGTCGCAGCGGTGCTGACCAAGGCGAGCGGCGAGGCCGTACGGCGTCGCGGGAGGCAGGCGCCCGACGCGGTGATCATGACCCACCCGGCCGCCTGGGGAGAGACCGAGCGGGCGCTGCTGTCCCAGGCCGCTAAGCGGGCCGGGCTGTGCCGTTCGAGCCCGGGCCGTCCGGGACCGGGCCGTCCGAGCTTCATGCCCGAGCCGGTCGCCGCCGCTGCGCGGTACACGACGGACTCGACGCCCGTGGGCGGCCACGTCGCGGTGTTCGACTTCGGCGGCGGCACGCTCGACACCGCCGTGCTGCGCCGTACGGCCACCGGGTTCGAGCTGGCCGGGCCTCCGGGCGGCGACCCCCACCTCGGCGGCCTCGACCTGGACGAGGCGCTGCTCGCGCTGGTCGAGGAGGAGGCGGGCCGCGTGGACCCACAGGCGTGGGACGCGCTCGTGACCGGCGACTCCCTCCGCTCGAAACGCGCCAGAGCCCAGCTCCGCCGCGACGTCACCGAGGCCAAGGAGGCCCTCTCCGACCACCTGGCGTACAGCATCGTGCCCGACGGATTCGCCGCTCCGATCCGCATCTCCCGCGCCGCGTTCGAGGCCAGGATCGACAACCTCCTCGCGCGCGGGGTGGAGGAACTGCTGGTCACCGTCGAGCAGGCCGGGATCACCCCGGCGGACCTCGCTGCGGTCTTCCTGACCGGCGGCTCCAGCCGGGTGCCCCGGGTCGCCTATCTCATCGCCGACATGCTGGGCGTCACGCCCGCGGTCCAGGACGATCCGAAGTGCGTGGTCGTGCTCGGCGCGCTGCGGGACATGACCCCGGCGCCCGCCGCCGTGCCGCGGCCCCGGATCCTGACCGCGCAGACCGCCTACCGGGCGGGCCGCGTGCCGCCCGAGCCCGTACCCGCACGTCCGGCGGCGCATACGGCACTGGCGCGTATGGCAGCACTGCCCTGGAAGGCGACGCACGGCGCGGGCGGGCGCGTGCTCGCCGCCCGGGAGGGGATGGTCTACGTGGGCGGCGCCCGGATCACCGGGTACGACTCCGAGACCGGCATCCCGGTGTGGAGCAGCCGTGACACCCCGCTGCTCGAGCGGCTCGCCCTGTCCGGGAACACCCTCTACGGCCGGGCCGGCGACGCGCTCCTCGCGCTCGACGCCGGGAGCGGAGGCCCGCGCTGGGCCTATCGCGCGTCCGGAACGGTGGTGCCCGCCGGAGACGTCGTCTACGTCCACGACTCCGGCCGGCTGCTCGCGCTCGGCGCGGACAGCGGACGCCTGATCTGGCACCGTTCCGCGGGCGCGCACGGCATCGCCGACCCGGGCGAGGGGGTCGTCTACGCGGCGGAACGCACCGAGGTGACCGCCCTCGACGCCAAGACCGGCGATGTGCTGTGGCGGTTCCGCCGCGCCTCGCGTACGGCTCCCGCCGTGCTCGGCGGCGTCCTGTACGGCACCGGCGACGGGAAGCTGTTCGCCCTGGACGCAGGGACCGGGGAGCTGCGGTGGGAGGTGGCGAGCGGGCCGGGGACGCCGATTCTGACCGATGACACGGTCGTCATCGCGGGCGGCGGCGGCTCGGTCGCGTCGTACGACCCGAGGACCGGCCGTCTCAGGTGGAAGGCGACGGCGAGCGCGCGGACTCCGCTGCCGCCGTCCGCCGGATCCGGCGTCGTCTGCGTCCAGGAGGACGCCGGCTGCCTCTGCCTGGACGCCGCCGACGGCCGGGTGCGCTGGCGGGCACGCGGCGTCCGCGGCGTCCCCATCGTCGCCGCCGACGCGGCGTACGCGGTCGTGGCGAGCCCGGGCCGTACGTCCCTGGGCGCCCTCGACCTGGCGAGCGGGGCCGTCCGCTGGGCGATCGACCTCGGGCGGGCGGCGGTGGCCGAGCCGCTCCTCATGGACGGCCTGCTGCACACGCTGACCGCCACCACCGGGTCGACCTCGACGGTCCTGGCCATCGACGCGGCCACCGGCCGGATCTGAGTTGGGAGAGACGATATGACTGCCTGGTCCCTGGCGATCGACTTCGGTACATGCTTCACCTGCGCGGCCGATCAACGGGCTGAGAGTCGCTCCCGTTGCCGCCATCTTCGGAGCGAACGCCTCGGGGAAGACCAACGTGCTCGCCGCCATGCGATGGATGCGGCACGCGGTGCTCGATTCCGTGGCGGATTGTGCCCGCCTCAAGGGAGTGCCGAGGCAGCGGTTCGCATTGGATCGTGAGGCGGCGCGGGAGAGCTCGCTGTTCGAGGTCGACGTGGTCATCGAAAGCAACCGCTACGTCTACGGCTTCGAGGTGTCCGACGTCCAGGTGGAGACGGAATGGCTGCACGTCTATCCGCAGGGCAGTCGCCGTCGGCAGGTCTGGTTCGATCGGGACGCGGAACGGGTTGATGAGTACCGCTTCCCCAGCGACCGGCTCAAGGGGCCGAAAAAGCCGCTGATCGAGTACACCAGACCGAACGCGCTGTTCCTCACGGCCGCCGGTTCCTTGCGAGTCCGGCAACTGCAGCCCTTGTTCGCCTGGTTCAACGACAACCTCTGGCTGGTCGGCCCAGACAACAATCAGCATGAGCGCGATGCCCACACCAGGCGGGAACTGCTGAAACCCGACTTCCGCCGACGCGTCGAAGGCATGCTGTCGGTCGCCGATCTGGGTGTGACAGGCGTTGACGCGGAGGATCGGGGCGATGAGCCACCTGAGATCTCCCTCGTCCACCAAGGTCAGGACGGCCCCGTGCCGTTCGACATCCGTCGTCAGGAGTCGTACGGAACGCTCGCCTGGCTGGCCTTTCTCGGCCCGATGCTCAACGCGCTCGACACCGGCGCCGTTCTGCTGGTCGACGAGCTGGATTCCAGCCTGCACCCGGTACTCGTCGCCGAGGTGATCCGGCTGTTCGAGGATGTCGTCGCCAATCCGCGGGGCGCCCAGTTGGTGTTCACCGCCCGTGATGTGACGCTGCTCAGCAAGGCGCATCTCGAACGGCCCCTCGATCGGGATCAGGTCTGGAAGAGGCGTACCGGCGAGTCCGAACTGTATCCGCTCACCGATGCCGGCGTACGCAAGGACGAGAGCATGGAGCGCGGATACCTCCGGGGCCGGTACGGCGGGGTGCCAAGGATCGGTCTCAGAGACGTGGCCGTAGAAGTCGGGCAGCACGCATCCGAAGCCAACCCATGAGACATCGAGATCAAGGACCTACAGAAGCTCGAAGTGTCCGAACCGGGAAGACAGCACCGCGTGGAAGTGTCGGGAGTCCAGGGTTGCGATCTTGGGGGTGCTCAGGCGCTCGGCCGTGACCATGACGGAAGCATCGGTGATGCCGAGGGGAAAATCGTGGTAGCGGGCAACGAACTCAGCGATCCGAGGCCGGTCATCCACTGCCACGGGTTCGACGCGGAAGGCACCGGCGGTGATGTCGTCGATGAGGGCGAGTTCGGTCTCCGCAGCCTTCTTCGCGCCTACAGCACGCTTCACCCGCGTATTGATGAAGTAGGAAACCTCGGCCAAGACGAGCTGAGGTTTCCTACTTCATGAAGTAGGAAACCTCGGCCAAGACGAGCTGAGGAATCACGAGCTGACCCTCAAACCCTTCCAGAAGAGCGACTGACCTGGCGTGGTCAGGGTCATCTGCGGAAAGGTAGGCGAAGACAGGGCCTGCGTCGACGATCAGTCTCACGCGGTGCCGGTCGCTTCCCCACGCATGTAGGCCTTGAGATCGCGGGCGTGCGGTACGCGGCTGCCGGCGTGCAGCACGCCCTTGCCCGCGCTGAACCGCCCTGCGGTCGACGCTATCTGGCCGTCCGGCTGTGCAGTTCCCGCTCACCTTCGATCAGGCGTACTTCCCGGAGTACCGCGAGCCGACAGGGTGGGACCGCGAGCTGACGGGCCCTGGTGCACACCCGCAAGGTCGAGAACGGCTCGGAGAGCCTTGGTTCCGGCTGGCATCCGGCCGGTGCGCTCCGCGCCGGCCGGCAACTCGCCACACTCCGGTGCCCGAGCCCAGCCTGGTCGCGCGCGGTAGTTCGATGACAACTCCCTTGGCCTTGACCATGCTGAGCTTGCCGGCGTCCAGGATCAAGATGCGCTGCGGCGTGACCACGAACATGCGGTACTCGTTGATGGCAAGGAAGATGAAGAATCCCGTCAGCCCGAAGAGCCAGTTGCTCAGGGTCTGACCGCCGAAGACGGCCTGGATGGTCTCACCCGGCCGCAGATATGGCGCAGCTGATGACCGCATCGAATCACGAAGTGCCAATGTTTCCCTCCTACGAGTGACTATGCGTCCTGGCTTGCCGTGGGGCTGGCCAGGTGCCGTGTCCGAGTGGATGGCAGACCGTTGGACGACGGTCCGGGGGCCGAATGTTCCCACGGCTGGTGGGTGACATTCGAAGACGATCTTGAAGATTTGGACGGCGGGAGGAAACAATCGTGCCGGGCGAAACGTCCAACACGTCGAATCGAAAGGCCTCGCCACCGCCGCTGACAATCCCTTCGAAGGACCACCGCCCGACTGGAGGTCGACGTCCCAGAGCTCCCCCCAACACCCGATCACCGGCCCGGATTCTGAGTTGGAGAGATGACCATGGCTGAGTGGTCCCTGGCGATCGACTTCGGTACGTGTTACACCGACACCACCACCTGGCAGGTCATCGTCGGAGACCTACCGCTAAGCGTGACGCGCACGGAGTTCGAAGCAGCAATCATGGAGGACCTGCGTGCGACGATCACCGCATTCGAAGAGGTGGTGACCAGAGCGGGCCTGTCACCCGGCGAACTGGCGGCCGTCTACCTCACCGGCGGCTCCAGCCGCATCCCCCTCGTCGGCGACCTACTCAGCCAACTCCTCGGCTGCACCCCCGACCTGGCAGGCGACCCCAAAGCCGTCGTCACCCTCGGCGCGCTCAGGGCGTGGGCCACTGACCCGAGCGAGACCGAGGAAGAGAAGTACGCGGGGCCGACGCGGGCTGTCGGGCGACCCGGCGGCCGCCCGATGGCTCAGGGGCCGCTGCTGCCACCTGGACCCCAGGTGGTTTCAGTGATCCCCAAAGTGCCCTACTTCTCCGAGCCGAACCCCGAGGCCAGGGGCGTAGCGGTCGGCAAGTCGCCGGTGGCCCAGCTGGCATCGCTCGCGATCACGGGAGCGATGGACATGGCGACCAAAGACCGGCAGATGCAGCAGGCGCTGCACACCGCCCGTGGGGTCTTCGATCGGTTCCTCAGCCAGATGGCGCTCTTCTGCCTCGGCTCGACGGACCCGGATCCTGACACGGTTCGCGAGCGGCTGGAAGAGCAGCACGAGATGTGGGAACCACTGCTGGAACGGCAGGAGGACGCTCTCGCCGTGAGCCACATCCGATCAGTTGCCGAGGACGTCGTCGCCTTCGTCCGCGAACACTATCGAATACTTCCCCAGGTGCCCGTCATCAAGCCCGTCAACGCGTGGACCAACTTGTGGATTTCGTCCAAGATGAAAAGCCGCTGGGCCGCCTACTCCACCTATCTGGAAGGGCTCGCGGCTTTCTTCGAGCCACCCGTGGAAGTCGACGGGCTGGGGCAGGCGATGCTGGGACTGCGTGGGCCCATCGCGCAGGCGAACGATATCCACATCCGGATCACAGCCATCGTGGGCTTGAGGAGCACGCCGATGTCGACGCGCGTCGAGCAACTCAGCGCTCAGCTGGAGCAACTCCGCGAGATCCTGCAGGGGATCGACAAGCAGGTACGGAAGGCCGTCGCAGAGGGAGAGCTGTGATGGGGGCGGCGGGTGGGGGGCCGTTGTGTGGGGCGGTGGCGCGGCTGTGCGAGGAGGCGGAGGGCCGCTTCCCGGAGGGCCCGGCGCGTACGGCGGTGCGGGAGGTGGCGGCACGGCTGTCGGAGCCGACGCTGCGCGTCGCGGTCGGCGGGCGGCTGAACGCCGGGAAGTCCACCCTGGTCAACGTGCTGCTCGGCCGGCGGCTCGCGGCGACCGACGCCACCGAGTGCACCCGGGTGGTCACCTGGTTCCGGCACGGCAACCGGGACCGGATCGAGGTGACGCCACGCGACGGCAGGCCGTACGAGATCGCGATGGGCCCCGGCGGGATCCCGGCCGATCTCGGCCTGCCGTACGGGCAGATCTCGTCGGTGACCGTGCACGCCCGCAACGACGTGCTGCACGGGCGGCACACGGTGGTGGACACGCCGGGCCTCGACTCGCCGACCGGGCTGGACGGCGACTCGCTGGTGGCGCTGCGGCAGGCGGACGCGCTCGTCTACGTGATGCCGCTGCCTGGCAAGGGGGATGAGGAGGCGCTGGCGGCGTTTCGCGCCGCGCTGTCGGGGTCGGGCCTGTCGATCGTCAACGCGGTCGGCGTGCTGAGCCGGATCGACGAGCTCGGCACCGGGAAGGGCGACCCCTGGCCGGAGGCCACCCGGATCGCGGGGGGCTACGAGGCACGGCTGCGCGCCCTGCTGTCCGGCGTCGTGCCGGTGGTCGGGATGCTCGCGCAGGCGACGCTGGCCGACGGGCTGACCGACCAGGACGTGCGGTGGCTGCGCGACCTGGCGGGGGCGGCCCCGGTGGTCGAGCGCAAATATCTGCTCTCCTCCCTCGACGACCTGCTCGGCTGGCGGGACTGCCCGGTCTCCCCCGAGAGGCGCCGTCGGCTGTGGCGGCTGCTCGGCGGCTACGGCCTGCGCGAGAGCCTGGCCCTGATCGACACCGGTACGGCGGGGCGGGCGGAGCTCACGGCCGCGCTGTGGCGGCGCTCGGGCGTGGAGGGCCTGTTCGACGTGATCCGGCAGCGGTTCGTCGACGGCGCCGACGGCCTTCGGGCCGGCGCGGCCGTGGCGGCGCTGGAGCGGATCGGCTGGGGCACCGTGTCGCCGGCGGAGCGCATGGCCGTGGCGGCGCTGCGCGCGGGCCTGTCCCGGGTGCGCGCCGAGCCCGCGATGCGCCGCGCGGAGCTGGCCGCGACCCTCAGCTCGGTCGTGGCGACCGGGGCCGCCATCCCCGCCGAGTTGGAGGAGGACGTGCTCGCCCTGCTCGACGACACGGGCAGGGACGGCGTGGCGACCCCCGCCAGGATCGCCCGCCTCAAGCGGGCGGAGTCCTCCTTCTCCCGGTCGACGGTACGACTCGCGCGGCTCGCCCGCGAGATGTGCGAGGCAACGCTGTACCGGGGTCGTTGAGGCACGGGGTCGTTCCCGTGCCGGGCCGTTGATGTCGAAACGTGCCGGAACATTCGCGGGCGTGGCCGTCGTCCAAGCACCGACAGAACTCCGACTCCGGCAGCAGCGGAAAGAACCGACTCATTTGACCTCCTCCTCTCTTCGATAGAAGGGGAGCCCAGGCTCTAGGAGAGATTCGATGGATGGATGGGCGATAGGCTCGGTGGTCGCCGCAGCCGCCTCGTTCGTCGCAGGCTGTGCATCCGGCCTCGCCTACGCGCGACGGGGCGCCCCGCCGGCCCCGCCCCCGCCGGAACACGAGGCCAGCACGTGGGCCGAGATCGACTACGAAGATCTCGCCGGAGGGCCGGCGGAGGAGCCCGCCGCCCAACCGGCCCGGGACGGGGAGCTGATCGGCATCTGCATCGACATCGCGAACCGGCTTCGGGACGACAATCCCGCGCTGTGGGAGCGGCTCAACGAACGACTCGCGAAGGTGGGCGTGGACGCGGTCGTCCCCGACGGGGAGCCGTTCGACCCGGAGGTGTACGACGCGGTGGACCGGCAGCCGACCGACGATCCAGCGCGGCATCTGACCGTGGCCTCGACCCTGTTCGCCGGTTACTCCGACCGCGGCACGTGGGTGCGCAGGCCCGAGGTCATCGTGTACGTCAACGAGGACCCGGCGGAAGAGACGGCGAAATGACCGGCACGGGCGAGGTGCGCCGGCTGCTGGGCGAGGTGGCGGACGCCGCCGAGGAGTTCGGACGAGAGGAGGCCGCGCGGGCGGTGCGCGCTGAGCAGGCGCGGCTGGGTGCGGGCGCCGCGACCGTCGTCGTGGTCGGCGAGAAGAAGCGTGGCAAGAGCTCGCTCATCAACGCGATCGTCGAGCGGCCCGGCCTGCTTCCGGTCGACGCCGACGTGGCGACCAACGTGCACCTGACCGTACGGCACGCCGGGGAGCCGGTGGCCCGGGTGTTCGACGGGCCGGAGGAGTCGGGGCGGTCAATCTCGATCGACGACATCGCCGAGTACGGCGCGCTCGATCCGCTGACCCAGGCCCCGCGCCATCCCGGTGTCCGGCATGTCGAGGCAGGCCTGCCGAGCGCGCTGCTGGCCGAGGGCCTGATCCTGATCGACACCCCGGGTGTCGGCGGGCTGGTGGCCGGTCACACCGCGCTCACACTGGCGGTCATCGACCGCGCGGACGCCCTGCTGTTCGTCGTGAACGGATCAGGCGAGTTCACCGAGTCGGAGCTCCAGTTCCTCGCGCAGATCACCGACCGGACCGCGACCGTGGTCTTCGCGCTGGCCCAGATCGACAAGTACGCCGAATGGCAGAAGGTCCTGGACCGCAACCGTGAGCTGCTCGCACGCCACGCCCCGCGCTTCGCCGGCGCCCCCTGGCATCCGGTCAGCGCGCTGCGCTACGAGGAGGCCGCCGAGGCGGAGGCCGACGGCAGGCCGGACATCGCCGCCGATCGCCGGGCGAGCAGCGGGGTACGGAACCTCCTCGACGGGCTGCGCGAGCGCGTGATCGCCAGGGCGGAGGCCGTACGGAACGGCAACGCGCTCCAGGTGGCCGCGACGACGGTCGGGGACATCCACGCCGCGCAGCTCACGCTGCTGGAGTCGCTGCGCGGAGATCCCGAACTGGCCCGGGCGGTGGCGGAGCGCAGAGACCGGCTGAAACGGGTGCAGAGCGCCGACGCGTCGTGGCGGTCCCGCCTGCAGACCAAGATGGCGGATCTGGAGCGGGAGCTCCACCACCGGCAGGGGCGACTGCGCAACGACCTGACCACGGAGGCGAACAACAAGATCGCCACCGGGACCCCGGAGGAGCTCCGCGCCTTCCCGCGGGAGATCGAGGCGGCGGTCGAGGCCATGTGGCTGGACCTGGACAACCGGCTGCGCAAGGGCGTGAGCGCCATCGCCGCGGAGACCGCCGCGGCCGTCGACGCCGAGGTCGCCCAGGTGTCCGAACGCAACCCGCTGCCCGACCGGCTGCGGCTGCCCGCCACCGGCATCCCGGAGGCGGAGGATCCGATGCAGGGCGGCACGGCCGAGCGCATGCTCACCACGATCGGACCCGGCCTCATGACCTTCGGCATCCTCGGGAACATCGTCGCGCCGGGCGTGGCGGCGCTCGCCGGCGTCGGAGCCACCGTCTATCTCCAGCGCGCCCGCAAGAAGCGCGAGGAGGCGGCGGCCGGCCGCAGGAACGCCGCCCTCCACCTGCAGATGGTGCTCCGCGAGATCCAGACCGAGGTGCCCGCCGCGATCCAGGGGGCGCTGCGCGACCTTCGGCGTCGAATCGAAGAGGGGATCTCCGCGCAGCTGGCCGACCGCGTCCGCGCCGCCCAGGAGGTCCTTGCCGAGTACGAGCGCATGGCCGCGGCCGCCGAGGAGGAGGTCGCGAGCAAGCGGGCGCTCGTCCAGTCGGGCGTGGACGAGCTGGCCGGCCTGCGTGACCGGTGCGCCGCGCTGGCCGCCGGCCCGGCTTCGGCATGACCGAGTCCGGCGACGACGGCTGGTGGTCGATGTCGCAGTTCCCGGAGACCGACCCCGATCAGGCGATCGGGCCGGACGACCTCGACGCCCTCCAGGCGGCGATCGGCTCCGCCCCGGTCGAGTCCATCCCCGAGGAGACCTGGCAGGGAATGATCCACGACAGCCGGCTCACCGCCGGTGACCCCAACCATTGGTTAGGAGAAACCATGTCCGAGATGACCTGGGACGACGGCCACTACACGAGCGACGACGTGATCGAGGCGGCGGATCACACCGGTTACCTGTCCATGGACGACTACATCCACGACAACAACGGCATGGACCCCGACGCCTGATCGCCCGGCCGTACGGAAAGTCGGCGAACCTGCGGCGGCCCGGGAGAAGCGCTCCCGGGCCGCCAAACGGCCAGCGGCACCGGCGGGCTGAAGACCGCCGTGCCACTGGCCGTTCCGCTGTGGTGCGAGCGCGGGTGAGGGAATCGCGGGTGCCGGCGCCTCGGCCAGAGTGCGGAGCGGACGAGGTTCGCCGGCGGCTTCAGGTCATGCGCAGGGGGGCATCGTTGCTTGGTCTGTTCTGGTGTATATGAATACGTCCGGAACGTACCCCCCGCCGTTTCCTTGGTTGATCCCGTTCCACAGGGTGCTGGCCACTCCATCGGGACGGACGACCTGGTCGCCCTGAGCGGTGCAGACGATGTACACCTGTGAGTTGTTGGGGATATATCCCACAATAGGTGCGTTCAACCGTGGAAATTGGAGGACAGGCAGCTGATTTCCGGTAGGGGATTGAGCCACTCCCACGAAATAGCGCGGCTCCTCCACACCATTCTTAGCGCCTCTGGTCGGCACCGACCCTGGAGAGTCGTCCGTCTCGGAGGTGTCATCCTCGTCCTCGTCCTCCTCGGACGTGTCATCCTCATCCGTCTCAGGAGTGGCAGCTGCCTCGGAAGTGTCATCAGCCTGAGGGGTGTAGATGATGGCCTCCGGCGAAGTTGACGCCGAATCGCTCTTGCCGAGATTCGGTAACAGCCACCCCAGCAGCCCGACGGTCACGACGACGGCGCCAACGGCCAGCCACACCCGCGCGGGTGACCGCCTGGGCTTCGGAGAAGGCGGCGGAGGAGGCGGCGGAGGAGGCGGCGGCGGGGGCACGACGACCGTGGTCTTGTCAGGCTGTGGGTGGGACTGGGGCTGTGGGTGGGACTGGGGCTGCGGTTCGTGCTGTCGCCGCAGGGTTCGCAGGGCACCGAGGGCGACGACGGCCTTGGGGTCGCCGCCGACCGCCGGAGGAGAGCCGAGAGCCTGGGCCATGAGGTCGGTGACGAGGGGGATCCGGCTGGAGCCTCCGGTGAGGTAGACGCTGCGAAGGTCGCTGACGGTGAGTCCCGCCGCGGCGACGGTCGCGAGGAAGCCGTCGACCGTGGATTTCACGTCATCGTGGATGGCCTCGGTGAACTCGGCACGGGTGACGCGGACCGCGATCCCGGCCATCACCGTGCAGCCGAGGGACTCCGACAGCCCCTCCTTGGCGGCGGTCACCTCCTGGCGCAGCAGCATCTGGCGGCGTCTGTCCTGATCGGTGGTTCCGGTGGACATGGCCTGCCACGCCTGCGGGTCGGCGGCCATGGCATGGGCGGCGACGATCCCCGAGAGGGCGTCGTCGAAGTCCTCGCCGCCGATCCGGTCGTCGCCACTCGGCTCGCCGACGACCTCGAACCCTTCGCCCGTACGGCGGAGCACGGCCACGTCGAACGTTCCGCCTCCAAGGTCGTAGATCGCGACGTGCTCCCCGGGCTCCACATCATGCTCGGCGGCGTAGTAGGCGGCGGCCGCGACCGGTTCGCTGACGAAGTGCGGGTCCGTCAGCCCGGCGCGGCGGGCTGCCTCGCGCAGCCGGTTCACGTCGTCTTCGCCCCACATGGCGGGGTGGGTCAGCACCACCTGGTCCGGCTTGCCCGAGCAGCGCCGGTAGGCCTCCGCGAGGACCTTGGTCAGGATCGCCGTGACCAGGTTGATCGTCTCCACCGGTACGCCGCCGAGCAGCACCCGCTCCCCGCTCACCAGCGCTCGCTTGGGCAGTCGCTCGGCCCGTCCGGGAAACATGGTCGCCTGGTTCACGGCCGCGCGGCCGACCAGGAGGCGCCCGTCATCGTCCCGGTAGACGAGCGAGGGAACGTATCTGCTGTTGTCGATCTCCAGCATCTCGGTGCGGTCACCGATCCGGATCGCCGCCGAGGTGAAGGAGGTGCCGAAGTCGATGGCGAGAGCCCAGGTGCTCATCACGTCACGCGCCTTCCGTGGCCAGGCGGCGACGGAGGCCGGCGATCTCGGCGCGAAGTCGGACCAGCTTCTCCCGCTGCGCTCTGGCCTCGGCGCGCGGGGCCTCCCGCTCGATCTCGGCGGCCTCGCGGTCCCGTTCGGCTCTCGCCAGCGCCTCTTCGAGCTCGGCCTCGCGGAAGGCGATCCGCTCGGTGACGGCCTCCTGCACCTCCCCCAGCACCTCGGTCAACATCTCCTGAAGCGCGGAAGGCAGCGTCTCACGCGCCCGGCGCAGCGTGTCGTCGGTCATCCGGCGCAGCTCCTCCTTCGTCTTGGCGACCCGGCGGAAGACGAAACCCGCGATCACCGCGCCCACGCTGGCGACGACGCCCAGAGCGAGGCCGAGCTTGCCGTACCTGGGAAGCTTCCGGATCCTGCTGCCGAGCCCCGAGGCGACACCGCCGACCGCCGGCGCCCACTCCGTGAGCTTGTCCTTGATCTGTTCCGCCGACAGAGAGCCATGGGCGGCTCCGTCGACCGGCGCGGGCCAGTCCATGGGCTCGCCGGAACCGCTCCCCCGGTATGTCGCGGAGTCCCACCGGTCAAGCAGGATCTCCGCCCTCGGGACGTAGACGCCGTGAACGCCGAAGCGGCCGGCGAGCTCTCCGACGAGCTTCTCGGCGCCCGTGTGGACGGTCCCCTGGAGGTCGAGGACCAGGCCCCGGATCCCGTCCTCCAGGCTGCGCGGCACCTCCCTGAGCGTCTCCCAGCCGCCCGAGTCGATCGCCTGCCGGGTCCGGCCGCCGACCCGCAGCAGACCCTCGTCCAGCTCCCGCCGGAGTGTCGACTCGAGCCCGCGGAAACCGACGCCGAGCTCGGTGCGCCACTGGGCGCCTTTCCCGCGGAGCGCGGCCAGCTCCGTCTGGCGTTCCCGCACGGAGGCGGTCAGCCCGGGGTCGAGCTCCAGGGAGCGCAGCCGCAGTTCCAGCTGCTCGTCGAGGGTGGTGGTGATCGCGTCGGCGGAGTCGAGCACCACCTTCAGCCGGTCGGCGGTGATGCGCAGCATCACGTTGTCGCGCAGCTCGGCGAGCAGCGGCGCGAATCCGCTGCGCTCCATCAGCTCCGCCGCGCGTTCTTCCCGGCCCTCCTCGACGGCCCGGTCGGCGTCCTGCTTGGCGCGGCTGCTCACCGGATACCAGGGCGCCGTGGCGAACCGCGAGCCGCGCAGCAGGCGATGGTTCTCCTCAAGCGCGGCGCGCCAGCCGCGATGGGCCTTGTCGATCCCGGTCAGCACGAACAGGACCGTGTGAACGCGCTCGGTCGCTCGTTCCAGGAACGCGAGCTCCGACGCGTGCAGCTCGGAGGAGCCGTTCACCACGAAGAGCAGCGCGTCGGCACGGTTCAGCGTGGCGAGCGTGATGTCGGCGTGCCCGGCGATGAGCCCGCCCACTCCGGGCGTGTCCACCAGCACCAGCCCCTCGGACAGCAGCGGCGACGCGACGCCCAGCTCGACCCGGTCCACGCCCGGATGCCGCTCCTCCCCGGTATCCGGGTCGACAGCGGCGGTCTCGTCGACGTACTCCGGCATCTCATCCAGCTTGATCTTCAGGCCGTCCGGGAACGCACCGCCGTACACGATGGCCTGGTCCTCGCCGGCGTACGACACGGCGACGTGCACCCGGGTGGAGATGTCCGTGTCGACCGGCAGCAACTGCCGCCTGCTCACCAGGGCATTGATCAGTGAACTCTTCCCCCGGTTCTTCTCACCGACCACCACGATCGTTGAACCGGGCAGCACTGCCAGGGTGCAGTCCTGGGCGAGAATTGTCGCGCTGTCGATATCTCCCACTGCCCGGGCCATGTCGGCCACGGCCGCCACCGCCAAGATGACCTCATCTGCGAGCGGGTGCCGGGATGCCTGAACCATTTCTCCTCCTGCCGCTGGATCGCCCCTTAGACGACGGGCCGCGGCAGGAATGTTTCTTACGGGAGAGAGAAATACATCGTCTCGAAGATCTCGCGCACCACGGTGGCGTGCAGCCTGGCCCTTCGGGAAATGGCGGCCTCCAGGATCTTCCACTCGTCGATGAGCTCACCGGTCCGGCCGCGCAGCGCGTCCGGCGAGGCGTCCCCAGGCAGCCCGACCCGCTGGGCGTCCGTCACACCGGTCATCAGCGTGTGCAGTTGGTCGGCGTTCCGTTGCGGCAGCGGCAACGTCCCGGCCGCGTGCGCCTGGGCGGCATCCGCCAACTCCACCCGGCGCAGCGCGGGATGCCGTCCGAGCTCCCGCAGCAGGATGCGCAGGCGACCCGCGACGTCCTTCTCCGCCGGGCCGGCGAGCTCCACCGCCGCGCGGAGCGCGGCCACGGCGGCGTCGGCGCGCAGCGCGTCAGCGCCCGCGACGAGCCGCTCCTGGACGCACTCCAGCAACCGGTCGATCCCCGATCTCTCGCACAGCGCGTCGCGCAGCGCCGCCAGGTCCCGGGCCCCGTGGTCGATGGCGTCCACCGCCTGCCGGATCCCGTAGAGGTCGAGCAGGCCGAGCAGCTCCCGCCGCATTCCGGTGTCGACCGGGACGGCGTCCGGCGCCATCGACAGGAAGTCGTCGTCGTAGGGGAGCATGTCCTCAAGCGTGCCGCGGTCCGCGGCGGCGAGGATGCCCAGCGCGTGCCGGTGCCGCTCGGTCAGCCGCTCGCAGCGGGCGGTCTCCGCCAGCATCGTGGCGACCGGGATCACCTCGGCCACCAGACCGGTCATCCGGCCCGCGGACCGGCCCGCGACCTTGTCCGCCTCCCGCCACACCTCCTCCAGGCCGGTGCCCAGGCCGAGCTGGTCGATCCTGGTGAGCACGCCCAGCACGTTCGCCGCCGACAGGCGTGAGCCGCGCATGGTCTCCTGGAACTCCCTGAGCGCTTCCGCGTCGCCCTCGCCCGGCTGCGGCATGGCGAGAATGAGCGCGTCGGCCTTGCGGATCGACGCCATCGAGTAGTCGTCCAGGGCGCTCACGGCGTCCCGGCCCGGCGTGTCCATCAGGGTGTAGTGCCGGCCGATGGCCTTGTTGGCCGCTTCGACGACGAGGTGGCTGACCTCGGTGTGGTCGTACGGCATGGACTCCGGCACTCCGCCGCCGACCCGGGAGGGGATCGAAACGGGAGGTCGGTCGTCGTGGAAATGCACCTGCACCCGGTTCATGTGGTGGCCCCTGAACCACGCGGAGACCAGGGTGGTCTCGGTCCCGCCCGTGGGGGCGAGGCGCTGGCCGAGCAGGGCGTTCACCAGCGTCGACTTTCCGGCGTTCAGCCGCCCCCCGACGGCGACCACGAGGGTGTCGTCGGCGAGCCGTTCCGCCACGGCGCCGACCGCGTCGGCGAACGGCCCCGGCCGCAGCGCCGCCAACGCCTCGGCGCACATGCCGCGGACACGGTGGCACAGGTCGTACGTCGCTTCCGCCACACGAGCCTCCCCGGCGAGCCACGGGGGACGGCTCGCCAGGCACGGATTGTTCCGTTTCACCCCGAGATCTTCAAGGTCGTACGGCGGGTGTCAGGCGTCCATGCCGAGCTCGCGGGCGATCAGCATGCGCTGCACCTCGCTGGTGCCCTCGCCGACCTCCAGGATCTTGGCGTCCCGGTAGAACCGGCCCACGGGGAACTCGTTCATGAAACCGTAGCCGCCGAATACCTGGGTGGCGTCGCGGGCGTTGTCCATCGCCGCGTTCGACGAGACGAGCTTGGCGATGGCGGCCTCCTTCTTGAACGGCAGGCCGGCCAGCATCCGCTCGGCCGCGTGGTAGTAGGCGAGCCTGGCCGTGTGCGCCCGGGCCTCCATGTCGGCGATCTTGAACTGCATGGCCTGGAAGCCGCCGATCGTGCGGCCGAACGCCGTACGCTCACGCGCGTACCGCAGCGACTCGTCCACGCAGCCCTGCGCCAGGCCGACCGACAGCGCTGCGATGGCGACGCGGCCCTCGTCGAGGGTGCGCAGGAACTGCGCGTAGCCCCGGCCGCGCTCGCCGAGGAGGTTCTCCTCCGGTACGCGGCAGTCGGTGAAGGACAGCTCACGGGTGTCGGAGGCCGACCAGCCGACCTTGGAGTACTTCTTCGACACCGTGAAGCCCGGTGTGCCCGAGGGGACGATGATCGTGGAGATCTCCGGCCGTCTGCCCTCGCGGCCGGTGATCGCCGCGACGGCGACGAACCCCGTGATGTCGGTGCCCGAGTTGGTGATGAACGCCTTCGACCCGTTGATCACCCACTCGCCGCCGTCCAGCACGGCGGTCGTCCGCATGCCGCCGGGCACGTCGGTGCCGCCGCCGGGCTCGGTCAGGCCGAAGGCCCCGAGCATCTCCCCCGAGGTCAGCTTCGGCAGCCAGCGCGCCTTCTGCCCGGCCGTGCCGTACCGCAGGAGGGGCATCGCGCCCAGCGAGACCGCCGCCTCCAGCGTGATGGCGACCGAGGAGTCGACCCGGGCCAGCTCCTCGAGCGTGAGGCAGAGGGCGAAGTAGTCACCGCCCATGCCGCCGTACTCCTCCGGGACGGGCAGGCCGAACAGCCCCATCGCGCCCATCTTCCGGACGATCTCGTACGGAAACTCGCACCGCTCGTAGTAGTCCCCGATCACCGGGGCCACCACCTCGCGGGCGAACTCCTCGACGGACTTGCGCAGCTCGATGTGCTCGTCGTTGAGCATCTACGACTCCTTGGAAAGAGCTTGGACGACCCGGGACGGGCTCGGACGGCCGAGCAGGTCGGCGAGCCACAGGCTGGTGGCCACCAGCGATCTGACGTCGACGCCGGTCTCCACGCCGAGACCGTCGAGCATCCACACCAGGTCTTCGGTGGCCAGGTTGCCGGTGGCGCTCTTGGCGTACGGGCAGCCGCCGATGCCGCCGGTGGAGGCGTCGACGACGGTGATCCCCCGGCGCAGCGCGGCGAGGGTGTTGGCGAGGGCCTGGCCGTAGGTGTCGTGGAAGTGGACGGCGAGGCGATCCGGCCCGACACCGGCCGCCTCGAAGGCGTCCAGCAGCGCGTCCACGTGGCCGGGCGTGCCCACACCGATCGTGTCGCCCAGCGACAGCTGGTAGCAGCCCAGATCGAGCAGCCGCCGGCCCACGCGCACCACCTGCTCGGGCGCGACCGGGCCCTCCCAGGGGTCGCCGAAGCACATCGAGACGTACGCCCTGACCCGCATTCCGCCCGCCAGCGCCCGCTCGACGACCGGGGCGAACATCTCGAACTGGGACTCCACGGTCCGGTTGAGGTTCCGCTGGGCGAACGACTCGGTGGCGCTACCGAAGATCGCGATGTCGGTGACACCCTGCGCTGTCGCACGGTCCAGCCCCCGCTCGTTGGGGACCAGCACCGGATAGCAGACGCCCGGCTCGCGCGGCATGCCGGCAAGCAGCTCGGCGGCGTCCGCGAGCTGGGGCACCCACTTGGGGTGCACGAAGCTGGTCGCCTCGATGGTCGTCAGGCCCGCCTCGGCCAGCCGCCGGATGAACTCCCGCTTGACCTCGACGGGCAAGGTCACGGACTCGTTCTGCAGGCCGTCGCGCGGCCCCACCTCATAGATCGTCACTCGCATGCCGTCACCCTCGCCAGGATCGCGTCGAGCTCCACGGACTGGCCGGGTCTCGCCCGCAGCTCGGCGAGCACGCCGTCGACCGGCGCGGTCAGCGTGTGCTCCATCTTCATCGCCTCCACGATCAGCAGCGGCTGGCCCGCGGTCACCGGGTCGCCCTCCGCCGCCTTCACGACCAGCACGGTCCCGGGCATCGGACTGCGCACCACCCCGTCTCCGGCGTGGGCGGTCGCCTCGCGGTCCCGCCCCGGCTCGGCCCGGGTGATCCGCCAGGCGTGGCCGCCCTCCTCGTGCCACAGCGCGCCCAGCCAGAGCGCGCCGTGGTCCCGCGCCAGCGCGTACCGCCGGGTGACCCCGCCGACCGTGACCGCCGCCTCATCGCCGTGCCGGTCGCCGTACGGCGTAAGCCGCGCCCGGCCGAGTGAACGACCGTTAACTTCGATCTCCGCGTCGTCCACCGTGCCGCGCACCCGCACGGGCACGCCGAGCCGGTGGAGGGTCCACGCCCGCTCCCCGATCCGCCAGCCGTCCGCGACATCCCATGGGTCCCCGGTCGGATGGCCGGTCCCCGCCTGGAAGACGAGCGCGGCCGCCGCGAGGACCTCGTCAGGCACAGCCGCCTCGGTCGTGTGCCGTTCGGCCGCGTGCCTCTCGACGAGGCCGGTGTCGAGAGTCCCCGCGGTGACGCCGGGATCGGCCAGCAGACCGCGCAGGAACGCGACGTTCGTGGTCACGCCGAGCAGCACGGTCGACCCGAGCGCCCGGTCGAGGGCCGCCAGCGCGCCCGCCCGGTCGGGGGCCCAGGCCACGACCTTCGCCAGCATCGGGTCGTAGTCGCTACCGACCACCATGCCCTCGGCCAGTCCAGAGTCGACGCGAACGCCGTCGCCATAGGCACCGCCCACCCGGATGCCCGTACCGGCCGGCTCGCGCAGCGCCAGGATCCGGCCACCGGTGGGCAGGAAGTCTCTGGCCGGGTCCTCCGCGTAGACGCGGGCCTCGACGGCGTGGCCGCGCAGCCGTACGTCCTCCTGCCCGAAGAGCAGCGGCTCGCCTGCGGCGATCCGGAGCTGGAGCTCCACGAGATCGAGTCCGGTCACCATCTCGGTCACCGGATGCTCCACCTGGAGCCGGGTGTTCATCTCCATGAAGGAGAACTCGATCGGGCCCCCGGTGGCTGACACGCTGCCGGACACGATGAACTCGACGGTCCCCGCGCCCACGTATCCGACGGATTTGGCCGCGTCGACCGCCGCGGCGCCCATCCGCTCCCGCGTCTCCGCGCTTATGCGCCCATCAGCAGGGCCGAGCAGCGGCGAGGGCGCCTCCTCGATGATCTTCTGGTGGCGACGCTGCAGGCTGCACTCGCGCTCACCCAGATGGACCACGTTCCCATGGCCGTCGGCGAGGACCTGGATCTCGATGTGCCGGGGACGCTCCACCAGCCGCTCGATCAGCAGCGTGCCGTCCCCGAACGCCGCCAGTGCCGTACGACGGGCCGACTCCAGCGCGGCGGGCAGCTCCTGCGCCGACCACACCGGCAGCATGCCCTTGCCGCCGCCCCCGGCCGAGGGCTTGACCAGGACCGGGAAGCCGATCGCGGCCGCGGCCGCCACGAGATCGTCGTCCGGCTCCGCGCCGCCCGGCACGACCGGCACCCCGGCCCGGGAGACCGTCTCCTTGGCCCGGATCTTGTCGCCCATCGCCTCGATCACCTCGGCGGGCGGCCCGACGAACACCAGGCCGGCGGCGGCGCACCGGCGGGCGAACTCGGCGTTCTCGGCGAGGAATCCGTACCCGGGGTGGATCGCCTCGGCCCCGGTCGCCCGGGCGGCCTCGATGACGGCGTCGATGTCGAGGTAGCCGCGGTCGAGCCGTACGGCGAGGTCGGCCTCGCGCACGTGCCGGGCGTCGCGGTCGGCGTCGCTGTGGACGGCGACCGAGCGGACGCCCATGGCCCGCAGCGTCCGGAGGATCCGGACCGCGATCTCTCCTCGGTTGGCGATCAGAACGCTCTGGAACATCACTGGCTCACATCCGGAAGACGCCGTAGCCGACGGGTTCGAGCGGGGCGTTGGCGGCGGCGCCGAGCGCCAGACCGAGCACGGTCCTGGTGTCCGCCGGATCGATCACCCCGTCGTCCCAGAGGCGGGCCGTCGAGTAGTAGGGATTGCCCTGGTGCTCGTACTGCACCCTGATCTCGTCCGCGTCGGCGTCGCCGACCATGGTCAGGACGGTGGCGGCCTGCTCCCCGCCCATGACGGAGATGCGGGCGTTCGGCCACATCCACAGGAAGCGCGGCGAGTAGGCCCGGCCCGCCATGGCGTAGTTGCCCGCGCCGAACGACCCCCCGGTGATCACGGTGAACTTCGGCACCCGGGCGCAGGAGACCGCCGTGACCATCTTCGCGCCGTGCTTGGCGATGCCGCCGTGCTCGTAGGCCTTGCCGACCATGAAGCCGCTGATGTTCTGCAGGAAGACCAGGGGGATGCCGCGCCGGTCGCACAGCTCGATGAAGTGGGCGCCCTTCAGCGCGGACTCGGCGAACAGGATGCCGTTGTTGGCGATGATCCCGACGGGGTGCCCGTGGATGCGGGCGTAGCCCGTGACGAGCGTCGGGCCGTACTCCGCCTTGAACTCCAGGAACCTGCTGCCGTCGACGACCCGGGCGATCACCTCGCGCACGTCGTACGGCGTCCGCGTGTCGGTGGGGATGATCCCGTACAGTTCGCGCGGGTCGCAGACCGGCGGTTCGGCGGCGGCGACGTCCCACGGGCGTGGGGCACGCGGGGCGAGGGTGGCCACGATGTCGCGGACGATCCGCAGGGCGTCGGCGTCGTCGGCCGCGAGATGGTCGGTGACGCCGCTGATCCGGGAGTGGACCTCGCCGCCGCCCAGTTCCTCGGCCGTCACCTCCTCACCGGTCGCCGCCTTCACCAGCGGCGGGCCGCCCAGGAAGATCGTGCCCTGGCCGCGGACGATCACCGCCTCGTCGCTCATCGCCGGGACGTACGCGCCGCCGGCGGTGCACGAGCCGAGCACTGCCGCGATCTGCGGGATGCCCCGGGCCGACATCGTGGCCTGGTTGTAGAAGATCCGCCCGAAGTGCTCCCGGCCGGGGAACACCTCGTCCTGCTTGGGAAGGAACGCGCCACCCGAGTCGACCAGGTAGACGCACGGCAGATTGTTGTGCAGCGCGACCTCCTGGGCGCGCAGGTGCTTCTTGACGGTGACCGGGTAGTACGTCCCGCCCTTGACCGTGGCATCGTTGGCGACGATCACACACTCGCGGCCCGAGATCCGGCCGACGCCGGTGATGATCCCGGCCGCCGGGGCCTGGTCGTCGTAGAGCCCGGTCGCCGCGAGCGGCGACAGTTCCAGGAACCGGCCGCCCGGATCGAGCAGCGTGTCCACCCGGTCCCTGGGCAGCAACTTGCCGCGCCCGACGTGCCGCTCGCGGGCCCGCTCGGAGCCGCCGCGCGCCGCTGCCGCCAGTCGCTCACGCAGATCCGCCGCGAGGCGCTCGTTCGCCTCGGCGTTCCGCTTGTACGGCTCGCCGCCGGGGTCGCATCGGCTCTCCAGCACCGGCCATCCGCTCGTGCTCATGCCCGGATGTTAACCATCATTAACTTGCTTCGTCTACCATGGGGGGCCATGGCCACCCCTACCCGCAATCGCCGCGCCGAGATCCTGGCGGCGGCGGCGGAACTGTTCGCCGCACGCGGCTTCCACGGGGTCCGGATCGAGGAGATCGGCGCGGCGGTGGGGATCTCCGGCCCCGCCCTGTACCGGCACTTCAGCGGCAAGGAGGCGCTGCTCGCCGAGATGCTGCTCGACATCAGCGTGCGGCTGCACGAGCAGGGCGCCCGGCTGGCCACCACGGCCGACCGGGCCGAGGCCGCGCTCGACGCGCTGCTGCGCGGGCACATCGAGTTCGCCCTGGGCGAGCCCGCCCTCATCCGCGTCCACGAGCGCGAACTCGACAACGTGCCGGAACACGCCCGCCGGGCGATCCGCCGGTTACAGCGGCTCTACGTCGAGGAATGGGTGACCGTGCTGACCGAGCTGCACCCCTCCTGCCCGCCGGCGCGCCTGCGCGCGGCCACCCACGCCGTCTTCGGCCTGCTCAACTCCACCCCGCGCAGCGCCGGGGAGCTCCCGCCCGGGGCCATGGCCAAACTGCTCCACCAGATGGCCCGCGGCGCACTCACGTCCACAGGGCACACATGAGTGCCTTCGGTTTGTCCACGTTGACTCGTGGCAGATTATGGGGGCTTTGCCCCCATGTGGGGGTGGAGCCGCGACCCCATACTGGCCTCCGTGAACCTAAGGACACCCACCGGAGCCGGTGAGCAGGCAAAAGGTACTCGTGCGAGGTTCGTCGGCGGCCGTACCGGGGAGAAGCCGTGGTCGGACTACCCTGGCCCGGACGCGGAAAGTCTGGATCTCCCACAGGTAAGCGGCGCTCTCGAGGCTGTGCGCACCTGGCTCTTCTCTGCTGACAACCGGGCGCTGGCACTGACGGGTTGCCCCGGTATCGGTAAGACCAAGCTGTTGGCCAGCCTGCGCGAACATCTGTCCCTATTCGACGACATCGCCGTGTTCGCCGCCTCCGCAGGAGACCAGGAGCCGTCAGGTGACCTCTTCGAGCGTTTGGACAGGGCCATCGGCGCGATTGGTCCGAGGTCACACCTGGTGGTTCTGGTCGACGACATCGGATTCCTGGACCCCGGCCGACGGCACGCCCTGCTGGAGCTGCCGCATCGCAACCCGCAGGTCCGCATCGTCCTCACCACGCACCGCAAGGACGAGCTGGACGGGGTGCTCACCCTGCCGATACGGCCACTGAGCGGCCCGGTGGACCAGATCACGTCCGATGCCGATCCGGCGCACTCCAGTGAGGTGGTGCGTTTCTTCCTCCGCCGCCTACGGCGCCGCGACCCGACATTCACTCTCGCTCCGGAAGACATCGGCAGCGTGACGCGCGTCTGCGCCGCCTCGTTCGGCATCCCGTCGGATGTCGACATGCTCGCCGACCTCGTCGCCCGGCACGGCCTGACGGCCGTACACGAGTCGGTGAGTGAGGACACCCCCCGCAATCGTCTGGCCGAGCTCCTCGGCGACACAGACTCCGCCCACCTCAGCCTGACCGGCGACGAGATGGTCGTCCTCGCGTCGATCCTCGCTCTGCCGGGCGGCGCCGGGATAAGCGTCCTGCGGCATTCACTGCCGCGTTGCGACGTCGACGGCCTGACCCGTTCGCTGGTCGAGCGCGGCCTGGTGTTCGGCGCCGAGCCCGGCCAGGGCGAATCCCGTGGCCGCTATCACCTGCGGGTGACCGGGTTCGCGGCCGCGAGCTGGTGTGCCGGCCAACCCGAGGTGTCGTTCGCGGCCATTCGGCAGTCTCAGGCCGACTACCTCTCCGCCCACATCAGACGCATGGCCGCCGGCTGTTTCTCCGAGTCGCAGCGCACCGTTTTCGCGGAATTCCAGTATGAGCAGCGCAACATGCGATGTGCGATCACGGAGCTGGTCGGCAACGGCAGATACGCCCAGGCAGTCGCACTCATGTGCGATGCCCTGCCGCTGCTCGCCCGCACCTGCGGGGTTACCGAACTGCTCCCGCACCTCCTGCCCATCATCCGGGAATACGTCCCGGCCACTGCGCAGGAACGGTATTCGCTGGCTGAGCTGGCCGTACGGGTCTTCGCCGCCGCAGGGGAGCAGGAGGCGGCCGAGGTCTGCTTCGAGGACCTGTCGAGGCTCGCGGTTCCGGACAGAACGGAGATCGCGCTGCTGGGCAACCTGGTCTGCGACGGTCGCGGGTCCGAGGAACTGGCCGAGGCTCTGGCCGAATGTGTCAGTGCCGACAGAAAGCGGGGAGATCTCACCCGGCTGAGCGAGTCGGTCAGCGAGTACATCGCGTGTCTGACCCGGATGCGGCTGTTCGAGCGGGCCGACGCCGAGTGCCGCACAGCATTGTTCGAAGCCATGCGCAACGGCGACGAGTACGCCGCCGGTTCCCTGCTGCTGTGGCGGGCGGTGGCCGCGTGCGCCACCGGATTGGGCGACGCGCGTCCTTACCTTGAGCGTGCTCTGACGAAACTGCTGCCGCTCGGGCCGGCGGCGACGATGTCGGCGGTCGCGACAGTGACCGAGGACCACCATCCTCGCGATCCGCACCAGGACGGCATCGATCTCGCGATGGTCTCCGGCTCGCTCAGCCGGACCTGCGCGCATCGGACTGACGGCGCCTCAGCGTGGTGGTCGGTCGTGGCTGAGGCGGACAGACGGCTTTCCATCCGCATCGGCGCGATTTCGCTGCAGCGGTGGTCGGCGGCGGGCGCCTCCGTCGACCTCGTCGATCTGCTCTGCGAGATCCTGCAGCGCCGCTGGAATGACAACCCGGCGGACGCCGCCATGTCTCGACGCCCCGGCATGGCACCCCTCGGAACGGCGGATCCGCGCCTGCTCAAGGAGCGGTCGGAGCTCACCGCCCGCGAATCCGAGGTGGCGAGCCTGGTCGCCATGGGATTGACCAACAAACAGATCGCGCGTCGGCTCCGCATCTCTGAATGGACGGTCATCAACCATCTCCGCCAGGTCATGCGGAAGCTCGACTGCAACTCGCGGGTGCAGGTCGCGCGCTGGGTGCACGACCTGGAGTCCACAGCCACCCCGGCGGAGGCCACCCGCCCCTAGGTCATGTCCCTCCCGCCGGGCCGAACACGGGTCAGGCGCACGCGATTCCGTCGAGTCCGGACCCGGCCAACGCCGGCGCCCGAGGGTCGAACCGGCCGACGGCGACGGTGTGCAGCCGGCCGGGATCGACGAGACCGCGGAAATCGTCCGCCATCCGCGCCGCGTCCAAAGAGCCGAGCCGGTCGAGGTGATCATCGATGTACGACTCGTCGATCCCGCATGAGACGAGTTCCGTGTACTGCTGGGCGACGGCCAGAGTGGACTCGTAGAGCTCCGCCGCGGTGCTGATCATGCGGCGGCGAACCCGCTCGAACAGGTCGGGGTCCACCGCGCCGTCGCGGACCTCGTGCAACACCCGCAGGATCGCCCCTGCCGCCCGCTCACTGTGCTCGGCATCCACCGCTCCGCTCACCACGAACATTCCCCCCGAGAAGAACGGCAGGAATCTCGCCTCGACCCCGTATGTGAGGGCCATGCGGCCGCGTAGTTCCGCATTGAGCAAGGAGTTCGGGCCCGCCCCGAGCAGCTCGGCCGCGGCCCTGGCCGAGGGCCACCGCGGATCCAGACGGTCTGTCGCGAAGCATCCCAGCATCAACCTGGTCTGCGGTCCACCGCGCCCGGGACGGCACAGCAGTCGCGGCCCGCCGCCGGGGGCCGGCGGTCGGTCGGCCACCGGGGGGCGGTCCCGGCCGGGATAGCCGCCGAAGACGTCGGCGACGGCCTTGGCCACGTCGAGCATCGACAGATCGCCGACAACGATCAAGGTCATCTGCCGCGGGCCGACCTGAGTCTCGTACACCTCCACGACGTCGGCCAAGGTCAGGTGTCGCCACGACCGCTCGGTGCCGCTCATCGGGCGGCTGTACCGGCTCGCGGGGTCGAGCACGGACTCGTGCAGCAGCTTGTTGGCCAAACCGGCCGGGTCATCCGATTCCACGGCGAGTTCGGAGGCGACCAGACGCCGGTGGGCGTCGAAGGAGCGGGCCGTCGGCTCGAAGCGCAGCAGCATGGCCGCGAGCGCCTCGAACAGCCGCGGCAGTTCGAGCACGGGGCAGTCCGCCAGGACCGCCGGGCCTCGATGACCACATTTGGTGGTGATCATTCCGCCGGCCTTCGCGACGTCGCTCACCCGGCCGGCCTTGGCATGCGGCGCGTCGGCGAGCATCATCGCGGAGTACGCCCCCACCACTCCCTCGGTCCGGGGGGTTTCCACCGCGGTGGGCAGGCCGACGACGACGGCGACCGATGCGACGAACCGGCCCGGCATGTCCACCAGCTTCACTCGCATCCCGTTGTCGAGCAGGAACGTGCGTGCGGCCGGAAAGCGCCAGGCGCGCGGGGCGGTCATGCGATCCATGTGGGGTTCCCCAGAGGGTCGGTGTGGAAGGCGACGACCGCCGGCCGCGCCAGCGATCCTGCGGCGATCGCCGCGACCTGGTCGGCGGTCACGGCGCGGACGGCGGCCAGGCGGCCGGTCACCCCGGCGGGGTCGCCGGACCAGGCCTGTTCACGGCACAGCTCCTCGGCGCACGTCCGGGCGCCGCCGAGCACGGCCAACTGCTCCTTGCCGCGTTTGGCCTTCGCCGCGGCGAGCACGTCCTCGCGCAGGCCGGTGCCGGCCAGGTCGGCCAGGCGGGTGGTCACCGCCTCCTCGAGCTCACACAGGTCGACACCCGCCGGCGCGACAATCTTGATCAGCCCGAGCGACGGGCCGCGGCCGCAGCGACCATGCTGGGCCATGGAACCCAGCAGCCGGTAGTAGTCGGCCAGATCGGCTCCGAGCACCGACCACGAGGCGCCCGCGAGGGCCGCCATGGCGACTTCGCCCGCCGCTGCCAGGTGCTCGCCCGCCGCGGGGAGGGCGAAGGCGTACCGCAACATCCCGGTCCGCTGCCCCTCCCGCACATCCTCTCGCCGGTAGCCGCCGGCCTCCGGCCCGGAGAGCACGAGCGTCTCGGGCCGGGGTCCGGCGGGCAGCCCGCCCAGGTGGCGTGCGGCCAACTCCATGGCGTGCTCGGGATGGACGGACCCGACGATCGACACGACGAGGCGTGCGGCCCCGTAGTGGCGCTCGATGAACCGTTCGACATCGACCGGTGTGATCTCGGCGATCTCTTCCGGGTCCCCGAGCGACGGCTTGCCGAACGGATGGTCCGCGCCGAACAGCAGCCGCAGGCTCCGCCGCAGCCCCGAACCGAACCGCCCGGACTCCTCACGTTGGCGGATCTCCTCCCGCACGATTCCGCGCTGCCGCTCCAGGCCTGCGGCCGTGATGCCCGCCCTGCCGCGCCTGATCCGCTCCACGGCTCTGGACAGCAGCTCGGGCAGCGTCTCGGGCGGCCCGGTGTCGACGTAGTTTGTGCATTCGTAGGCGGTGGTCGCCTGGGTGGATCCGCTCGGCTGAACGGATTCGGCCGCGCCCTCGGCGGGGTCGGACATCACGTGTTCGACGAGGTGCGCCAGCCCCGATCGCCCGGCGGGGTCGTGGATCGAGCCCGTGCTGTGCCAGACGTTGAGCGCCACGAACCCCAGCAGGGGGTCGGGCCGGACGATCACGGTCGCCCCGCCGGGGAGCCGACGGCTCACCACCTCCATCGGCAGGCGCGCAGGTGTCATGAGCATGTCGAGTTTCCTGTTCCGCCGGCTCCTTCGCCGGCTACGAGAGCGCGGCCGCCATAACGGCCTCGCCTTGATCGTGGGCCACCGCCCGATAGGCCGGGCAGGTGGCCAGCAGGGTCTCGTGATCGTCTACGGCCACCACACGGCCGGCCTCCATGACGGCGACGGATCGGGCGGCGGCGATCGTGGACGGACGGTGAGTGACGACCACCACCGCCCGCTCGCGGCCCAGCCGTGCCAGCAGGTCGACGAGCCGCATCTCGTTGATGCCGTCCAGGTGCGCGCTCGGCTCGTCGAGCAGGAGGATCTCCGCGTCGGTGAGCAGCGCACGGGCGATGGCCAATCGCTGCTCTTCGCCGCCGGACATCTGCACGCCCTCGCCGAGGACGGCGTCGAGCCCATCCGGCAGTGCCCGTACGGTCTCCTCCAGGCCGACCGCGCGCAGGGCGTCCAGCAGCTGTTCGTCGGTCGGGTCGTCCTGTCGGCCGAGGGTGAGATTCCGCCGGATGCTCGTGTTGAGCATCGTCCGGTCCTGCTCGACCAGTGCCATCCGCCGGCGTGCCTCACCGATCGGCCAGGCGTCCAGGGGGGCGCCCAGCAGCTCGACATGTCCGCTGCTCGGCTCCGTGAACCGTTCGACGACGTTCAGCAGGGTGGATTTGCCCGCCCCCGACGGCCCGACGACGGCGAGGACGCCCGTGCGCGGCACTTCGAGCGACACATTGTCGAGCACGAGCTTGTCCGCCAGTGTGACATCCACCTCGCGGAGCCGGAGAGCGGGCGCCTGCGGAGGCAGCGCGGGCGCCGGCCCGGCGTCGGGCGGCTCGGCCTCCGCGCCGAGCACCTCGTCGACCCGGGTGGCGGCGGCCCTTCCGACCTGGATCCTGCCGGCGCCCTGAGCGAGCGTCATCAGCGGGTTCACCAGCTGGAAGAGGTACATCAGGAAGGCGACGAAGCCGGCGATGTCGATCGCGCCCGACGACAGGCGGATGCCGCCCACGGCGAGAACACCGATGATCGCGATTTGCTGGCCGAGCCCCATGAGCGGGCTGATCGCCGCCTGCGCGCGGGCCGCCCGGATCGCCGAGGTGGCCGCCGCGCCGGTCGCCTCCTGCAGCGGCTCGACCGCACGGTCTTCCGCACGGTACGCCTTGACGGTAGAGATCATGGTGAACACGGACTGGGCGGACTGCGCCAGGCGGCCGAGCGCCGCCTGCTGGCTCTGCGCCGCCTTCCGCATGCCGACCAGGAAGGCGCGGATGGCGATCGAGGCGACCGCGAAGGTGCCCACGGTGACGGCCAGCATCACCCAGTCGAGCAGCCCCATGACCGTGATGTAGGCGGCCACCATGACCGCCGAGACCGGCAGGACGGTGACGCCCGTATCGGTGATCGCTCGTAGCTGCGCCGCGTCGGGACCCATCCGCGAGACGATCTCGCCCACCCCGATGCGGCGGATCACCGGGACGCGCAGCCGGACGGCGTGGCGCACCACCGCGATGCGCACATCCTCGATGGCGCGTTCACCGGCCGAACTCAGCAGGTAGGACGACCAGCCGCCGGCGAACGCCCCGGCCAGCACGCATGCGACCAGTTGGACGATCGGCACGGTCAGGTCGGTGTGCCGGCCGCCGATTCCGCTGAGGATGCGCGCGATCAGCAGGGGTGTGACGACCCCCGAGGCCGCCGACAGCAGCGCCAGCATGACGGCCGCCGAGAGCTGAGCACGCCGGGACCTAACCGACCGGGACAGCAGCCGCAGCGTCGGCGATTCCGGACGACGTGACATCGGCTTCTCCCTTCCGCGTTGTGCGGGTTCGCCGCTCGGCGAGCGCGGCGAATATGTCCCGGAGATCCTCGATGGTCGCCTGCGTGCCGTACATGTTGCTGACCGAGGTGGGGTTGATGACCACCTCGTCGACGCCTATCGCGTGGAATTTGGCGATCTCGTCGGCTATGTGGGACGCGTCGCCATAGAGGTAGATCCCCTCCTGGACGAGTTCGCGCGCGCCCGAGACCGGGTCGGAGGCGTCCACATCGAGGCCGGCCTTGCGCAGCATGTCCGTGTAGTGGGGGGCCTGAAGGTGGCTGATGCTGCCATGCTGGGCGAGCAGCATCGGGTTGCGTCCGGGCCGCCGCACCGCGGCATGGACCACCGAGACGATGCGAGGCGGCGCCTGCACCCCTCGTGCCCCCTCGGCCACCGCCGGCATCACGACGTTCTCGAGGTAGTTCAGCGGGGTCAGCCACGTCATCGCGAGGTCGCCGCTCCGGCCGGTGATCCGCGCCATCCCCGTGCGAAGCACACCCGCCCCGATCTCCACCTTGGGCGTCTCCATCGGGGCGAGCCTGGCGTGCACCTTGAAGTGCTCGCCGTCATGGGCGACCGCCTGATTGTTGGCCAACCTGCGGGCGATGTCGATGAACTCCCCCACCGCGGTGGCGGGCTTGGCGTAGGGCGCTCCCCGCACGCTTTTGACGAACTGGGGATAGGCCGCGCCGTAGCCGATGGCGACAGGATTGTTCATCAGCCGGGCGAGAGAACGCGCCTGCACAGCGGCGTCGTAGGGGTGCCGCAGGACGATCAGCCCGACGGCCATGCCCACCGAGATCCGGCAGCCGGTGCCCGCCAGGTAGGCCAGGGCCGGATGCGACTCGATGCGCAGCGACTGGCCCAGCCAGAGCCGTTCCGCTCCGATCTCCGGCACGAGCCGGCCGTACGGCACGATCGCGTCCGGATCGGTGGGCTGCTGCGGGAACATGAAGGACACACGGGTGGACGTCATGACACCGCCCCCGAGGTGGTCGGCGCCCAGTCGGGGCTGTCGTTGTTGCGGTGCGGCGCCCGCGGATCGACGTTGGCCTCGATGAAGGCGTCAGCGACCGCGGTAGGCAGATCCACACCCTGGAACAGGTGCGCGGCGACCGCATGGGCGATCACGGCGGTGCGGTGCTGGCCGAGGCTCATGCGGCCCCAGCCGATCCGGGCGTCTCGCGGCTCCCAGCCGAAGGCCACTCCGTCGGCGATCGGACGGGTCATGACCGAGTGCTCGGGATTCAGCCCCGGCAGGTGTCTGACCGCGTCGACAACGCCGTCCACCGTGTGCCATGACTCCTCGGTGAGGTAGACCACGATCGCGTCGCGCCGGGGGTACCAGCCCGCCCTGGCCAGAACCTTCGCCCGGTAGGTCACCCCCTGGGACTCCAGGTGCGTGAGTACGGCCTGCCACACGGCCGGAGCCGTCGACGCCTCATCGACGTGCAGGTACAGCCGGAGGACGTGCTTGCCGGACGCGTGGCCGCCGGCCGAGCCGTCGACCAGGAAGAAACCCGGGGAGAGAGCCGGGCGGATCGAGGGCAGGTCGAGCGTCGTCCTGGTGCCGATCTCGGGCAACGGGGACAGCACCTCGGCCCCGGGGATCCGCAGGCGGACCCGCCCCACGTCGAACAGGGCGTGCTGGCCGAACGGTCCGTCGAGCAGGGCGGACTTCACGATCGCCGGCGTCTTGCTCGTGCGGTGCGGGGTGGCCTCGCGCAGCAGGTCCTCGAAGTCGTAGTCCCGGCGGGGATCACGATCATCGGGGCGGCGTCCGGAGCCGGAGTGCCAGTGCCGGTAAAGCACCCCGCCGAGCTCCTGGCCCAGGCGCGTCTGGCTGTCCTGTGAGATCGTCTCGTCGCCGACGGTCACGCTCTTGCGCGCGTGGTCGATCCGCAGCTCGTCGAGGGTCTGCTCCAGTTCGTCGAGCAGGCCGGTGTGCACGGTCGTCATGGTGTCAGTCCTCTCCAAGGCCGATGGTGGCGGCGAATCGCTCGGGCTGGATGAGGGCGTTCCTCCCGATCCCGGCCGTGCCCCGCTCGACGGCGCTGAGCCTGCCGCCGTGCACCGCGCCCGCGAGCAGGCGGTCGAAGAAGTGCCAGCCGATATATCCGGTGGCGCGGACCGCCAGACCGTCGTCGATCTCCGCGACCTCCCGGTAACCGCACCAGAAGCGGCGGATGTGCTCGCGCACGTTCGCCAGCTGCTGGTCGCCGGCCGCCACGATGGCCTCATGGGCGGCGCCGGGGGCAAGGGCGGGATCGACGTCGAGCTCGGCGAACATGCGCACCACCGCGTGGTGGACGAATTCGCCGGCGAAGCTGCCGACGTCACGCGCCGGATCGGAGTAGCGGAACTCCTCCCAGTCGACTACGTAGAGGTCGTCGCCCGCGAATAGGAACTGGTCGAGCCTGATGTCTCCGTGCACGGCCGTGGCCGGGGCCTCGGCCGACGTGCGGTGCAGCCGGTTCAGCGCCTCCACCAGCACTTTGTCGTGCTGGAGCATGGCCCAGGCCTCGACCTCGCCCCCGCTGCAGTTGGCGTAGTCCTCTGGGCTCAGCGCGTAGAAGGCGGTCGCCTTGCGGCCTTCGACGCCTTCGGGGAGATCGGCCGCCGGTCTGGGCAGCCGGTGGATCTCGCCGAGAATCCGGCCGATCCGGTAGGCCGTCTCGGTGTCCAGCTCACCACTGGCGAGCAGGTCGGCGCCGGTGCGCGATTCGGGCACGTAGTCGAAGACCAGCAGACCTTGCTCGAGGTCACTGCCGCGGAACGGCACGGTACGCAGTTCGTCTGCCCGGTGCCCGGCGATCACCTGCTGGAACGCGAGCATCCGGCGCATCCGGGTCTCGACGTGAGCGCGATCGCCTCTCAGGCGTTTCACGAACAGGTCGCCCGCTTCGACGGTGGGGACTCGCCAGTTGTCGTTGCGTCCGACGAAGCTCTGCATGTCAGCCACGATCGGGGTGGCGCCGCTGACCGAGGCGATGGTTCGCGTGAATTCGGCCGGGCGCTTCATGGGCCTGGCCGGCACCAGACGTGCCGTCATCGGCGTCTTTCGGCCGGTTTCCTCTCTCACATCCATGACCGGAACCCTAGGGAGGCTCCAGAGTGACGCGATATCGCAATAACTCACCGGCAGCAGGCATATGACAGGTGCCTGACAAGAGCTTGCCGGCATTGACGGACATTCGCGCCCCGAATAGCAGGAGAACCGCAGTGTCCTGCAGGTCTATGACAGGTCAGGCGAGTCTGGAATACGCAGACTTTCGCCATTTCCCCCCGAGTGGCGATTTGTTTGGGTAGTGCCCGGACCGGAATGCACCCGGCCGGCCGTGCCTCGGCGCGGCCCTACTCGCAGACGACAGGCAGGTTTCGATGACGGACGAACTGATCGCGGGTTATGCGAACTACGCCTCCACCGAGGCGATCCTCCAGGAGCAGCAGAACGCCGCCGTTCAGCACGAGCAGGCGCTGCTCTCGATCACGCTCACCTTCACCATCACCATCACCGTCACCATCTGACGAGGAGCGGCCCGATGAACGAACTGATCGCAGGTTACGCGAACTACGCCTCCACCGAGGCGATCCTCCACGAACAGCAGACCGCCGCCGTTCACCAGGAGGTCTCTCTGATCACGTTCTCGAACTCGTTCTCGCTCACGATCTCGATGTCCTACACCATCGTCAGCATCTGACAAGGAATGGCCTGATGAACGAGCTGATCGCGGGTTACGCGAACTACGCCTCCACCGAGGCGATCCTCCACGAACAGCAGACCGCCGCCGTTCAGGCGGATATCGCGGTGATCCAGGTTCCCAGCCTCACCTACTCCATCACCGCCTACCCCTACACCGTCGTCACCGCCACCGTCACCTTCTGACAAGGAGCAATCCGATGAACGAACTGATCGCCGGCTACGCGAACTACACCTCCACCGAGGCGATCCTCCACGAACAGCACACCGCCGCCGTCAAGGACGCGAACGAGTCGATCACTCTGACCGTCACCGTGTCCTGGACCTGGACGTGGACCTGGACCTACTGAGTCCGCAGCGCCTGAGCGGTGGACGGGGGCCGTCGAGCCGTCCACCGCTCACGTGGCGCGTCATGCCGCTCGCTCTCATCACGGAGCGGTCTACTGGAGGAGCGTGGCCGCGTACTCACGTAATGCCGCCCGGTCGGGCAGCCCCGTCTTCGACAACAGGCTGGCCACATGCTTTTCCACCGTTCGTGGCGAGATGAACAGCCTCTCGCCGATCTCGACATTGCCGCGCCGTTCGGCGAGCAGGATCAGCACCTGATGCTCCCGCACGGTCACCCCTCGGTTGCGCAAGGGTGCGGGCAACTCATCGTGACCGGTCCGGCGGTAGGTCACGGCGGCCCCCGCCTCGCGCAGGAGCGCGCGGCAGGCTCCGGCGACCGCGGTTATTCGCACCCGATGGAAGTACTCCTCGGCGGTGCGCAACCAGGCCAGCGGCTCTCCCCACTGGTCTGCCAGGGCCGGCTCCGCAATCAGCCGCAGTCCCAAGTGTCCTGCCAGCGGATACGGCTCCGCCGCGGAGCGAGCCACCTCCAGCGCGCCCATCGCGCCCTCGGCATCGCCTCGCCTGCCCAGCAGCACCGCCTTGGCCAGGTAGAGGAAATGGCGATTCCATCTCAGCTCGGCGGCGGGCTCCTTCTCCGCGATCTCCCATTCGGCCAGACCCACCTCGGAGGTGAGCGCGTCCATCAGCACGCCCAGGCCGTACCGGCCGGTCATGTAGTAGATCGTGGGATGTTCGTCCTCCCACTCTCGGGCCCGCGTCAGCAGTTCGCGGCAGCGGTCGCGGTCCTCTTCCAGCAGCGAACACATGGCCAGGCACAGACCGTAGACCACCGGCATGTGGAGGCTCTGCTCCCCACCCCATCGGCGAAACTCCACCAGCGCGCGCTCCATGTCCGAACGTCTGGCCTGATGCGCGGCGAGGGTCGCCTGGGCCAGCAGCAGATACTGGGTATAGGCGGTGTGGCCCAGTCGGATGGTCGTCTCGATGCAGGAAGCGGCGATCTCGTCGGCGGTGTCGTACTCTCCCCGCAGCACCCGCACCATCGCGAGCGCGGCCTCCGCGCTGTGCACGAGGCTGATCGCGCCCGCCCGAGCCGCCGACCGGCGCACCTCTTCCAGCGGCTCGCTTCCCCCCGTACGCATGCTGTGGTTGCCCGCCAGACGCAGCATCGCGCGCAGCTTCCACAATGTCAGGTCGTGAACCTCCGCGATCGCCTGCATCCGGGTCAGGCACCGGTCGGACTCGTCGAATCCCCGGACTCGGGAGAGCATGGCCATGCGCTCCCATGCCTGGCAGGCGACCTCGGGTAGCGGGATGCGCTCGGCGACCTCCGCCGCTCGTCTCGCCAGGGCCTCCGGGACCGCCATCTCCTGTGTGTCGTGCTGGAGCACTCCATGGTCGGGGAACAGGAGCCCGGCCTCGATCACATCGATGGCGGCTGTGCGGGCCTCATCGGGGCAGGCGTCCAGGAGCCTGCGCACCACCGCCACGTGAGCGCGGCCGTCGCTGATCCCGCCGGTCTCCGCGGCCACCCAGGCCAGCTCGGTCCGTAAATCGATCTCATGGCGGATGGTCATGGTGAGGTCGTCCGCGAGCGAGATGTCCTTGGCCAGCGCGAGGGCCCGGTCTGCCCCGCCGCCTTCGGTCAGCGCATGCAGGAGCTGCCGAAGGGTGCGTGCCCGCAGATCGGCCGGCGCCGCCTCCTCCAGGGTGTAGGCGCGTTCCAGCATCGTCGCGGCGAGGTTGGCGGCACCGCTGTTCAGATAGCGGGAGCCCGCCTGCGCGAGCAAGCGGGCCGCGGCCAGGGTGTCCCCGCCGGCCAGCCGCAGGGTGGCCGCGATCTGGCACCATTCGCCGGGCAGGTCAGGATGCAGGCGCTCAAGCGCGTCGGCCGCCCGTTTCGCTAATGACGCGCGCTCGGCGGGGATCAGTGACGCGAGCAGGGCCTCGGCCGTCAACGCGTGCCGGAAGGCGTACCAATCGCCCGTGGACTCGTCATCCGGTGTGATGAGCCATGCCATGGTCGCCGAGCGCAGGATCTCCGCCATCTCTTGATCCTCCAGACCGAAGGCCTCCTGTATGACCGGGACCGGAAACCGGATTCCGAACACGGCGGCGGTCCGGAGCAGATCGTGAGTGCTCGGTCCGAGCGCGGCGAGGCGCATGCTGATGCTTCGGGCCAGCGTGGTCGGCGCCTGGATCGCCGAGTCGGTGCTCAACTGCCACTGCTCGCCCTCGTGCCGCAACGCCCCCATGCCGACTATCACACTGATGAACTCCTCGACGAGGAACGGCACGCCGGCTGTTTCACACTCCAAACGTGGGATGAGTGGCGACGGGAGGTCGCCTGGGGGGTTCAGGCAGGCCGCGGCCAGCCGCCTTGTCTGCGGCGGCGACAGCGGCGAAAGCTCGATGATCGCGGTGACCTGCCGTCGCGCGCATGCGTAGGCGAGGGTGAGGGCCGGGCCGGCGTGGCTGCGGAGGTTGACGAGTACGACGGCGGGCACTTCGGCGAGATTGTCTGCCAGGTACTCGACCAGAGCCAGCGTGTCGGCGTCGGCCTCGTGGAGATCTTCGAGGACCAGCAGACAACCGGTGTCGCGGCCTATCACCGTCAACAGCCGTAACACCGCTTCGGCCAGGATCGTCTTCGATTCGAGATGGGCGGCGGCCCCGTCCTGCCGCCATTCGGGGATCAGCGTGGTCAGCGCCGGTAGGTAGGGAGCCAGGGTGGGATCGCTGGGCGGCTGCCGGGATCTGGTGAAGGAGAAGAGGGCTTCACTGAGTGGTTTGAAAGGAACGTCCGCGCTGACGCTGCTACCGCGTCCGCGCAGCGTCGTCATTCCGGCCTCACGGGCCCGATGAAGGCATTCCGCCGTCAGCCGGGACTTGCCGATGCCGGGATCGCCCACGATGAAGACCACGCCGCCCCGGCCTTTCCCGGCCGCGACCAGGTGCGTGTCGAGCAGTTCAAACTCACGATCTCGACCGATTAGGACTGGTGAGGTGTACTGCATGGCGGCAGGATATCTGCCGCCATACAGGACATCTGGGTTTACGATGTGTCAACGGAAACGTCGATCTCCAGATGAGCGTCAGGTTTGTCGTGGCCGCTCAGCGCGGTGCGCTGACCGAGATGGGAAAGGAGCCATCGTCCGGCAACGCGATGACCATGTCCGTGGCGGTCTCCGGCGATCGGAGCACGAGCGTTGCCGCCGTCGTCAGTCCGGCCAGCACCAACGCACGCGTCAGGGGGCTGGCCGTTGCCATCAACCTGGCGGCCCTCCCCCGGTGCTCCGCCCGCTCATCTGACGATGTCACCTGCTCATTCACTTTTCTCTCCTTTCAGAGGATGACCGCAGCAGCAGCACTGATGCGGTGCTTTCGGGGGCGGCGAGCCTGAACAGCCCATGGCCGATTCCGGCCATGCCGTCAAGCAGCCCAGGGGTGGAGATGTGGCCAGGCGTGCCGCAGCGTGCGCCGCTGTCCACCGACGCGAGCAGCCTGCCGACACGGCGATGCAGGGATCGCCGAGCCGCCAGGCCCCCCCGAGGCGCACGGTCCCCCCGCGCCGCCAGGGCACTGAGCGCCTCCAGGCACCCCAGCTCTCCGTGGCACAAGCCGTGCCCGCTCAGGGGAACGTCGAGGACAGGAGGCGACGCCGGGTCATCCAGGAGCGCCAGGGCATCGGGGAGAACGTCGGCCAACGCCAACCAGACTCCGGGCAGACCATGGCACCAGGTCTGCCCCTCCGCCGACTGCGCGGCTCGTTCGAGGAGGTCGGCGCCGGTTGTTCTCGACCCATATCTGGCGAGTGCCCAGCCGACCCCGGCCAGCCCGAAGGCGAATCCCGGCGGCAGGTCGGCCGAGGGCGCCGCCGACTCCAGTCGTTCCGCGCACTCGCCGGCCAGACGCGCGGCGGTGGGCGACCCGGTGACGTCGTGAACGGCGAGCATGGCGGCGAGACAGCCTGCCACGCCGTCATAGACGTCCAGCCGGCTTTCGTCGGTGACCGCGGCGCCGGCGAGCTCCACGGCCGGCTCCACCCAACCGGTCACGTCACCATCGCCGAGCAAGTCTCCAAGCTGGGATAACGCGTACGCCATGCCGCCGAGGCCACCGAAACCACCGCATCCGACGACGTCGAGGAGGGGCCTGTGGGCCGCCAGGGTCTCCAGCAGCCGGGGAATCGGCTCCAACGCCTGCCGGGCGATCTCCATATGGCCGGACGTGCCGGTGGCGTGACCCGACTGTGCCAGGAACAGGGCTACTCCGAGGTATCCGGTCGCCAATCCGCCGCCCAACGGCATAATCGTGAAGCGGCGATCGTCCAGAGCCTCGAGCCCCAGCCAGTTGACGGCCCTGCCCTGCCGGTACAGCGTCCGGCACAACCGGTCGGCGATGCTTTCGGCCGCGGCGAGGAGAATCTCGGGGCGGGGTTCCTCCTCGGCCTGAAGCGGCCCCGCGTCGACCGGTGCGCCGGGATCGTGCCCTCGGCCACCCACCCGCGTCGCCAGTGACGCCTCTATGACCCACTCCTGCCGTTCCCGGTCGGCAGGTCCCATCCTCGAAAGCTTTCCGGTCACCGACTCGAGGCCGCTCTGGGGCAACTCCCACGGCAATCGGCCGGTGTCGCCTCCGTAGATCGCACGAGAGCCGGGACTCGCCCAGAAGTACGGAATATCCCCTGCCCGCAGATCAGCCCGCTCTGCGGGTATCGCGGCCAAGCGGGCAGAGTCGTCCACGGACATCGCCCGCAGCAGCTCGAAAAAGCCCTCATCGCGACCGGCGGCGTCCGCCATCACATCGGGATGGGTCGATTCCGTGAGCAATTCGTCATAGACACGCGTCGGTCGTAGCAGCATCCGCACCTTGACCTGTCCGAAACGGGGTAGCAGCCGGCGTGCCAGCTCCTCCCGTCCACTCACGATGGCCTCGTAAGCCTCGCGGAAACCCGCCAGCAGACTCGGTGCGTAATCAGCCGGATCGGCGTCCACACCGCACAGTCGCGGCCGATTGTCCGCCCCGGCGAACCGGACGGGCCCGCGCACCAGCCGCATTTCGTCCGTGCCCGCGTCCTGCCATGCGGCGGCGGAGAACGGATAGACCGAATCCTTGTCTCCGCCCAGTGCGGACACGTCCAGCGAACCCTGGTCACCGGTCAACATCGTGGGCAATATGGCCGTGCGCTGGACGGAGTCGTGCAGCGCGAGAAGCGCTGGATCGATCACGGCGGAGCCGGCGATCACCGGATGAAAGAGGGTCTCGACGTCCACCAGCACCGGCTGGTCGCCGCAGGCGATGACGTTCTCGTAATGAATGTCGCCGGCGTTGAGCGTGTAGAGGAGGGCCAGCAACCCGCCCGTACGTCGATAGAACGCCTCCACCTCGGCCACATCGGCACAGGGCCGCGGCTGGACGAACTCCGCCCAGCCGTACCGCTCTCCGCCCATCACTCGCAAGGTCCGCAGCTCGAGGTCGGGCGCACGGCCGTTGAGCCACCGCACAACCTCGTTGAAGCGAAGGTGAGCCTCCACAGGTCGCGGTCGGTAGACGATCTTCACTCCGGTGTCGAAGCTCAGCACCGAGACCGCCCGACCCCCGAGATGGGGATCTCCCGTGGCCGTGAACTCGACCAGGCTTCCCGGCTCGCACCCCAGCGACTCGCGAATCCCCAGATGATCCGCCGCGAACCGCGTCAACAGTTCCTGTCCGCTGTCCACTGCCCGATCGGCCGCCCGGGCCAACAGCTCACCCAGCACCGGATATGCCTTCAGGGACGCGTCCAGCCCACCCTTGGTCATCTGACGTACGAAGTCGGCGAAGCGTTCAGCCGGCGTGGCGCCCGACAACCGTCCTCCGGCTCGTCGCGCGTCGAGTTCGAACGCCAGAACCCGGCCGGCGATCCGCACCAGCATGGCAGACAGGTCCGCGGCGAACCGGTCACGGATCTGGGCCAGGTCGAGGTCGTCTTTCAGGCACGAACATTCGGCAACCAGTCGATCGGCCGCATTTCCGACAAACGGGTCGAAAATTGTGGAGAAGCTTTTCGCCCCGACCACGCCGACGCTCTCGGGGTCGAGGGCGACAGCACAGGACGCGGCGTAGGACAGGTCCGCGGCGCGCCCGGCGACGGCCTGGAGGGGAAGAGGGACGTCGCCGAGTTCCGCATGGTGCATCCAGCCATTATGCCGATCAGTCCACAAAAGAAAATAGGGACTAAATGCACACTACTGCTCCATATCGGGCTATTCGTGGCCAACAGCGACGAGCGTGTCGTAGGCGATCTCCCGCCCGTCGAGCGCCCGCACCGGCTTCCCGTGGACGTCCCGGTCACGCCGCGCCCGCCGCTCTACCTCTGGAGGAGGTCGCGGGCGGCGCGCTCGATGTCGGCCTCGGACATCAGGACGGTCTGCGCCGCCGCGCCGAGCGGGACGAAGCTGTCGCGGGAGGTGACGCGGGCGATCGGGCCGGTGAAGCCGTTGTCGAGCAGCGCGGCCATCACGCTCTCCGAGACGCCGCCGGTGCGGCGGGTCTCGTCGGCGATCAGCACCCGGCCGGTGAGCTCGGCCGCGCGCAGCAGGTCGGCCACCGGCAGCGGCGCGAGCCAGCGCAGGTCGAGCACCCGGCAGCCGATCTCCTCGGCGGTGAGCTTCACCGCGGCCCGCAGGCTCATCCTGACCCCGTTGCCGAACGTGACGATGGTCAGATCGCGGCCCTCGCCGTACGAGCGGGCCCGGCCGACGGGCACGTGCGTCTCCGCCCAGCGGGCCGGCGGCGCGTACGGCGCGAGCCAGCCGCCGTCGCCCTCCTCGAACAGGTCGCGGGTGTGATAGAGGGCGATCGGTTCGAGGAAGACGCAGACACTCCCGTCCACGCGGGCCGCGGCGAGGCAGGTCCGCAGCATCGCGGCGGCATCGTCCGGCCGGGCCGGCGAAGCGAGAATAATGCCGGGAATATCCCTCAATGCGGCAAGTGAGGAATCATTGTGGAAATGTCCCCCAAATCCCTTTTGATACGCATATGATGCCACACGCAGGACGAGCGGGTTGCGGTACGCCCCCTGTGAGAAGAACTGCAACGTCGCCGCCTCACCGCGAATCTGATCGAGCGCGTTGTGCAGATAGGCGAGATATTGCACCTCGGGCACCGGCAGCAGCCCGGACATCCCCGCGCCCAGCGCGAGCCCGAGGACGGCCTGCTCGTCGAGCAGGGTGTCGAAGACCCGTTCGGCGCCGAACCTGCGCAGCAGCCCCCGCGTCACGCCGTACACCCCGCCCTTGCGTGCCACGTCCTCCCCGAACACCACGACCCCCGGGTCGAGCGCCATCGCGTCGGCCAGCGTCCGGTTGACGGCCTGGGCGAACGTCAGCCTGCCCTCGAGCTCCGGCATCGTCCCGCCGAACGCCCGGTCCCGATCCGGGGCGACCCGCGCCGCCTCGGCGGCGACCGCGTCGGGACGGCGCGGCGCGATGGGCGCCATCACCTCCTCGGCCGAGGCCAGCCGCGGCCGGCGTGTGCACTCCATCGCGAGCTTCAGCACGTGGTCGCGCTCGGCCTCGTAGCGGTCCAGCAGCTCGTCCGGCAGCGCGAGACCGGCCTCGACGAGCAGCCGGGCCGTACCGACGAGGGGATCACGCTCGAGGTCCTGGGCGATCTCCTTGCGGGTCCGGTAGGCGATCTCCACGTCGGAGCCCGCGTGGCCCATCAGCCGCACGGTGCGCAGGTGCAGGAATGCGGGGCCCCGGGTGGACCTGACATGGTCGACGGCCCGCAGCGCCACGTCGTAGGCCTCGGCCAGATCGCAGCCGTCGGCCTGGAAATACTCCAGCAGCGGGTGCCTGGCCTGTTCCACCCACTCCGGCGGGGTCTTCACGCTGATCCCGATCCCGTTGTCCTCGCAGACGAACAGGACCGGCATCTGAAGGCCGCGGAACCTGCCATAGGCCGCGGTGTTCAGCCCGGTGAGCGCGGAGGCATGGTTGGCCGACGCGTCGCCGAAGCCGCAGACGGCTATCGCGTCCGCCGGCCACCCGCTCGGCACATCGAGCGCCCGGGCCCGCTCGATCGCGAAGGCCACGCCGGCGGCCCGGGGCAGATGGCTGGCGATCGTGGAGGTCTGCGGGATCACCGCGAGGTCCGGGTGGCCGAACACCTTGTGCCGCCCGCCGGCGATCGGCTCCTCGGCCGAGGCGGCCAGCCCGAGGAGCACGTCACGCAGCCCCTCCTCCGCCAGCCGGCCCGCCTGGGCCGACCGGGCCAGGTAGAAGGCGCCCGAGCGGTAGTGCAGGAGCGCGGGGTCGGACACGCGCAGGGCGGCGGCGACGGCGGCGTTGCCCTCGTGACCGGCCGACCCGATGGTGTAGAAGCCCTCGTCCTGCTCGCGCAGCACGCGGGCGGCGATGTCGAGGAGACGGCTGGAGAGCTGGACCGCGAAGAGCTCGCGGCACATTATCCCGGTCAGCGTCGTGCCCGGCCGCACCGGAAGTGTCGGATCTTTCGGCGGCCCCGGCGTCAGCGCCCCGACGGCCTCGGCGAAATGAGTCTCCACAGCGTCCCGCGTCACACGCCTGATTATGTCGCAGCCCACCGGCTCTCGCTTGTGGACCGATCCTTTTGACACAGATTGATGACAATAAGTCAGACGGCTGAACCTTTGCCGTTATTTGGACGTCTACTCATTGGCCAGCACCAAGCAAACCAAGCACCCTCACAAGGAAGGCCGGCAAATGTTGAAACGCATTCATGCCCTGGTCGCGGCGGTGGCCATGGGCGGCGCGATGTTCATCGCGCCGCCCGCCGCCGCGACCACGGCGCCCCCGGCGCCGGAGCACCTGGCGGTGTCGCCCACCCCCGTGATCGTCAGCACCGACACGGGCACGGCGGCGACGTTCACCTTCGAGACCGCCGCGGACACGAGCGGTTCGGCCAGGCTCATCGACCCGCGCGGCCACCACGTCTCCCTCACCGTCAGCGGTACGGGCACCTACACGGCGACGCGCACGTTCACGCCCGCCGACAGGCCCGGGTGGTGGAAGCTCGTCGCGACGGCGACCAAGGACGGCGAGTCGACCCGCGCGATCCAGCCGTTCCAGGTCAAGGTCCAGGTCCAGCGGGCGACGAGCCTGGACTTCGACGCCTCACCCGACCGGGTCGGGCGGGGTGACAGGGTCGACCTCCGCGGCACGCTGAAGGTCAAGGAGCGCACCTGGCAGGGCTACGGCGGCCAGCGGCTGAACATCATGTTCAAGCCGCTCGGCGGCTCCTACAGCCGCGTCGCGACGGCCACCACCGATTCCAGCGGCCGGTTCCGGGTCGCCGAGCGGGCCTGGCAGTCCGGCTGGTGGCGGGCCGAGTTCGCCGGGACCTCCGACTCCCAGGCCGCGGTCAGCGACAGCGACCGCGTCGACGTCAGGGCCTCGGCACGCGACAGCCGCATCACCGGGTTCGACGCCTCCCCCGATCCCGTCGCCGACGGCGGGACCCTCCACCTGCGCGGCACGCTGCAGATCGGCGACCGGTGGGACTGGGACGGCCACCGCGGCCAGCAGGTGAAGATCATGTTCAAGCCCGACGGCGGCCACAGCTGGCGGTACGTCACCTCCGACCGGACCGACTCCCGCGGCCGGTTCCAGGCCGACGTGACGGCCACGGCCTCCGGCTGGTGGCGGGCCGAGTACGCCGGCTCGCACGGCGTACGGGGCTCGGTGAGCACGGCGGAGCACGTGCGCGTGCGGACGCCCGAGCCGCCGGTGGTGGTGATCCCGCGGTCGGCCGCCACCCGCATCGTCAAGTTCAACGCGGGTCCCGAGCCCGTCAAGCGCGGCAGGACCATGTACTTCCGGGGCACGCTCCAGATCTGGGACCGCGGCTGGGACGGCTACGGCCACCAGAAGGTCACCGTGCAGTTCAAGAAGGCGGGCACCAGCCACTGGAAGACCGTGAAGAGCACCCGGACCAACGGTTCCGGCAAGTTCTACACCACGACCAAGGCGACGTCGTCCGGCACCTGGCGGGCCGTCTTCGCCGGCAACGCCGACGCCAAGCGCTCGTACTCCCACCGGGATTACGTGTGGGTCAGGCGCTGAGCCATGAACCACTGAGGCACTGAAGCCTGCCTCGCGGGCGCCCGTCCCCGGACGGGCGCCCGTCGGCATGTAGGAGGTCGGCCGCGGAAAGCCGTACGATTCGGGCGGAGGTGACCCCCCTGAACCTGCATGAGCTGACCGCGATCCAGCCTCCTCCCCCACTGTGGCTGGTCGTGCTGTCCGGGTGCGCCGCCCTCGCACTCGTGGCGTACGGCCCGGCCTGGCACGCCACCCGAGGGCTGATCACGATTGCCCACGAGGGCGGCCACGCGCTCGCGGCCGTCCTGACCCGCCGCCGGCTGAGTGGCATCCGCCTCCACTCCGACACCTCCGGTGTCACTTTGACCAGGGGAAGACCGACCGGCCCCGGCATGATCGTCACCGCGGCCGCCGGCTATGTCGCGCCCTCGCTGATCGGGCTAGGTGCCGCCTGGCTGCTGGCCGCCGGACACGTCACGCTGCTGCTGTGGGCCGTGCTCGCGCTGCTGGCCTGCATGCTGTTGATGATCAGAAATTTCTTCGGCGCCGTGGCGCTGCTCGTCGTGGGCGGTGCGATCTTCGCGTTGTCCTGGTTCGCCCCGCCCGAGGTCCGGGCCGCCTGCGCGCACGCCGGGGTGTGGTTCCTGCTGCTCGGCGGGGTTCGCCCGATTCTGGAGCTGCGGTCCAAGCGGCGGCGTGGCCGCACACCGGACTCCGATCCTGACCAGCTCGCCCGACTCACCCGCGTCCCAGCCGGCCTCTGGGTGGTGTTCTTCCTGTTCGTCTCCGTCGCCGCACTCGCCGCGGGCGGCTACATGCTCATCAGCGGCCACCTCATCGAGCTGCCGGCCCGCTGAGGATCGAACCGGAGCGACGCTTGAGGACGCGGATCTGGGCCGGGATGCGCGTACGCAACTCGGCGACGTGGCTGACGATGCCCACGGCCCGGCCGCCCTCACGCAGGCCGTCCAGGATGTCGAGCACATCGTCGAGGGTCTCCTCGTCGAGCGTGCCGAACCCCTCGTCCACGAACAGCGTGCTCATCTCGGGACCGCCGGCCTCGTCGGCGATCACATCGGCGAGGCCCAGGGCCAGGGCGAGCGAGGTCACGAACGTCTCACCGCCGGACAGGGTCGCCGGATCGCGGGCCGCCCCCGTCCAGCCGTCGAGCACCCGCAGCGCCATGCCGCCACCCGAGCGGGCCCGGTCGCCCGCCACCCGCCCGAGATGATGTTCCAGCAGATAGCGCCCTCCGGACATCTGGTCGAGCCGCACGTTGGCCGCCGCGACCACCTGGCCGAGCCGCTCACCCAGCACGTACGAGGAGAGCGGCATCCGGTACTGGTTGTCGGCGGAGGTGCCGGCGGCGAGCCCGGCCAGGCGCTGGGCGAGGCGATACCGTTCCGCGGCGGGCAGGTACCGCTCGTGGGCGCGGCCGAGTTCCCCGGCCAGCCCGGCGAGCTGGCCGTACCGCCCCTGGGCTCGGTCCGCGGCGGACAGCCGCGTCTCATGATCGCGCTCCGCCCGCTCGTGTTCGGCTTCGAGCGCCGCCACGTCCGGGTCCGGCGCGGCAGCGGCGGCGGCGAGCTCGGGATCGGCGAGCTGCGCCTCGACGGCGGCCTCGTCGGCGGCGAACCGCCGCAGACGCTCGTCCATCGCCTCGCGATCGGCTTCGTTCCGCACCGCGTCCCCGGCCTCCTCCACCGTCGCGAATCCCGCCTCGGCCGCGGCGGCCCGCGCCGCGGCCAGCGCGTTCTCCCGCTCCCGCTCGGCGATCTCGGCCGCGGCCGTCGCCTCGGCCGCCTCGTGGAGCAGCGCGACCTCGGCGGCGAGCCGGTCCAGCCGTGCGGCCAGGGACGCGTCCTCGCCGCGGTGGGCGTCGAGCAGCGTGGCCAGCCGCCTCTCCTCCTCGGCGAGCCGATCGCGGTGCGTCCTGGTCTCGGCCGTCTCGAGCTCCGCCGTCCGGGCGCGCTCCTCCACCTCCCCGAGCTCCGCCGCGAGCCGCCGCGTCTCCTCGGCCAGTCCGGGTTCCTCCGCCGCCTCGGCGTCCGCGGCGCGCAGCGCCTCCCGCGCCGCCTCGAGGGCGCCTACGGCCGTGCCCTCCTCCTGTGGACCGGCGGCGGCCAGGGCCTGCTCGTACGCCGTGCGCGCCGCGGCGGCGGCCGCGACGGCGTCGACGGCGACCGTGATCAGGCCCACCTCGGTCTCGATCCTGTCCCGCCGGGCACGGACGTCGGGGTCGTCGCCCAACGCGTCGGCCAGGCGCGAGGACAGGCGGTCGCGCTCGGCCAGCAGTTCGCGCTCGCGGGCTCGATGCCCGGTCAGCGCGTGGCCGGCCTCCTCGGCCTGCCCGCGGAGCTCCTCCAGCTCGGCGGCGAGCCGTAGGACCTCGGCGGCCAGCGCCGGTTCACCGGCGGCGACCTCCCGCTGCGCCGTGTGCTCCGACTCCGCCCCGGTGAGCAGCCCGGCGGCCTCGTCCTGCGACAGCTCCTCCGCTCTTCCGGCGACCTCGTCGAGACGGGCCTCCAGCCCGGCGACCCGCGTCTCGGCCGCCTCCCTGTGCTGCCGGGCGGCCTCGAACGCGTTCTGCGCGTTCTGCTCGTCTTCGGCCGTGGGTGCGAAGTCCGCCGGCGCGGCGGGGGCGGGGTGCTCGCCGGATCCGCAGACCACGCAGGGACTGCCGGGCACCAGTTCGCGGGCGAGCTCCGCCGCCATGCCGTCGATGCGGGCGCGGCGTACGTCCTGGAGCGCGTCTCGCGCCTGCTGGGCCTCATCGACCGCCGCCTGGCGTGCCGCCTGCGCCTCCGCCAGTTCCGCCGTCAGGACGTCCCTGGCCTGTGCCGCATCGAACCGTTCCCGCGCCCTGTCGCAGGCGGCCCGCAGGCCGGGCACCCGGGCCGCGGCCGACCGCGCCTCGCCCAGGCGGGCCTCGGTCTCATGCAGCACCGTGGGCGACTCGGCCAGCCCGGCGAGCGCCGCCGCCTCCCGCTCGGCCGCCGCTTCGGCCTCGCGGCGCGCGTCGGCGAGCAGGCCGTCGATCTCACGAAGACGCGTCTCCTCCGCCGCCCGCTCCTCCAGCTTGACGAGCTCATCGCGGCGCGACCGCTCCGCCTCGGCCAGGTCGGCGGCGGCCCGGTCTCGGGCAGTCAGGTCCCCGGCAGTCAGGTCCCCGGCAGTCAGGTCCCCGGCAGTCAGGTCCGTCGGCAACGCCGCGAGGGCGGCCTCCTGTGCGGCTCCGGCGGCGGCCAGGTCGGCGGCGCGGGCCTCCCGGCGGCGGATCTCCTTCAGATCGCGTTCGGCCGCGTCGCGTTCGGCCGCCAGCCCTGCCCGCCGGGCGGCGGCGATCCTGGCCTGCGTCAGCCGCGTCTCGGCCTGTTCCCGCTCACCGGGCAGGACGGCCAGGCGTGCGGCGGCCTCGGCCGCCAGCCCGGTCAGCTCCACCATGCGGCGCTCGGCCGTGTCGTGATCCGCCCGGACGGTGGTCAGCCGCGTCTCATCGGGCAGGAGTTGCTCCAGCCTGGTCATCTCGGCCCGGCGTTCCCGCTCCCGGTCTCGAAGGGAGCCGTCCCGCGGGGAGTCGCCGGCGACGAGGGGCAGCGCGCGGCCGACCGCGTCGCCGGCCAGCCGCCGCGCCTTGTCGGCCGCCTCGGCCCGCTGGCCGGCCTGGCGGATCAGCGGGAGCACCCGGTCGGCCCTGGCCGCCTGGTCGAGCATCGACCGCAGGTCGGCCCGTTCCTGAGCGGCGCCGGCGAGTTCGTCGCGCCGGGCCAGGGCGGCGGCGTGCCGCCGGCGACGCTCGGCCAGCGCCCGCCCCTCCTCCAGCCGGGACCGGGCGGCCGTCAGCGCGGCGGCCGCCCCGGACCGCTCGGCCGCGGTGGCCGTGACCATCTCGGCCGCAGCCTCGAGCAACGCGGCGGACCACGCGAGCGGGTCGTCCGCCGGGTCGGTTCCCGCCGCCGCGTCCTCGTCACCCTCATCGGCGGCATCGAGCCCCTGATCGAGCACCGCCAGCAGGTCGGCGCCGGACGCACCACGCATGCGGTCGGTCACCGAGACGACCGCGTCCCGGAGCGCCTGCCGCCGGCGCCCGGTCTCGGCGCGGTGATCGGCCAGCCACTTCTCCAGGTCGGTGAAGAACCGCACCGAGAACAGACGCTCGAGCAGCTCGGCCCGCCTGTCCCCGCTCGCCCGCAGGAACTGCGCGAAGTCGCCCTGCGGGAGCAGTACGACCTGGCAGAACTGCTCGGCGGTCATGCCCATCAGGTCGTTGATCAGGTGGCCGGCCTCGTCACTGCGGGTGCTGCGGGGCGCCCACTCGCCCGCGATGTGCTCCTCCAGCAGGGTCTTGGCCTTCTCCTCCATGAGGCCGGTGCCGCGCAGCTTGGGGCGCATCCACGCGGGCGACCGCGTGATCCGCAGGCGGCGACCCCTGATGGTGAAGTCGAGAACGACCGCGGGGCCGCGGTCCGGCGGGGCGTGGTCGCACCGCAGGGTTCGCGCCTTGTCCCGCTGCCCGGGCACCCTGCCGTACAGCGCGAAGCAGACGGCGTCGAGCACGGTGGTCTTGCCCGCGCCGGTCGGCCCGTGGATGAGGAAGAGCCCCGCCTCGCCGAGCGCGTCGAAGTCGACCTCCTCGGTTCCCGGGAAGGAGCCGAACGCGGTCAGCCGCAGGCGGTGCAGTCTCATGACGCCTCCTCGATCCGGCAGGCCTCCACGGCCTGCGCGAGCACTCTCGCCTCCGCCTCATCGGCCGGCTCGCCTCGCACCACGCGCACGAAGTCGAGCGCCACGTCGATCTCCGCGCGCCCGTCGATCCTGACCGGGCGGGCGGGGGCGTCGGACGGGCCATCGGGCTCGAAGGAGAGCGCCAAGGTGTGCGGGAAGCGGCGGCGCAACCGTTCCATGGCCTCCCTGGGCCGGACCGGGTCGGTCAGCGTCACCTGCAGCCAGTGCCCCTCCCGATCGGCGTACCGCCGGTCGGTCAGCAGGTCGTCGATGTGCCCTCGCAGCGTGCCGACCGGGCGGGGGACGGGCGCGGGGACGAACTCCGCGCGCGCGGCGCCCTCCGGCGGGAGATCGACCAGCCAGGAGCCTTTCACGTGGCCGGCCTCGGAGAACGAGTAGGCGATCGGGGACCCGGAGTAGCGGACGGTCTCGCTCATCGTCTGCCGGCCGTGCAGGTGGCCGAGCGCCGCGTAGTCGATGCCGTCGAACGCGTTCAGCGGCACGTGGGACACCCCGCCGACGCTGATGTCCCGCTCGCTGTCGCTCGCCTGCCCGCCGGTGACGAAGGCGTGGGCGAGCACGACCTTACGCCGGGCCGGATGGGCGCGGATCCTCCCCATGGCATGGCGGATGGCGGCGGTGTGGCTGCGCTCGGCCAACTCCCATCGGTCCTTCACCAGTTCGGGCTCGAGATAGGGGATGCCGAAGAACGCCACGTCGTCGACGAGCACCGGCTCTTCGGCCCTGTCGGGGTCGGTGCGCAGGTGCACCCGCTCCATGAGGGCGGAGCCGAAGCCGAGCCGTACGGCCGAGTCGTGGTTGCCGCTGATCAGCACGGTGTGCACGCCCAGCGCCTTCAGCCGGGCCAGCGCCTCGTCGCACAGCGCCACCGCGTCCACCGGCGGCAGCGCCCGGTCGTACACATCGCCGGCCACCACCACGACGTCCACCCGCTCGTCGCCTACGGTCCGGACGAGATGGTCGACGAACGCGGCCTGAGCGTCCAGCAGGCTCTCCCGATGGAAGGACCTGCCCAGATGCCAGTCGGAGCTGTGCAAGACACGCATGTCGCAGGAAGCTAACAGGTTCGTGGCATTCCCGTCGCCCCGACGGTCGGAAAATATACCCAGGCCCGAAAACGAGTAATGACTTAATCTGGACTCGGTATCGAAGTCGTACCGGGAGCGGACTCATGAACGTCGGCCGGGGGACGATTGGGATGATCGCCGGCATCCTGCTGGTGGTACTGGCCACTCTGGGCTACCTGCTCTCGCCCCCGACGTTCGACCCCGCCCCACTGGCCGCCTCGGAGAGCTTCCACTCCCTTCCGCCGCAGCCCGCGAGCGAGACCCGCCCCGTCGCCGCGACCGCGCCGATCAACACCCAGACGGTCATGGTGCCGGCCCGCGACGAGACGCTGAAAGCCGTCATCAGATATCCGCTGACGCCCGGCAGACACCCCGCGATGGTCTTCGTGCAGGGCTCGGGGTCGGGCAACGGCTCGGAGTTCGACCAGCAGGCCGAGTGGCTGGCCAGGGCGGGCATCGTGACCCTCGCCTACGACAAGCGCACGGTGGGCTACTCCTTTCCGCACCGCGACTTCTCGCTGCTCGCCGACGACGCCCTGCGCATGCTGCGGGTGCTGCGGCAGCGGCCCGACGTCGATCCCGCCAGGGCGGGGTTATGGGGGGTGAGCGAGGGCGGCTGGGTCGTGCCGATCGCCGCCGGCACCGGGGAGGCCGCCTTCGTCGTCCTGGTGTCCTCGCCGAACGTCTCGCCGATGCGGCAGGTCGCCTGGGCGCTGAACGAGCAGCTGCTGCGCCTGCACGCCCCGCCCGGCGTGCGCGACCTGCTCACCCGCGCGATGGGCGGGGTGGGCTTCGAGTTCCTCCGCCACGACGGGGTCCCCGCGCTGCGCGGGATCAGGCAGCCCGTCCTGGCCCTGTACGGCACCGACGACCCGTCCATCCCGTTCGTGGAGAGCACCGACACGCTCGTCAACGCCCTCCGGGACGGCGGCAACGCCGATTACACGATCCGCTTCCTCGCCCGAGCCGATCACGCCATGCGGATCGGCGGCGGGCCGTACGCGCCCGCGTACCTGCCCACACTCGCCAACTGGATCAGGGACCTGCCCGGCACGGCCGAACCCGCGGTGGCGATGGCCGGGGCGACACCGGTGCAGCGGTTCGAGGCCAGTGACGTGCCGGCCGCGCCCTGGTACGGCCACACCACCATTCTGTGGCTGACCCTCTGCCTGGCCGCCGTCGGCTATGTCGCCGCCCCGGTCACCGAGATGGTCGTCCGCCTCCGGGCCCGCGATCCCCGGCTCCAGACGGACCTCGAGAGGTGGCCCGCCATCCGGCGGCGGCTACGCCGGATGGCCTGGGTCGGGCTGGGCGAGCTGGCCGCGGTCATCGCCTTCATCACGCTGATCGTGCTGTTCTCGGTCAACCAGGCCGGCGCGTGGCCCGCCGTACAGGCCGGGTGGCTGGTCGTACGGCTGCTCGCCGTGGTGATGCTGGTGCAGGAGGTGACGGTGGCGGCGGCCGTCATGACCGCGCTGCGCGCCGGGTGGGAGCCGACGCTCTGGCAGCGCTGCGTGCTGGCGGGTGTGCTCGGCGGCACCGCGCTGCTGCTGGTCACAGCCGCCTACTTCGGGCTGTTCGCCATTCCCTGGTGAGCGTCAAATGGCGGTATCGAGTCTCCCGTCCGGCTCAGCGAGCCGGGCTTTCCTCCGGCGTGACCGCTTCGATGGAGGCGTGTCCACGAGGCGAGAACCGACTGAGGGGCGAGAAACGACTGAGGAGGCGGGGCGGGGCACCGCGCTGATCGGCTGGGTGGCGCTGTCGGCCGTGCTGCCGGGGGCCGCGCACCTGCGGGCCGGGTGGCGGCGCACCGGGACGGTGCTGCTCCTCACCTATCTGTCCACCGTCACCTGCGTGGTCCTGGTGGCCGCCGGCGCGGACGCGGGGCTGGCCGGGCGGGCGCTCAACTGGTTGAGTCAGATCGCCGCGGTCGCGGGGGCCGTCGCCGTCGCGTGGTTCTGCCTGATCATTCATTCATATTTCGTGCTGCGGCCGGGGCGGCTGCCGTACCCGGGGCAGATCGCCACCGGGCTGATCGCGGGGGCGCTGGCGGTGACCATGGCGGCGCCGTTCGCGCTCGCCGCCCGATATCTGGCCGTCTCCCAGCAGACACTCGACTCGGTCTTCGGCGCGTCGGACGCCGGACCGGGCCGGCCCGGCGATCCCTGGGTGGGCCGGGGACGGATCAACGTGCTCCTGCTCGGCGGAGACTGGGGCCGCGACCGGATCGGCATGCGGACCGACAGCATCAACGTGGCGAGCGTGGACGTCCACACCGGCAGGACCGTGCTGCTGGGCCTGCCGAGGAACCTGGAGCACGTCCGTTTCCCCCCGGGCAGCCCGATGGAGCGGCGCTTCCCCTACGGTTTCGAGCTCCCCGAGTCCAAACCCGGCTGGCGTGAGGACCTGCTGTTCTCGGTATGGCAGTACGCGGAGGATCACCCCGAGCTGTTCGGCGGACGCCGCGGCATGGGGGCCGAGACGCTGAAGCAGACCGTGGCGTACACACTCGGCATCCCGATCGACTGGTACGCGCTGGTCAACATCTGGGGGTTCGCGAAGATCATCGATGCGCTCGGCGGCCTCGTGCTCACCGTCGACCACGACATCGTGTTCGGCCGGTACGACGAGGGCCTGCTCCCGGCGGGCACCCGGCGGCTCAGTGGCGCCGAGGCGCTGTGGTACGCCCGGTCCCGCACCTACAGCGACGACTTCGCCCGCATGCGCAGGCAGCGCTGCGTGTTCAACGCGCTGCTCGCCCAGGCCGATCCGGCGACCGTGCTGCGCCGTTTCACCCGGATCGCCGCAGCCGCCCGGGGGATCGTCCGTACCGACATCCCCCGGCCCATGCTGGAGCACCTGGTGCCGCTCGCGTGGAAGGTGAAGCAGGCCGGGGTGACGAGCCTGCAGTTCATGCCGCCAATGATCAGCACGGCCCATCCCGACTGGGACCGCATCCGCGAGCTCACCGCCAGGGCGATCGAGGCCCGCCCCGCCCCCAGGTGGCCTGCGCCGTCCCCCGCGGCCCCGTCCGCCACCGCCCCGATCTCCGACGGCTGCGGCGCCGCCTAGACTGAATCACATCAAGTTGGCTTGATGTCGGTGCTGCGGAGTGGGAGAGGCCGGATGCCCCAGCTCGAACCGGATGCGATCTGGCTGAAGCCGGGGCAGGTCGCCGAGCGGGCCGGTGTCGCGGTCTCCGCGCTGCACTACTACGAGAGCCTGGGGCTCATCCGGAGTCGCCGCACGAGCGGGAACCGGCGCGAGTACAGGCGCGACACGTTGCGGCTGATCGCTTTCATCCGCGCCGCGCAGCGGGTGGGCGTCTCGTTGGAGAAGATCAAGGATGCGCTCGATCGGCTTCCACGGGAACGCGTCCCCACGAAACGCGACTGGGCCCGACTGGCCCGCCAGTGGCATGACGACCTGACCGCCAGAATCGAGGAGCTGACCGCGCTGCGGGACCGGTTCTCCGACTGCATCGGCTGCGGCTGCCTGTCACTGCGGTCCTGCCCCTACTCCAACCCGGACGACATGCTCGGCAGGAAAGGGCCCGGGCCCCGGCGCCTTCCCTGTCGGTAACGGCCGTGCCGGTCACCCAACCGTGATCACGATCTTGCCGCGCCCGTGCCCTGTTTCGAGTTCGCGATGCGCGTCGGCGGCGCGGTCCAGCGGATACGTCGAGCGGATCAGCGAGGTGATCTCGCCCTTGCCGTACAGCTCGGCCAGGTGGCCCAAGCGCTCCGCGGAGCGGGTGCCGGAGAGGGTGGCGACCCCGACCTTCGGACCTTCCTCGTGCGCATAGATCGTCCGCGTCCGGGTGAGGTCCTTCGCCAGTTCCAGCGTGGCCGCCAGCGCTTCCCTCCCGGCGCCGTCGAGGACGACGTCGACGCCGTCGGGCGCGAGGCCGCGCACCCGGCCGACGAGATCGGACCGGTAGTCGACAGGTTCGGCGCCGAGTCCACGCAGGTAGTCGTGATGATCGGAGCGCGACGTGCCGATCACACGCGCGCCGCGCAACCGTGCCAGCTGTACGGCGAACCCGCCGACGTTCCCGGCCGCGGCATGGATCAACACCACGTCTCCCGGCCCGGGCCCGACCTCCTCCCAGGCGATCTCCGCGGTCTGTGCGCCCGCGGTGAACCCGCCGGCGACCTCCCATGGCATCGACGGCGGCTTCCGGACGATCTGGTCGGCGCCGACGACCACGTACTCGGCGTAGCACCCGAGCAGGCCGAAACCGAGCACCTCCTCACCCGGCCGCCACCCGGTCACGCCATCTCCGACGGAGTCGATCACCCCGGCGAACTCGTTGCCCGGGATCGACGGCAGCTCACCGGTCGCGTACGACGGGCGCCACCCCTCCCGGACCGCGAGATCGAACGGCTGAACCCCCGCCGCTCGCACCCGTACCCGTACCTGACCGGCGCCGGGCACGGGGTCGGGAACCTCACGCGTCTGGAGCACCTCCGGCCCGCCGGGCTCGGTGACATAGGAGACCTTCATGGATCTTCCTCTCATCGTCGGGAAGTCCACCGTCCTACATCAAGTCGACTTGACGTCAAGCCCGACTCCCCCCTCCCCCCCAAGGCCCGTGATCTTGCGAATCCTCGCATATAGAGCCGTGAACAGGGATTTCACGTTCGTGATCTTGCATTTTCTCGCAGACATACCCTCTGAGCAGCGAAAACACTGTCCGTGATCTTGCACCCACAACTGCAAGATCACAGACCGCATAGGTGCAGGTCAGATGGCTCGCCTGCAAGAATCTGCAAGATCACGGAGTCAATTCGCGCAGGTCAGAAGGGTGAACTGCGAGAAACTACAAGATCACGGAGTGTCGGGTCTGGGGCGGGGGCCTAGACCCGGAAGGACTCGCGGGCCAGACGCCGTACCCGCGTCTCGTCCACGGTGTGGCCGAGGCCCGGCTGCGTGAGCGGCACGGCGACGACGCCGCCCGAGGCGTCGACGGGCGGGAGGACGACCTGGGCGCTTCGCGGCGGCTCGGCGACGTCGCTCGGCATCGAGCAGCCCGGCATGCTCGCCACCGCGACGGTGGCGGCCCGGGCGAGACCGGCGCCATGCCCGCCGGCGCAGATGATGTCCCAACCGGCGGCGACCGCGTGGTCGTGCACGAGCCGTACGGCGCCGAGCGAGCCGAGCAGCGCGGGACGCAGCAGCAGCGCGCGGCCGGCGTTCAGGCCGACCGCCTCGTCCAGCTCGGCCACGGAACCGACCTCGACCGCCACCGCGGCGGTCACCCGGTCCTGCAGGTCGGCACTGGTCAGCAGATCCTTGAACGGCCGCTCGATGGCGACGACGCCGTAGGCGTCCAGCGCCTCGAGTTGGCCGATCCCGGTGTAGGCGCCGTGTCCGTCGACGGCGATGGCCAGGCCGGGGTAGGCGGCGCGGACCGCCCGGAGCGGCTCGACGTCCCAGCCCGGGTGGATGTCGAGCGTCACGTGGCCGTAGCCCGCGCAGACGTGCCGATTCACCCTGGCGATCATGCTTTCGACCGAACGGTCGGCGGCCAGCCGCACGGTCCCGATGAGGGAGGTACGGCTCCCGCCGAGGGCGTCCGCCAGCGGGACGCCGTTCATCCGGCCCCACAGGTCCCAGCACGCCATGTCGCCGGCCGAGCCGCCGGGGATCTGGCCGAGCTCGGCCGGGTGTTCCCAGTCGACGCCGATCAACGCGGGAAGCGACCGCTCCACGTGCGGTGCGGGCCCGACGAACTCGCCCCAGCCGGTCATGCCGCCGTAGTCCGTGAGTTTGACCAGCGTGGTCTCCGGACGCCTGCCGTACGGCAGGGTCATCCTGAAGACCTCCAACTCTCGGACGCGCGGCACCGTAACCCCCTCGCCTAGACCGTACGCCCACGGGGCCGGTGCTCGTTTCGTGGTGACCAGCAGGTCATCTCCGCCCGCCAGGGTCGCAGCGCGTCGCAATAATACTGCTTTATCCCTCTTATCCCTCCGCCGTTTCTCACCCTCCGCGAAGACCGCGCCTCTCCAGTCGTAGCGCAGATCATCCCCGCAGGTGCGGGGCCGACTCCACCTCTCGGACACGCGGCACCGGACCCCCGGATCATCCCCGCGGGCGCGGGGCCGACGGCCCGATCAATCCGTTGGCACGGTCAATCCACGCGAACATCTTTGAAGAAACGTCGCCACTTCCGGACATTCGGGGCAATAACGCGTGAGTAACAGTTCAAGACGACCTTAGCGAAGCCGGGACCGTCGCGAGTAGCGTCCTCGACATCGTCTCGGGTCCTTCCCCTTGGACTCCGGGAGGGGGCGGTCTCCGGTTGAACGGATCCTCGAGTCCTGTGGAGGAAATGGTGCGTCGGCGCGCGGTTGTCAAGAGTGGTGCTCTGCTCGTTGTCGGTGCCTTGGCGCTGGCGGCCTGCGGGACTCGGGCCGACGAGACCGGGAGCGGGTCCGGCGGTGACCAGAAGGTCGTGAAGATCGGTGTGATCGCCCCGCTGACCGGCAACCTGTCGGCGATCGGGCTGGGCATCCGCAACTCGGTCGATCTGGCGATCCGCCAGGCGAACGAGCAGAACGCCATCCCCGGCTGGAAGATCGAACTGCGTGCGGAGGACGACCAGGCGACCCCGCAGGTGGGCCAGCAGGCGGCCAGCACGCTGGCGGACGACACGGCGGTCGCCGGAGTGGTCGGTACGTACAACTCGAGCGTGGCCCAGAACGTGATGCCGGTGCTCGACAAGGCGAGCATCGTCCAGGTGTCGCCCGGCAACACCGGCCCGGCGCTGACCATGGGCGAGGACCTGGACAATCCGAAGCGGCCGTACCACAACTACTTCCGCACCTGCACCACCGACGCGATCCAGGGACCGTTCGGCGCGCGTTACGTCTACAACACGCTGGGCATCAAGAAGATCGCGACAATCAACGACAAGAAGACGTACGGCGTCGGCCTGGTGGCGCAGTTCACCAAGGAGTTCAAGGCGCTCGGCGGCGAAGTCGTCTCTGAGCAGACGATCAACCCGGACGACACGGACTACTCCTCGGTGATCGCCAAGGTCGCCGCGGCCAAGCCGGACCTGCTCTACTACGGCGGGGAGTATCCCCAGGCCGGTCCGCTGAGCCGGCAGATGAAGGCACGCGGGCTGAACGTCGCCCTGATGGGCGGCGACGGCATCGTCGACCCCAAGTACATCGAGCTCGGCGGCGACACCTCCGTCGGCGACTTCGGCACGAGTGTTGGCGCGCCGGTGGAGTCGCTGGACTCGGCGAAGGCGTTCGTGGAGGCCTACGACAAGGCCGGGTTCAGCGAGACGTACTCCGCGTACGGCGCCTACGCGTTCGACGCGGCGAACGCCATCATCAACGGGCTCAAGGTGTCGCTGAAGGACGCGACGGAGATCAACAAGGACGTGCGCGAGGCGACGATCCAGGCGGTGCAGAACATCTCGTTCGAGGGCACCTCCGGGCACGTGGCGTTCGACGAGTTCGGCGACAACACCACGAAGATCCTCACGGTCTACAAGGTCGACGGTGACAAGTGGGCGCCCGCCCACACCGACACCTTCAAGTAGTCCGTCAGGTGTGGTGACGGGTCCTCGGAGGTTCGGGTGCTCACCCAGTTCGTGCAGCAGTTGGCCAACGGAGTGGTGCTCGGTGCCATGTACGCCCTCATCGCGTTGGGCTACACCATGGTCTACGGCATCATCCAGTTGATCAACTTCGCACATGGCGAGATCTTCATGATCGGCGCATTCGGCGCGTTCACCGTGTACCGGTACATCCTGCCGGACGGGACGAGCCTGTGGATCGCACTGCCGTTGATGCTGCTCGGCGGCATGATCGCCGCGGTGGCGGTGGCGGTGGCGATGGAGCGGTTCGCGTACCGGCCGCTGCGGAACGCGCCGCGGCTGGCCCCGCTGATCACGGCGATCGGGGTGTCGATCGCGCTGCAGGAGGCGGTGCGGCTCTACTACCCCGATGCCCGCTCGAAGCTGGCCTTTCCGCAGTTGATCACCGGGGCGCCGATCCCGATCGGGTTCGGCGCGAGCGTGGACCGCGCCTCGGTCGTGGTGGTGCTCGTTTCGGTGATCTGCATGGTGGCTTTGACCCTGTTCGTACGGCGGAGCCGCATGGGGCGGGCGATGCAGGCGACCGCGCAGGACCCGGACACCGCCCGACTGATGGGGATCAACATCGACCGGGTGATCGTAATGTCGTTCCTGCTGGGGGCGGCGTTGGCGGCGGTGGCCGGGATGGCGCAGGGGCTGTACCTGGGACAGATCGACTTCCGGATGGGGTTCATCGCCGGGTTGAAGGCGTTCACCGCCGCGGTGCTCGGCGGCATCGGCAACATCCAGGGCGCCGTGGTGGGCGGATTCGCACTCGGCATCGTCGAGGTGATGGCGGTGCAGTACATCCCCGGCCAGTTCGGCGGCGGGGCATGGAAGGACGTGTGGGCCTTCGCGCTGCTGATCTTGGTGCTGGTGTTCCGGCCGCAGGGGCTGCTGGGTGAGCGAGTGGCGGACAGGGCATGAGCGGCGGCGGAGCGACCACCGAACAGCGGCGGCTGATCGACAGGGCCCGGGGGCGCGTACCGGCCACGACGGCCCGTGCGGCGGCGCTGCTGGGTGCTGTTCTGAGCCTCGCGTCGACGTTCCTGGCCTGGTCGTACGGCAGCGCGTTTCCCGGGAACCTGACGATTTACGGCTATCCCGGCGGGGCGCAGGTCTACGTGCTGGTGCTGGCGCTGGTCGCGATCGTGCTGCTGCTGCTCGAGGTCAGTCCCCTGCGCCGGGTGCTGGCGCCGGGCGGCACCGGAGGCGCGGTCCGCGTGCTCGCGTCGGGCGTTTTCCTGGTCACGGCGTTCACGGTCCTCGCGATCGGCGTCGAACTGGGCGGGCTGATCAACGTCGAGTGGGGCGGCTGGGTGGCCCTCCTGGCCGCCGCGGTGTTCGTCGTGGCCGGCCGGTCGCTGCCGGATGACCGCCCGGCGGTGTGGTCGTACCGTCTGCCGGACTGGGTGGAGTTCCTGGTCATCGCCGTGGTGCTCGGCCTCGCGCTGGCCGCCTTCGTGGAGGCGCTCGCGATCCCCGAGTGGGAGATCTTCCTGTGCTTCCTGGTCGCCCTGGGCGGCGCCCTGACGGCGGCATGGCGGCTGGGACTGGTCTCGTGGATCTCCGAGGTGGGGACGCGGCACCGGGGGGTGACGGTCACCGCGGCGTTCCTCGTCGCCGCGGCCTTCCCGTTCACCCAGGGCTCGGACAACCACTGGCTGAACGTGATGGTCAACGTCGGGATCTTCGCCACGACGGCGATCGGGCTGAACATCGTGGTGGGCCTGGCCGGGCTGCTGGACCTGGGCTACGTGGCGTTCCTCGGCGTGGGCGCCTACGTGGGGGCGCTGCTGTCCGGTGCGGCGGCGAGCACGATCGGCTGGAATCCGCCCTTCGCGGTCACGGTGGTGATCGGCGCGGTGATCACCGCGATCGTCGGGGTGCTCATCGGCACGCCGACGCTGCGGGTACGCGGCGACTACCTGGCGATCGTGACGCTCGGCTTCGGCGAGATCTTCCGGATCGCGGTGAACAACCTCGACGGCAGCACCGGCCCGCAGGTGACCAACGGCCCGAACGGCATCCCGGGGATCCCGGACCTGAAGTTCCTCGGGATCGACTTCGGCCAGTCCCACACGGTCTTCGGCATGAACCTGGGATATTTCGCGAACTACTTCTTCCTCGAACTGGTGCTGATGGCGTTCGTGATCCTGGTGTTCTCGCGGATGAACAACTCCCGGCTCGGCCGGGCCTGGCTGGCGATCCGTGAGGACGAGGTGGCCGCGCAGGCCGCGGGCATCAACACGTTCCGATTGAAGCTGCTGGCCTTCGCCCTGGGCGCGACGCTGGCGGGGATGGCCGGGACGATCCAGGCGCACGCCATCTCCTCCATCACCCCCGACTCCTACCAGTTCCTCAACTCGGCGTTCCTGGTCGCCGCCGTGGTGCTCGGCGGAATGGGCACGGTCACCGGGGCGCTGCTGGGGTCCGTGGTGCTGCTGCTGCTGCCGGAGAAGTTCCGGTTCTTCCAGGACAACAAGTTGCTGATCTTCGGTGTGACGCTGGTGCTGGTGATGCGGTTCCGGCCGGAGGGCGTGATCGCGAACAAGCGCCGGAAGGCGGAGTTCCACGAGGAGGAGATCTCCGAGGAGCTCGCGGAGGGGGCCCGATGACGGCGGACAGTGGGCTGGCGGCGCGTGAGCCGGTGCTGCGGGCGTCCGGGGTGACGATGCGCTTCGGCGGGCTGACCGCGGTCGACGGCGTCGACTTCACGGTCGGCGAGCGGGAGATCGTCGGGTTGATCGGCCCGAACGGCGCGGGTAAGACGACATTCTTCAACTGCCTGACCGGCATGTACGTGCCCACGGCGGGCCAGGTGATCTACCGCGGGACGCCGCTGTCGGGCAAACCGCACCTGGTCACCAAGACCGGCGTCGCCCGCACCTTCCAGAACATCCGGTTGTTCCCCAACATGACCGCGTTGGAGAACGTGAAGGTCGGCCGGCACTGCCGTACCACCGTCGGGGCGCTCTCGGCGCTGGTGCGTGGCCCGAAGTATCGGCGGGAGGAGCGGGAGACCGAGGCCCAGGCCCGGGAGTTGCTCGACTTCGTCGGCCTGGCCGACGCGGCGGATGTCCTGGCCCGCAACCTGCCCTACGGCGACCAGCGGCGACTGGAGATCGCCCGGGCCCTGGCCAGCGACCCCGGCCTGCTGCTGCTGGACGAGCCGACCGCCGGAATGAACCCTCAGGAAACCCAACAGACCAAGGATCTGGTGTTCAAGATCCGGGACCGCGGCCTGGCCGTGGTGGTGATCGAGCACGACATGCGGTTCATCTTCACGCTGTGCGACCGGGTCGCCGTGCTCGTCCAGGGCCGCAAGCTGATTGAGGGAAGCCCGGGCGAGGTCCAGCACGACGAGCGAGTGATCGCCGCCTACATCGGCACACCGGCTGGATCGGAGCAGCAGACATGACCGCGATGCTCGAGGTGGACGACCTGCGAGTCGCCTACGGCACCATCCTGGCGGTCAAGGGGATCAGCTTCCGGGTCGAGCAGGGTCAGGTCGTCACGCTGATCGGCGGCAACGGCGCCGGCAAGACCACCACGCTGCGCACCCTGTCCGGACTGCTCAAGCCCGCCGGCGGGCAGATCAGGTTCAAGGGCCGGCGGATCGACGGCACCCCGGCGCACAAGATCGTCGAACTGGGGCTCGCGCACTCGCCGGAGGGCCGGCACATCTTCCCCCGCATGACGATCGAGGAGAACCTGCTGCTCGGCGCCTACCTGCGCCGTGACGGCGCCGGGGTCAATCAGGACGTGCATCGGGCCTACGACCTGTTCCCGGTGCTCGGCGAGCGCCGCAGGCAGGCCGCCGGGACGCTTTCTGGCGGCGAGCAGCAGATGCTGGCCATGGGCCGGGCGCTGATGAGCCGGCCCGAGCTGCTCATGCTCGACGAGCCCTCGATGGGCCTGTCCCCCATCATGATGCAGAAGATCATGGAGACCGTCGCCGAGCTCAGGGCGGCCGGCACCACCATCCTGCTGGTCGAGCAGAACGCCCAGGCCGCGCTCACCCTCGCCGACCGCGGCTATGTGCTGGAGACCGGCCGCATCGTGCTCGAAGACCATGGGCAGGCCCTGCTCGGCAACGACCAAGTCCGCAAGGCCTACCTCGGCGAAGACTAGAGTTCAGTCCGGGCCTGTCGGGCGACTCCGATAGACCTTCATCCCCGCAGGCGGCAGGGCCTACACGGGCGCCACGAATCCTAGACAACACAGAACTCGTTGCCCTCTGGGTCCTGCAGCACCACGGCGTAGTACTCCATGTCCGGCTCATCCATGATCCGCAGCACGGCGGCACCAGCCGTGGTCAGCCGTTCCACCACAGTTGTGACCCGCTGCGTGCGAATCGCCAATGGGACGTCGCGCCCACCACCTACTTTCAGATCGAGGTGCACCCGGTTCTTGGCGACCTTGGGTTCTGGAACCTGCTGGAACCACACCCGCGGCCCCTGCCCGGTGGGATCGACGATCGACTCCGGGCTCTCGCCGGCACCGACGGGCAGCTCTTCTTCAGGCACCCCCATGTCCGCCCAATAATCCCGCCACGTGGCATGTCCCCCCGGCGGAGGTTCGGGCACGTATCCCAGAGCCTCGCTCCAGAACGCCACCAGTCTCCGCGGATCGGCGCAGTCGATCGTCAGCTGCAGTGTCATCTCCATGCCTGGAGCCTGCCAGACAGGTCTGACATATCTCGGTCACGACTGCTGCCCCAACCAACCCCTCCCCCTGCACGATCTACTGCAAGATCATAAAAGTACAAGATCACTAACTCAGACTGTCCACGGTTTGAGGGGATTGCTTGGGCCGACCCGAAGAGTTCGGCCTAGAGCTTCGGGCCGTGCGAAACATCCCGCGGGCGCAGGGCCGACCGGGCAGCTCGGACGAGCGCCTCGACCCCGGGCGGATCACCCCCGCGGGCGCAGGGCCGACGACCGGTTCGGGCGGACCCCCGGCCGGGGGCGGGATCATCCCCGCGGGCGCGGGGCCGACCGGTGAATCGTGGCGTTCACCCTGAGAAACTCGGGATCATCCCCGCGGGCGCGGGGCCGACAGGCCCTGAGCGATCCGCAGCGCCGTCCACGTCGGATCATCCCCGCGGGCGCGGGGCCGACTTGTTGCCGCGGTACTCGCGCAGCGCGGCCCGCGGATCATCCCCGCGGGCGCGGGGCCGACGAATGGCAGGCTCCGGGACAGGGACCGGGCCGCGGATCATCCCCGCGGGCGCGGGGCCGACATCTTATTCGGGTCGCACATCCTCGTGCACGTCGGATCATCCCCGCGGGCGCGGGGCCGACAGGCCACAATTCTCGGCGTTCTGTGACCGTAACGGATCATCCCCGCGGGCGCGGGGCCGACGACCACGTCTACCCGCGGCTCGACGCCCGACTCGGATCATCCCCGCGGGCGCGGGGCCAACGATCGGGCCTCCGACAACGCCCTGCATGATGAGGGATCATCCCCGCGGGCGCGGGGCCGACGGGCGGGGCTTTTGTCGTCTATGCCGGGCACCGGGATCATCTCCGCGGGCGCGGGGCCGACCGGATCGCGTCGAACGTCGACGCGTCGGACCAGGGATCATCCCCGCGGGCGCGGGGCCGACTGCTTCAGTCGTCGGCGGACCCAGCCGACCGGGGGATCATCCCCGCGGGCGCGGGGCCGACACCTTCGACGGTGAGGCGATCCCGAGCATCTCCGGATCATCCCCGCGGGCGCGGGGCCGACGTGGTCGCCTTCGTGGCCGAGGTGGCGGACGCAGGATCATCCCCGCGGGCGCGGGGCCGACATGGCGAGCAACGCACCTCCGCACCGCAACATGGGATCATCCCCGCGGGCGCGGGGCCGACTCGGCACCTGGAGAACTGAGCGGGTCAGTCGTGGGATCATCCCCGCGGGCGCGGGGCCGACACGTTCGAGGCGCCGTAGTACTGCTGAGCCAGCGGATCATCCCCGCGGGCGCGGGGCCGACCCGGCAACGACCAGCGCGCGAACGTCGTACAGAGGATCATCCCCGCGGGCGCGGGGCCGACCCACCGCACGAGCGATGGCCCGCGAGGGTGGGGGGCGGGCGCGGGGCCGACGTCGTGGTCGTCGTCGTGGTGGTACGGCTCGACGGATCATCCCCGCGGGCGCGGGGCCGACGTAGGGCGCTCCGTTGGCGCCCCACAGGACGTAGGATCATCCCCGCGGGCGCGGGGCCGACTCGTAGTTGTCGTGCAGCGCCTTCCGTGCCGCCGGATCATCCCCGCGGGCGCGGGGCCGACCGGAGGAAACACTCCCGGGGGAAGGTCTTCGCGGGATCATCCCCGCGGGCGCGGGGCCGACCTGCCGCTCCAGCTCGGCATCCGCCGGATCATCCCCGCGGGCGCGGGGCCGACGATTTCCACGTCCCCCAGGCGCTGGGCTGTGTGGGATCATCCCCGCGGGCGCGGGGCCGACGGCGATCGGCGACGCGAAGACCGAGTTGGATGAGGATCATCCCCGCGGGCGCGGGGCCGACCCAAGGCCGGGTCGTACGGCTACGCCGCGGCGGGGATCATCCCCGCGGGCGCGGGGCCGACACACCCTGCGGCGAATACAGCGCGAACCACCAGGGATCATCCCCGCGGGCGCGGGGCCGACCAGGTCGAGCAGCCCTGCCAGGGCGGGCAGCGGGGATCATCCCCGCGGGCGCGGGGCCGACGTGCGGTGGCGGTGATCGAGGCCCGGCCCACGGGGATCATCCCCGCGGGCGCGGGGCCGACACTTGCTGACCTGGGTGTTTGCTGAGCTGGGTGCTGTTTTTCATTCACTTCGTTTTGGTCTTTTGGGTTCTCTCGCCGACCTTATATGACCGATCGCCGTCGTTTTGTCGGCGCTGGCTTCTATGGTGCTGGTCGTCGGTGTCGAGGAGGCGGTCATGGACGAGCGTGAACTCGGATTCCTTCAGGATCCGGACGTGGCACGACAACTAGGCGTTTTGTGGGGGAAATCGGCTGCTAAGGCAGCAGGTCGTGTGAATCTGCTGATGTGTCATCTCCTCGACACCGCTGCGGTCGCTGAACAGATCTGGGACCGTTACCTCGCCCCGTCCACCAGGACGTTGCTGGAGGAGGTGGCGGGAGGGCCTGGGCGTGGGCGGCGATTCTTCGCGTGGCTGTGTGGCATTCATGACTGCGGGAAGGCGACTCCGGCGTTTCAGCAGATGGACGAGGCCGGGGCGCAGGCCGTACGGCAGGCGGGGCTTACCTGGATGTCCACGGGGCAGCAGCGCTGGCGCCATGATCGGGCCGGCGGGAAGCTCATCCGGGATGTGCTGAGTGGGGCCGGGTGGCCTGAGGAGCAGATTTCGTGGATATGGCCATTAGTCGCCGGACACCACGGGAAGTTTCCTCCGGCGGGGCAATTGATCGAACCCGTCCGCGCACGGGGTCATCTGCATGGCAAGGGCCCCGCATGGCGGCGGGTGCAGTCGGCGGTTGTCGAGGTCTTCACTCGCGAGCTAGGGTTCGACGGCCTGAAGGAGGTCCAGCCGGTACAGGTGCCCAGCCGCGCCGATCAGCTGCACTTGAGCGGTCTGGTTGTGATGGCCGACTGGATCGCCAGCGATGAGCGACATTTCCCGGGAGTGGATGATCTACGGGACGTGAGCCTCACTGCCTCTCGCGAGCGTGCCGGCCTGGCGTGGGAAAAGCTGGGGTTACGGGGCGGCTGGGGCATGCTCGGCATCCCAGGAGATGAAGCTTTCGGCGACCGTTTCGGGCATGGGCCGCGCCGGTCGCAGGAGCTGGTGATGGACGCCGCCCGGCGTATGGCGGGCCCAGGCCTGGTGATCGTCGAGGCCCCGATGGGAGAGGGCAAGACCAAGACCGCATTGATGGTGGCGGAGATCCTGGCCGCGCGGTTCGGAGCCGATGGGGTGTTCGTCGGCATGCCGACCCAGGCGACCAGCGACCCAATGTTCTCCCAGGTACGCGCCTGGGCGGCACAGGTATCGCCGGGACTGGAGTCACAGGTGGCGCTGCTGCACGGCAAGCGCCGTTTCAACCCTGAATGGCAGGCGCTGCTGGAGGATGCCGGCGACTGTCCCGACGATATCTACGGGACGGTCGACGAGGACGCCCTGTATGGGATGTCACCGTCAGATGACGGGGAGGCCCCCGAGCGGCGGGCCCCTGCGGAGTGGTTCCTGGGCGGCAAGCGCGGCCTGCTGACCCCGCTGGTAGTGGGAACGATCGATCAACTGCTGTTCGCGGCGACCCGTACCAAGCATGTGATGCTGCGGATGGCCGGGCTCGCGGGCAAGGTCGTGATTTTGGATGAGGTGCACGCTGCCGACGTGTACATGTCGCGATTCCTTCTGGAAGGACTGCGCTGGCTGGGGCAGGCCCGTGTCCCGGTCGTGCTGCTGTCGGCGACGTTGCCGCCCGCCCAGCGGCGTGCTCTGGTCGATGCCTATCTCGCCGGCGCTGCCTCACGCGAGGAGCCACCGGCACTCGACCTGCCCACCTCTGGGGGCTACCCGAACGTCACCGCCGTCTGGCTGCAGGAGGCGGAGCCGCACGCGATCCTCGATGATTGCGCGTCCTGGCGTCAGGATCTCCCGGTGCGGGTCGAGGTACGTGCCGAGCCCTCGCGCGCAGCATCGGAGCCCGAAGGCGGCGGCACGCATGCGGATGTCGCCGAACTCCTCGCCGACCGGTTAAGAGACGGCGGCTGCGCCTTGGTGATCCGCAACACCGTCGACCGCGCGCAGGACACCTACCGGGCGCTACGTGCCCGTTTCGGGCAAGCCGACGTGTTCCTCCTGCACGGCCGACTGCATGCCGCGCACCGGGCGGACCGTACGGAGACGGTGTTGGCCCGGCTCGGCCCGTCGGGTAAGCCTCGCCCGCGCACCATCGTGGTGGCCACCCAGCTCGCCGAGCAGTCGTTCGATGTCGATGCCGACATCCTGATCACTGACCTGGCCCCGATCGACCTGCTCCTCCAGCGGATCGGCCGGCTCCACCGCCATGACGGCGTCCCGCGCCCTGCCCCTGTCGGCGAACCGTGTGTCGTCATCACAGGATTCGACCCCTCAGGCACGCGGGCCCCGTGGATCCTGCCGGCCAGCGAAGCGATCTATGGCCGCTACCTGCTGCTGCGCACGGCCGCGCTGGTGTGCGCGGCCGACAACCGGGACTGGAAGATCCCCGGCCAGGTCCCCGAGCTGGTCGCCGCCGTCTACGGCGAGAAGCCGGTCGTGCCCGAAACGTGGGCACAGGAGGAACGAGCGGCGTTCGCCATCTGGGAGGAAGAGCAGTGGGCTCGCGCCAAGAGTGCCGAGAAGTTCCTGCTTACCCGGTTCAAAGAGCATGAGAATCCGACCCTGGAGGGCCTGCACTACGCGGAGACCAGGGGCAGCGATGAGATCGTTCAAGCCATCGTCCGCGACGGGGAACCCAGCGTCGAGGTCGTCATCGTCCACCAGGACGAGCGCGGCTACACCTCCTGGACGGGGCGGCGTCTTGGAATCAACGGCGAGGCGCCGCCCCACCTGGTCGATGAGGTTCTCGGCGGCACGGTGCGCCTTCCGACCAAGCTCGCCGCAGCGGCCACCAGCGAACTCCAGCCGCTGGAGGGCTGGCGAGACCATCCGTGGCTTCGCTACAGCAGGACCCTGACGCTCGACACCCACGGCCGGGCGACCCTCGACCGATTCATGATCCGCTACGACACGGATCTCGGACTGGTCGTCGACAATCCCCAGTAGCGGCTCAGGCTCCATCAGGGTGCCCGGCCGGTCGCAACGCCAACAGGTAGCGACCGGCCGGGCACGCGACCGCGTCCGAGTCCTTCCGCGAACGTCAATTGACGATCGCAGAGGATCCGGCTGGCGCGATCCCCGCAGATGCGGGGCCGAAGCGCGCGCTAGGCCAATCGTTGGACCATCCCCGCATGGGCGAGGCCGATAGCCACCCAACTGACACATCGCGCCAGGGAAAGTGAACCACCTTCGGTCTGTGAAGCGCACGGGGATGTGGCCCGTAGTCCTGATCCGCTGCGAGCGACGGCCATCGCCCCCTACAATTCCGTGGCAAGGGACAGGTAAATGTAGGCCTATCGTATTCATAAGCCTTCCTGACCTGGAAGGGGAGGAAGAACCATGCCCGATGGATGTCGCTCTTCGCGTCTGCCTCAGCGTCGGTACACGCCGGAACTGAAAGACCACGCCGTCCGGATTGTCCGGGAAGCCATCAAAGAATCTGGAACATCGTACGGAGTGATTACGCAGGTGGCGCGCCAACTCGGCATCGGGCCGGAGTCTCTGCGGACCTGGGTCCGGAATGCCGGGATCACTGGTTCCCGACGTCTGGAGGCCGCGAGCACTGATGTGCGCCTCAAAGAACTGGAGCGCGAGGTACGAGAGCTGCGCAGGGCCAACAAGATCCTCAAGCGAGCCTCCACCTTCTTGGCACGCCAGCTCAGCATTGCAGCCACGCCCTGGTGACATCAGCAGAGTCTCCGCATCCAGATCGCCCTCAGCGGCCGCCGCCGTACGGGCTCGCTGGGGTACCCGTGTCTCGCTTGCCGATGGCTCTGGTCACCACCGCCCGGGCACTGCGCTCGCTTTCGAACGAATCGGCTCCCGACCGCGACTTTTCCGCCAATGCCCGTCCCAAATGACGGAATTCGGACGAGGAAATATCGGTGGGGCAGAAAATGTCGGTGGCCGCCTCTACGCTCACACCAGACTTTGTTGCTCTGGTACGCCACTTCCCCCTAAGGCAGGCCATGGACCAGTTCGACCTCGTACGTGACGGATGGCTGCCGCTACGGCGGCGGCATGACGATGCTCTGCTTGAGGTGGGGATCGAGAGGGCCCTGACCGAGGCAGACACCTTCACTGAGTTGGTGGTCGAGCTTGCGACGCAGGTTCCCGCGCTGCTGAGGCAGGTATTGTTGCCAGTCGTCGCCGACGCCGTGGGCCTACCCGCCGATCGTGCGGAGTGGCGGAAGCGATTTGAGGCTGGAGCGTTCAACGAGACCGAGCGTGACCAGATCCGCCTGTATCTGGCAAACCATCACGGCCGGTTCCAGGCTTTCGGCCAGACCCCCTTCGCGCAGGTGGGCCAGTTAGAGGCGGCCAGCGGGGGGACCAAGGGCTCGGGATTGCTGGTGGCGACGGAGTCCACGGGCAACAACGTGCCGCTGTTCGCGGCGCGGACCGAGGCCGAGCCGCCTGCGTTGACGCCGGCGGAGGCGATGCGGTGGCTGGTGCACGCGCACTGCTGGGACACCGCGGCGATCAAGACCGGCGCTAAAGGCGACGCCAAGGTCAAGGCGGGCAAGACGACGGGCAACCCCACGGGGCCGCTGGGCCAGCTCGGCGTTCTCATCCCTACCGGTCACACGCTGTACGAGACGTTGTTGCTGAACCTGCCGATCGGGCCGACGTCCGTGCTCGGCACGCCGCACTGGCGGCGTCCCCCGGCGGGCCCAGCATGGGCTGCTGCCGGTTACCCGGACGGGCTGCTTGATCTGTGGACGTGGCAGTCCCGCCGTATCGGGTTGATTCCCGAGGACACGCCACAGGGTGTGCGGGTCAGGCGCGTGATCGTCGCGGCAGGGGACCGCATGCGAGAACTTCCGGAGTGGGAACCACACACGGCATGGAAGTACGACAAGCCTGTGGCGAAGACCAAGGCGGCCGATCGCAAACCCCGTCGGCACGTCCCCGGCAAGGCGATCTGGCGTGGCCTGGAAGCGCTGTTGGCTGTCCACCGGAGTGACCTGGACAGCGGTTCGGTAGAGACGAGCAGCCTGCTGAGGCAGGTCGCTGACCTGCGCGCGCTTGGAGCGCTCCAGGAAGACTACCCCTTGCGGGTGGAGGCGTTCGGAATCACCTACGGCACTCAGTCGGCCGTCATCGACGACGTCTACCACGATCGGATCCCGTTGCCGGTGGCCGCGCTGGAGCCGGACGCCGAGGTGTATGGGGTGCTGGTGGAGATGACCAGCCAGGCAGAGCAGCTTGCGCGGGTGATCAACCACCTGTCGGCGGACCTGCGGCGGGCCGCTGGGCTGGATCCGATCCCGTGGGATAAGGGCCAGCGCCCCGGGGAGCAGCTTCTCCACCGCCTGGACCCCGTCGTCCGCCGTGTCCTTGACCATGCGGGCGGGCTCAGTGACGAACAACTGGAAGCGGTGCTGCTGGCCTGGGAACAGGTCGCCTACCGGATCACCCGCGAGGGCGCTGATGCGGTGTTCGCCACGGTGCCGGAGTCCGTATTCGCCCCACGCCACAGCGGCGACGAGGAGGCCTCCGTCACCAATCCCGGACTCGGGACCGTGGAATGGCGGCTTCGACGCGACCTTTCGGCCATCTTGCCGCGCGCCGCAGAGCACCGGCGGGCGGCCTGACCCGAGTCACCCGACCCGCCTACTTCGATGATGGAGCGTGATATCGCGATGGCAACCCCGTACTGGAATCGTGCGGCATCGGATGGGACCTGGCTTACCGACACAAGGACCAACCACCCGCTCGGCCCTCCGCCAGGAGAGGACCTGGCAGCGATGCGGGCCGGGCTCGGCCGCAGTTTCGGCGAGGTGCCGAAGCTGTGGCCGTACTACACGGCCGAGATCGATGATGAGCTCGCCCGGCGCGGCCTGGCGTCCATAGAGCAGAAGGCCGAGCACGCCGCGCTGGCCCTCTACGGGCTGCACCAGCAGTCCAAGAGCGTCTCGATGCACCGGCCCGGCGTGCGGCTCGGCACGGCCCTGGCGCGGTTGCGCACCAGCGACAAGTTCAGCCAGAAAGCAGTCGACGACCGGGTAGAGGCGGCGGCCACGACCACCACGGTGGATGGGCTACTGATCCGGCTGCGAGGCCTGGTCGATCTGCTGCGCACAATCAACCAGCCTCTCGACTATGACCATCTGATGCGGCTTATTCATCACTGGCACTACGACGACCGTCGTCGTGCCGCCCGCCGCCAGTGGGCCCTGGACTACCAGGTCTGGAAGCAGAAGCCGCCGGAGGATGAACCTCCACTCGGGTCCTGAACTGCGTCACCCTTTTAACGAGATCACCGGAGATAACGATGACCAAGCACCAATACGTCGATTTCCACATCATCCAGACAGTTCCCCCTGCGAATTTGAACCGGGACGATCAGGGCAACCCGAAGGACGCCCGGTTCGGCGGGGCACGCCGTGCCCGAGTGTCGTCCCAGGCATGGAAGCGCGCCACCCGGCGTGCGTTCGACGACAAGCTGCCCGAGGCCGATCAGAGCACCCGTACCAAGCGCATCGCCGGGCAACTGGCCGGGCGCATCGGATCACGCATCGGCCTGAATGGCGAGGCGGCGGCGCGGATCGCCGGCGCCTTGCTGGAACCGCTGGGCATCAAGGCCGGTAAGAAGGCCGGGGACACGGCCTACCTCCTGTTCTTCGGTTACCGGCAGCTGGATGAGATCGTCGATCTGATCGCCGACCAGGCCAAGGATCTGGCCGAGTTGGACGATGAGAAGCTCAAGGCGGCTACGAAGGACCTGGCCGTCGCCGAACGGCTGAAGACCGGCCACCCGCTCGGGGTGGCGCTGTTCGGCCGGATGGTCGCCGACATCCCCTCCCTGAAGGTGGACGCGGCCACCCAGGTCGCCCATGCCATCTCCACCCACGCGGTGGAGATCGAGTCGGACTACTACACCGCTGTCGATGACGAGAACGAGGCTGATGAGTCCGGCGCCGGGATGATCGGAAACATCGGCTTCAACGCCGCGACGCTCTACCGGTACGCCACCGTCGGCGTTCACCAACTCGTGGACAACCTCGGCAGTGTGGACTCGGCGATCGAAGCGGTAGGCCGGTTCGCCGAGGCATTCGCGCTGTCGATGCCGACCGGGCACATTAACTCCTTCGCCCACCGGACCCGGCCCAGCCTGGTCGCGGTCGTGGTCCGCGACGACCAGCCCGTCAACCTCGTGTCGGCTTTCGAACGCCCCATCCGGGGGACCGAAGGGATCGCTGCTGCCTCAGCCGTACGGCTGGCCGCCGAGTACGCGCGATCCACTCAGCAGTGGGGGGATGAGCCCGTGCACGTCGGGGTCTGTCACGCGTTCGACAATGACGCCATCGACGGGGCGTTCGGCGACAACCAGACCTTCGTCCAGTTGCTGACCGGCCTGGACGACGCGCTGACCGTCTCGTGGAAGACGGATTGATGGCCGGGCCCGACCCTGGCCAGGCCGCCCTGGTGCTGCGACTGGCCGGGCCGCTGCAGTCCTGGGGCGACCAAAGCGAGTTCAACCGGCGCGACACCCGCCCGCAGCCGACCAAGTCCGGCGTGATCGGACTGCTCGCCGCCGCCGCGGGCCACCCGCGAGAGGAGCCGCTCGGCGATCTGCTCGGGTTGACCATGGGCGTGCGCGTCGACCAGGAGGGCACCCTGTTGCGGGACTACCACGCCGTCAGCGACTACCAGGGTCGCCCGCTCCCCCAGGCAGGGGTATCAGCCAAAGGCGTTCAAAAGCCAACCTCGCCCGCCAAATACACTCACGTCACTCAGCGGTTCTACCTTCAGGACGCGGTGTTCGTCGCTGCCGTAGCAGGCCCGGCGCCGTTGATGGAGTCCCTGGCCAAGGCCATCACCCACCCCGCCTTCCCCCTGGCGCTGGGCCGGCGTTCCTGCATCCCGTCTCAGCCCATCCTCCTCGGGATCACGTACGAGTCCATACTTGAGGTGCTGACCACTCAGCCGTGGCAGGCCGGGGACCACGCCCGCGCCGCGTTCGAAAGACGGCACGGACGGCTGGCCCGCATCGATCGGATGGTGACCGTTGAAGCGGCCGACGGCGATCAGATCCTGCACGACGAACCCGTGTCGTTCGACCCACGTGACCGCCGTTACTCCACCCGCCGGGTCAAGCATCTGTGGCGGCCAATCCCCACCGGATTCGACAACCCGGTCGCGCCCGCCGACGCCTCCTCAGCGCACGATCCGTTCGCCCTGTTGGGCTGGTGACCTTCGATGACCTACCTGTCTCGCATCAGAATCAACCCGCTGCGCGCTCAGAGCCGGGCCATGCTGGCCAGCCCCAGAGTCATGCACGCCTACGTCTGTGCCGGAGTTCCCGCGACCCCCGACAGTGAGCGGATCTTGTGGCGGTTGGACGTCGACAACTCCCACCGTCCCCTGCTGTTCGTCCTCACCCGGTCCAAACCCGACTGGTCGCACCTCGTCGAGGCGGCCGGCTGGCCCGACGCCGACGGCGAACACTTCGCCATCGGCGACTACACGGCACTGCTCGCCAAGGTCACCATCGGCCGCGAGTTCGCGTTCCGGCTTACGGCCAGCCCGATCCAGAACACCAACCGCCCCGACAAACCGACTCCCGCCCAGGCCGAGCGGATCGCCGCCGGGGACCGCAGATCGTTCCGGCTCGCCCATCGCACCGCGACCGCCCAACTCGGCTGGCTGCTGGACCGCACCGTCCGGCACGGTTTTGAGATCCCCCCGGCCCGCACCGATCCCCCGATCACCGACCTCACCGACGACAAGGCCGCACCCGCCCCCGACGTACGGCTCATCGCCCGTAACCGTCAGGCGTTCACCAAAGGCGACCGCGGCAAGCAGATCATCCTGCACACCGCGACCTTCGAAGGCCGCCTGCGCGTCACCGACACGGCCCTGCTCGCCAGCGCCCTGCTGGGCGGTATCGGCCCGTCCAAGGCCTACGGGTGCGGACTGCTCACCCTCGCCCCGCTACCAACCGGCCGGTGAGGTGAGATGGCTGACATCTGGTGGAAAGCCCACCCTCACGACCTGCACCGCGTCTCCGACCGCGTCTCCAGCGTCTACGTCGAACGTAGCCACATCGACCGCGACGAGAATGCCGTGGTCATCATCAACAAGCGCGAGACCGTCCGCGTCCCCGCCGCGATGGTCGCGGTCATGCTGATGGGACCCGGAACCCGCGTCACTCACGGCGCGATCCGCCTGCTCGCCGATTCCGGCACCACCGTGTGCTGGGTCGGCGAACAGGGGGTTCGCATGTACGCCGCCGGACTCGGCCCCGCACGCGGCGCCGCACTCCTGCACCGCCAGGCATGGCTCGTCACCCGCCCCAAGGAACGACTGAACGTCGCCCGCGCCATGTACGGCATGCGCTTCCCCGGCGAGGACGTCTCCACCGCCACCATGCAGCAGCTCCGCGGACGCGAAGGAGCACGCATCCGCAAGCTCTACCAGGCGCATTCCCAACGCACCGGCGTCGCCTGGAAGCGCCGCGAATACCGTCCCGGCGACGCCCACGCCGCCGGTGACGATCTCAACCGCCTCCTGTCGGCCGCCCACGCCGCCCTGTACGGCATCTGCCACGCGGTCATCGTCGGCATCGGAGCCAGCCCTGGCCTGGGATTCGTTCACACCGGCTCGGCCATCTCCTTCGTCTTGGACATCGCCGACCTCTACAAAGCCGACTACACGATCCCCCTGGCCTTCGACCTCGCTGCCAAAGGCCTCACCGAAGAACGCGACGCCCGCATCGGCCTGCGCGACCGAATCGCCCAGACCCGGCTCCTCGATCGCATCGTCACCGACATCAAAACCCTCCTGACCCCCGAAGGATCAGACCTCCCCGACGAGGACCTCAACCGACTCTGGGACGACCAACTCGGCACCGTCGCCGGCGGCACCAACTGGGCGGACGAATCCGACATGATCATCAACCTCGGCCTCGACCTCGTCCAACCGACGATGGGCGACGATCACATTGCCGTCATCGGCCCCGAGTTCGACACCCCCGGCTCGGCCTCATGACCGTCATCGTCCTGATCGCCGCGCCCGAAGGCCTCCGCGGCCACCTCACCCGCTGGATGGTCGAAGTCAACGCCGGAGTCTTCGTCGGAAACCCCAGCCGTCGCATCCGCGACCGTCTATGGGATCTGCTCGCCGTGCGTATCGGAGACGGGCAGGCCATCCTTGTCGAGCCCGCCAGCAACGAACAAGGATGGACTGTCCGCACCGCAGGCGAAGACCGCTGGCACCCCACCGACTACGACGGCCTCATCTTGTCGGCCCGTAGCCGAATCCAACTGAATGAAAACCACCTCCCCGCCCGCTAAACGCCCAGCTCAGCAAGTGTCGCCCCCGCGCCCGCGGGGATGCTCCGTTCCCACACGCCGTCGTCCAGGCCGGTCAGGGGTCGCCCCCGCGCCCGCGGGGATGCTCCCGCCCGCCGGGTGATGCGCTCGCATTCCTCCTCGTCGCCCCCGCGCCCGCGGGGATGCTCCCGGGTACGCGCCGGGCGCGGTCAACCTGAGCGTGTCGCCCCCGCGCCCGCGGGGATGCTCCTCGGAGTCTCACCGTGCCAGAAGATCGACTTGCGTCGCCCCCGCGCCCGCGGGGATGCTCCCTCCGTCATCTCGTCGATGGCCTTCGTGGCGCGGTCGCCCCCGCGCCCGCGGGGATGCTCCTGGACGCTCAGCGATCCGGTGCTGCTCAGCCGGGTCGCCCCCGCGCCCGCGGGGATGCTCCGTCCGGCAGCAGACCACCCTCGGGTACACGTTCGTCGCCCCCGCGCCCGCGGGGATGCTCCTGACCGGCTGTGGCTCGCGACCGGCAACAACATGTCGCCCCCGCGCCCGCGGGGATGCTCCCTGGTTCGTCGAGTCCGTGTTGGTCCGCCACGCGTCGCCCCCGCGCCCGCGGGGATGCTCCGCCGCCGGTGACGCCCACGCGGCCGGCTTGTTCGTCGCCCCCGCGCCCGCGGGGATGCTCCGCCCGGCGGGAGCAGGCGGTTGAAGAGTTCGGCGTCGCCCCCGCGCCCGCAGGGATGCTCCTAGCGTTCCACCGGTGTACGTCCATCCAAAGTTGTCGCCCCCGCGCCCGCGGGGATGCTCCACGTCCATGCCCGTGCGGAGGATCTGCTCGCCGGTCGCCCCCGCGCCCGCGGGGATGCTCCCGCCTCGTCGACGTCGCCGTTCAGGCTGTCGAAGTCGCCCCCGCGCCCGCGGGGATGCTCCGCCCTTGTCGGCTTCGACGGCGATCCGCCGCAGGTCGCCCCCGCGCCCGCGGGGATGCTCCCTGCATGCGGAGCCACCACCGCTCCACGGCGGCGTCGGCCCCGCGATCGCGGGGATGCTCCTATGATCGCCGAGTATGCCCGGCACAACGGGCACCCGATCTGCTGCGCGAACGGATCGATGGGACCACCGGGTACTGAGAATGGCACCGCGGAGGCTTGTAGGCAGGATGTCTGGCGGAGAATACGGTGTAATCGAGGCTCCAGACACCAAAAAATCCGGAGGTCAGCGGTGACTCGTCAGATCTTTTCCGTCATCGGGGGCAAGGACGTCGCGTCCGGCACGGCCTATGAGTCGATCAACCCGGCGCGGCCCGACGAGACCGTCGCGGCCGTGGCGCTGGCCGACGCCGCCACGTTCACCGGCGCGTGCCGTACGGCGGCCGCCGCGCAGCGGGAGTGGGCGCGGGTCCCGGCGCCGGTGCGGGGGCGGGTGATCGCGTCGATCGGCCGCCTGGTCGAGGCCAACACCGAGGCGCTGGCCGGGCTGGTCACCGAGGAGATCGGCAAGCCGTACGCCGAGGCGCTGGGCGAGGTGCGGGAGATCGTCGACACCTGCGACTTCTTCCTCGGCGAGGGCCGCCGCCTGTACGGCCAGACGGTGCCGAGCGAGATGCCGGACAAGAGCCTGTTCACGTTCCGGGTGCCGGTGGGCGTGGCCGCCATCGTGACGGCGGGCAACTTCCCGGTGGCCGTCCCCTCGTGGTATCTGGTGCCCGCCCTGCTCTGCGGCAACGCCGTGGTGTGGAAGCCCGCAGAGTATGCCGCGGCCTCCGCGCACGCGCTCTACCGGCTGTTCGCGGCGGCCGGGCTGCCCGCCGGCGTGCTGAACGTCGTCTTCGCCTCCGGCGCCGACACCTACGACGGCCTGGAGCTGGCGCTGACCGAGGGCACCGTGCACAAGGTCGGCTTCACCGGCTCCAGCGCCGTGGGCCGGAAGATCGGCGAGCTGTGCGGGCGGCACCTGCAGTCGCCGTGCCTGGAGCTCGGCGGCAAGAACCCGATGGTCGTCATGCCCGACGCCGACCTCGACCTCGCCGTGGAGGGCGCCCTGTTCTCCGGGTTCGGCACGGCGGGGCAGCGGTGCACCTCGCTCGGCACGGTCATCGTGCACGAGGAGGTCCACGACGAGTTCCTGGCCCGGTTCGCCGAGGCCGTGCAGAACGCGAAGATCGGCGAGCCGACCGGCGACGTGCTGTACGGCCCGCTGCTGGACCACAGGTTCGCCGAGCGGTACGAGGAGTACCTCACCTGGGTCCGGCCGCACCACACCGTGCTGCCCGGGCCCACCGGCCGGATGGACGGCACCGGCCTCTACTACCACCCCGTCATCGTGGACGGGGTCCGCCCCGACGACCGGCTGTTCCTGGAGGAGACCTTCGGCCCGATCGTGGGGGTGACCACGTTCGGCACGCTGGACGAGGCGATCGAGCTGGCCAACCGGCCGGGGTACGGACTGTCGTCGTCGATCTACACCACCGACCCGAAGACGGCGTTCCGGTTCCGTTCCGGGATCTCGGCGGGCATGGTCAGCGTGAACAACTCGACGTCGGGCGCCGAGGCCCACCTGCCGTTCGGCGGGAACGGCAAGTCGGGCAACGGCAGCAGGCAGAGCGGAATGTGGGTCCTCGACCAGTTCACCCGGTGGCAGGCGATGAACTGGGACTACTCGGGCCGACTGCAGAAGGCTCAGATGGACGTGGCGGAGATCACGCCCGATCTGGGCTTCCGCATCTGATCACTCGGGGCCGCGGCGGCCGTCGTATCCGAGCAGCCGCATGGCGACGTCCGGATCCATCGCGGCGGCCAGCAACTGGGCGCGCTCAGCCGCCCGGTCCCTGGCCGCCTCGGCCTGCCTGCGTGCCCTGCGCTGTACGCGAGCCACCACGACGGCCGCGGTCAGACCGGTGATCAACGCGATGAGCGCGACGGCCAGCGCGAGCACGAGACCGCCCGGCATGCCCTTCGGCGGCTCGGCGAGCACCATGCCGAGCGGCACGAGCAGCAGCACGGCCGCGACCCCGCCGGTGATCGCCCAGAACGTGCCGCCGGACGACTTGGCCGGAACGGGAACGGACGCCACCGGCGGCGGCCCGCTGTTGCGGGTCGCGAAGCCGTCGTGGCGGACAAAGGTGGGGGCGGCGACCAGCACCGGCGGCGCGCCCGGGCCGCTCGGACCACTCGGACTACTTGGGCCGCTCCGGCCAGGCGGGCGGGTCAGTGTGGCCGGCGGCGCCGCCGTGGCCACCGTGGCCGCGGGCGCTGAGCCGGCCGCCGACGCTCTGGTCAGCTCCCGCCGTGGCGGCACGGGCAGCTCCACCGGGACCGTGCCGTGGCCGCGGTGCGCCTGCGCGGCGGCCTCGTGGTACGACTCGATCTCCGCGTAGAACTCGTCGGAGCCGTAGACGCTGCCGTCGACGAGCGGTCCCCTGGCGCACTCGATGACCGCGACCACGTCGTCGCCGCCCAGCGTCTTGTGCTGTTCCAGGGCATGGGCGACCGCGAGCACCTCGCGGCGGTTGTCGCGCAGCAGGTCGGCGGTTTTCTCCAGGAGGCGGGCGAGGTTGAACTCGATCCGCTCGGGGATCAGGTCGGGCAGCGGATCGTCGCGTACGCCCCCGGACTGCCGCTGGGCCGCCTTGCCCTCGCGCAGTCCCAGCTCCTGCAGTGCCGGGAGCGAGGCCACGCCGATGCCCATGCCCCAGTGCGCCTCCATGAGCCCGGTCAGCATGGTGGCCGACTGCAGGTCGCCCGACACTCCGGAGGAGTTGTCCTCGCCGAAGAACATCCGTTCACCCGCCAGAGAGGCGAGGGAGACCATGATGTCCGCCTCGTACTCCGACCTCCACCGGGTGAACTGGTCCTCGGGTTTGATGCTGGCGACCATGCCGAGATAGTCGGCGCCCTTCTCGATCGTCGCGATGTCGATCTCAAGGTGGTGCCGGGTGCGGTAGGCGACCACCGCGTGGCAGGCCTCGTGCACCGCCACCGCGTGGCGCTCGCGCTCGATGTACTCGACGTCCTCGGGCGGGCCGAGCTGCTTGAGCCGCTTGGCCCGCTTGACGTCGGCCCAGGTGATGACGTCGTGGCCGTCCCGGATCGCGGTGATGAGCGACTCGTTGACCAGGTCCTTGATCGTGGCCCCGGTGGCGTACGGGGTGATCGTGGCGAGCTTGTCGATCTGCTCGTCGGTCAGTTCGTGCCGGACCTTGCCGAAGTAGCCGTGATAGGTCCGGATCCGGCCTGCCTTGGACGGATAGCCGACCTTGTAGATGCGGTCGATCCGGCCCGGCCGAAGCAGCGCCTCGTCGAGGGCCTCCGGCAGGTTGGTGGCCATCATGATCAGGATGCGGTACTTCGGCGGCGGTTTGGGCCGCATGCCGAGCAGCCGGCGCACGTACCGGTTGACGAAGCCGCGCGGCTTCTTCAGGCCGGAGATCTCGGTGAGCAGCGCCTCGAGGGTGCCCATCCCCCCGCCACCGCCCATGCCGCCGCCGAACACCATGCGGTTGGTGATCAGATGGCGGGTGTCCTCGTCAAGGTAGGCGAAACCGTTGCAGCCGGCCCGCTGAGACGATGCGGCCTGAACGGACGCGGCGCGGCCCCAGCCACCGGCGCCGCCGGGCCCGGCGGGTCCGCCCTGGGCCAGCGCGCCGCGGTTGCCGAGCGAGTCGGCCTCGTCGAAGAAGACGATCACCCCGCCGTAGCGGAGGGCCAGCTTGCGCAGCTTGCGGAACAGCGACTTGACCTTGAGCACACCGACGCCGAAGAACATGTTGATGAACGCGCCGGGGTCCACGAAGACGTACGGCTTGCCGGTGGAGCCGGCCACCGCCTCGGCGAGCAGGGTCTTGCCGGTGCCCGGCGGCCCCCACAGCAGGATGCCGCTCGGCACGTAGCCGCCCTTGGCCTCGATCTCGTCGGGCCGCTCCAGGAAGACGATGTTCTCCTTCACTCGTTCGACGACGTGGTCCTGGCCCCACACGTCGGAGAAGCGGGTCTTGATGTCGTCGGGGTAGTAGACGTCGACGCCGCCACGTGACAGGAACCAGAAGATCGCGACGAACTGGCCGACGGCGAGCAGCATGAGCAGCACGACCTGCAGGACCGTGGGCAGGAATCCCCAGATCGTGGCGGGCACGCTGTACAGCGCCTCGACTGGGGAGACGTGCTGCACCTTGCCTAGCACGAGCGCGATGACCGCGATCCAGATGAACCATTTGACCGCGCGGGCGATGCGGTAGCGGTTCCAGTCGTTGAACCTTCGGTGCGTCCAGCGGTTCCAGCCGCCGAAGACCCGGCGCGTCCAGAACCGGTGATAGGCCGCCGAGCGCTCACTGATCAGGAAGTGCGCCTGCCTGGCGGCCTCGATCCCGGCCAGCCACAGGACCCACGAGGAGCCCTCGATCATCCGTACCAGGGCGTCGTGCGCCGACATGAGGCCGGGGAAGGCGACCATGTCGTTCCACATCAGCGCGCAGAACGCGACGGCGAGCAGGATCAGGAACTTCACCCGATCCCACAGCGCGAGTCGCTTCCTGGTCGCCGAGTCTCGGTCGGCGGGACCGGACCCCGGTGCGCGAAGGCTCATACGAGGGACTCCTTCATGGGATGAGGATGCGCTTGACCTTGAAGGACTTGGCGATCAGATCGATCTCCGCGGCGCGCTCGCGATGGCACGCGGGCGAGCAGCGGACGACCAGGCTGGAGATCCGCGTCCCGTCCGCCGACAGGTAGGCGGTCTCGTCGTACGTCTGCGGGGGCCCGATCCCGTGCCGCAGGGTGAAGACGCTGCGCACGCCGCGGACCCCGTCTTCGACCGGCAGCACCCGGTCCGTCAGCAGCTTGAAGTCCTTGTACGGATAAATCCCGCTCTCGTCGAGTCGGCGGCGCACGTCTTCGGAGAGCGCGACAGGAAAGCCGAGGGAGTTGCGCAGCATGTTCAGCGAGGCCTGGTTCCGCTGTTCCTCGCTGAGCTTCTGCACTTTGACGAGCACGAACGGCCGGTCGTCGGCTCCGGACGCCCCGGTCACCAGATGATTGATCGACGGCTGCGGGTCGGCGTCGTAGGCCACGATCCAGACGGCCTGTCGCAGGGCCGACTGGTCCTCCTCTCCGAAGACGGCCTTCTCGATCGCCTCCTGGTCGACCTTCCGCCACTGGGCGGGCACCTTGAAGTAGGTCGCCCCGTCATCGTCGCGTACGTACGTGTATTGAGGGCCTGCGCAGCCGGACAGCAGCGAAGCGGCGAGCGTGGCCCCCATCAGAGCCCGAACTCTGCCCAGGTCGTGTCCTAGCGGGTGCACGAGGTAGTGATGCCCGTTTTCCCAAATCTCCCTCGCAGGCACGTTCCACGACATTCCCACAAATTTGACCAAATCGTGCTCGAATTATGATTGGTGTCGTGACATTGAACCCCGGGACCGCCACGCTATCAGGATCTGTCTTTCCGGCGTGTAACACCTGGCGACCTCGAACACGACATCTTCATGCGTGATGTCAGGCAATCCTTGGCCGGTGGGGAGCTGAGCATATGGACGGGGTGGCACTGGAACGCATGTTCTCGGAGGTGTGGTCCGGAGAGAAGCTCACCGATCGGGACCGGCGTCTGCTGCTGCTCGGCCTACTCGTGGGCGACGGCGTGGACGACATGATCGAGATCCAACTCGACGCGGCCCTGCGCACCGGTACGCTGACCCCGGAGGAGTTGCGCGAGGTGGTCTCCTTCCTCGCCCACTACGCGGGCTGGACCCGCGCCTCCCGGCTCGACGCCAAGGTCGAGAAACTGATCGCCAGGGTTCTGGGCACATCGGAGCGTTGAACGGCCGAAAGCAAGGCGCGATTAGAGATCTGGAAAACCTTCCACGAAACGGCGCGACGGTGGGCGCGACGGAATAGGGCGGCGGGTTAGCTTCTCCGACGTGATCAGGGAGGAGCCCACATGAAACCGGACAACCGGATTCGTGTCATGGAAATCATCGCCCGGATGAACGTCGGCGGCCCCGCCACCCAGGTGGCGGGGCTGTGCGAGCGGCTCGACTCCGACGAGTTCGACCACCGCCTTTACGCCGGCTATGTCGACGGCGGCGAGGGTGACCACCTGAACCTGCGCGACACGTTGATCCCGGTTCACCGCATCCCGGGCCTCGGCCGGTCGGTCAGGCCTGCCGACTACCGCGCACTCCGCCGACTGGTCGCCGCCATGCGCGAGTTCCGGCCGCACATCGTCCATACCCGGACCGGCAAGGCCGGGGCGCTGGGACGGCTGGCGGTCCGGCTGTCCGGGGTCGACGCCGCGCGCATCCATGTGTTCCACACCCCGCTCCCCCGCGGCCGCCCGTCACGGCTCAGACGGTCGCTGCGCGTCCGGCCGCAGCGGTTCGTCACGGCACGGTTCGTCGCGGCGGGGTGCGACCGGCTGGTCACCGGCGGCTTCAATGTCAGGGACGACCTGTTGAGCGCCGGCGTCGGCCGTCTGGAGCAGTACGTCGTGATCCCGCCGGGCGTTCAACTCGGGCCGATTCCCGATCGCATGGCCGCCCGCCGATCCCTCGGCATCCCGGCCGACGTGCCGGTCGTCGCCTACGTCGGGCGCCTTTCCAGGGTCAAGCGGCCGGACCGGTTCGTGGAGGTGGCGCGCGAGGTCCTGGAGCGGATGCCCGACTGCCGCTTCCTCATCTGCGGCGGCGGAGAGCTCAGGGAGGAGGTGGAGCGGGCGATCCGCCCGGTCTGGGACTCCTTCCGCCTGCTGGGCTGGCGCCGAGACGTGGAGACCGTGTACGCGGCGGCCGACGTGCTGCTGCTGACCTCCGACAACGAGGGCACGCCACTGGCACTTGTCGAGGCCGGAATGGCCGGGGTCCCCGTCGTGTCCACCCGGATGGGCAGCGTCGACGAGGTCGTCAGGGACCGGCGGACCGGTCTGCTGGCCGACCCCGACGTGGCGGAACTGACCGACCACACCGTACGCCTGCTGAAGGATCCCAGCCTGGCCCGGCGGATGGGCGAGGCGGCCCGCCGGTGGACGACGCGGGCGTTCGGGGTCGACCGGCTCGTCACCGACACCGAGGCGCTCTACCGGTCGCTGTGCGGCGTGCCGCGATGAGACGCCCGCCGATGAGGGGCGTCGCGATCGCGGCGATCACCACGGCGCCGGTGGCAGCCTCCGGTTTCGCCGACTGGCGGGTCGCCCCGATCCTGCTGGCGGCGTGGGCGGTCGCCGTGCTCGGCGTCATCGATGAGATCTCGCCGCTCCCCGCGATAACCCGGCTGAGCGTGCAGTCGCTGGCCGCCGGCGGGATCGTGCTGTGCGGTCTGCAGATCACCCTGACCGGTGAACTGCCGGACGGACCGGTCACGGTGATGTGGACGGTGGCCGTGACGAACGGCTTCGCCCTGCTCGACCGGTTCGACCGGACCGCCGTGAGCGCCGCGGCGGTGACGGCCGCCTGCCTCGCCTGCGCGGCACTCGCCTCGTCCCAGCCGGCCCATGCCGTACTGCCCGGCGCGCTGCTTGCGGCACTGGCCTGCGCCTGCCTCGCGGGCCGGGGAAGCCGGCTGGGCCCATCCGCCTCGCCGTTCACCGGGTTCGTCCTCGCCGCCGCGGCGACCGCCCTGACCTGCGGGCGCGGCAGCGGCACCATCGTCGCAGGGCTGCTGCTCCCCACGTCGATCGCGATCGCGGGGGCCGCGTGGGCGGCCCGGAGGGGTGCCGCCCACGGTCGGGGGCGCTGGATTCAGAGGCGCTGGGCTCAGAGGCGATCGACGTTGGGCCCCGCGCACCGATCGCGGCAGTCGAACACGAAGGCGCTTTCGCGCTGGACCAGCTCATAGTCGAACCGGTCGAACAATCCGCACATCGTAGGATTTATCACCCTCAGCCGATTGGCATTGCCCTTCACCCACTCGGCTTTATTTATCTTTACGGTATTCTTAGTTCGAGATTCCGAAACACCCGCTCGGCCACTCACATCGCGTGATTTACTTCGACTTCAGGAGTAACCATCTGATGGCCTAGCGGGCACGGGCGTTCCATTGATGCCCGGGTAAGGAAGATCGAGGCACATGGCGACGCTCACCTCCATCGGCCACGCCGGGCTCTTCGTCGAAACCTCCACGTTCACCTTGGTCTTCGACCCCTGGATGAGTCCGCACGGAGCCTACATGGGTTCGTGGTTCCAGTTTCCCCGTAACGATCATCTCGACATCAAGAGCCTGACCTCGGCGACCTATGTGGCGATCTCACATGAACATCTCGACCACATGGACTCCTGGTTTCTGGAGCAGCTCAGCGACGAAACCACGGTGCTGATCCCCGCATATCCATCGGACACATTCGCCAACCGGATTCGCGAGTCCGGAGTCGACAGAATCATCAAAATCAATTCATGGGAGCCTTTTCCGCTGGACAACGACGGCTCATGGATCATGACCATCCCTCAACTGTCTCCGATGTTCCATGACTCGGGGTTCCTCATCGTGACCGAGGGCAGGTCGGTACTGAATTGCAACGACGCCAAGTTGACCGCGTCGCAGGCACGCCGCGCCAAGCACCTGGCAGGCGGCCGGCTCGACGTCATGGCCGTGCAGGCGTCCTCGTCGGCCTGGCATCCGATGTGCTACTCGTACCCGGTGGAGGAGGAGCGGCGCATCGCCATGGAGAAGCGGATGATCAAGCTGCGTGCCGTTCACCGTCTGGTGCGTGCCACAGAACCGGAACTCGCCCTTCCCTTCGCCGGCCCGCCCTGCTACCTCGACCCGGAGTTGCGCGGCCTCAACCGGGTGCTGGACACCGAGCACGGGGCCTTCGTCCACCCGGAAGCCGCCAGGAACTGGCTGAGCGAGCACCTACCCGGCCAGGCCTGGGAGACATTGAAGCCGGGTGACCGCCTCGATCTCAGGACCGGCGAGATGACACGGGATCCCGTTTCGGCGGAGTTCAGCTTCACCGAGGGAGTCGAGGAGTACATCCGGCGCTACGCCGAGGATCGGGCGGAGGTCCTCGAGAAGATCCGGGTCGAGTACCCCGAACCGGGCCCCGGCTTCCCCGAGCGCTTCGTCAACCACTTCTCCCGGCTGGGCACGCTCAGCGACTACTTCCTCGACCACATCGGCATGACGGTCCGTTTCGAGATCACGGGGCCGAACGGCGGAGTCTGGGACGTCCGGATGAACGCGGACGGCCTGGCCATCGGCCCGGCGGCCACCGAACGGCCCGGTTACACGATCACCGTGCGGGGGCGCTGGGTCGAGCCCGTCCTGGCCGGCGACCTCGCGTGGGAAGACCTGCTGCTCTCCTTTCGGATTCGCCTGGACCGCGACCCCGACGTGTACAACGGCTACCTGGTCGGGCTGCTCAAGCACGCCAACGCACCGGCCCTGGAGGCCGTCGAGGAATACGAGACCGGCAGGGACGAGACCGAACGCATCACCGTCACCGATGGCGACCGGGCGTTCGAGATCGCCAGGTACTGTCCACACGCGGGCGAGGACCTGTCGATCAGCGCCGTCATCGAGGACGGCAAGATCCACTGCCTCAGTCACAACTTCGCCTTCGACCTGGCCACCGGTGCGTGCGTGAACGCGCGATGCGCTCCCCTGGCCACCCGTGAGATCTCGCCGTCCTGAACGTGCAGGGAGCGACCGGCCCCCGGTCAGAGCCGTTCCACATTGAAACCCCGGCACCGGTCGCGCGTGTCGAAGACGAACGCGCTGGCCCGGCGTGAGCGGATTCCGCGAGCGTGCTTCGGAGGTCTGTAAAGCCCTGGCAAGGACACCGCCGCACGCGAACGTCGGTCCCCCTCGCCTCTCCGCACGCCGCCAAACTGACACCGCGCCGTCCGTCTTCTCGTCGACAGGCATCCCGAACGGCTCAGCCACCGGGAACCGCGGCATCCGAACCCTTACAAGCGGCGACTGGAGGATCGATGTGCGGGATAGCCGGAACGGCGACCACGCTGACCCCGGACCCCGACCTGGTCCGCCGTATGTGCGATGTGATCGTCCACCGCGGTCCCGACGGCGCCGGCTACCACGACGACCGGCACGCCTCACTCGGCATGCGCCGCCTGGCCGTCATCGACGTCGCCACCGGTGACCAGCCCGTCCGCAACGAAGACGGGACCATCGTCGCCGTCTTCAACGGCGAGATCTACAACTACCCGGAGCTCCGCCGCGAACTCGCCGCCAAAGGACACCGCCTCCGCGGCCGAGGCGACTCGGAAACCCTCGTCCACCTCTACGAAGAACACGGCGCCGATCTCGTCCACCGGCTTCGCGGCATGTTCGCCTTCGCCATCTGGGACCGCACCCGCCAACGCCTCCTCCTCGTCAGAGACCGCGTGGGGAAGAAACCCCTGTACTGGCGGGCGGACGGCACCACCATCCACTTCGCCTCCGAGCTCAAATCCCTCGCCCAAGACCCCCGCATGGCCCGCGGCATCGACCTGGTCGCCCTGCACCACTACCTGACCTACCAGTACGTCCCCGCCCCCTGGTCGATCTACGAGGGGGTGCGGAAGCTCTCGCCGGGTCACCTTCTCATCTGGGAGCGAGGCAGAGTCACCGTACGCCGCTACTGGAGCCTCGACCGGACCGGAGGCGGACGGGTGGACGAGCGGGAGGCCGAGGAACAACTCCGGGAGCTCCTGCTGGACGCGACCAGGATCCGCATGGTCAGCGAGCGTCCCATCGGCGCGTTCCTCTCCGGCGGCATCGACTCCTCCGCCGTCGTCGCCGCCATGGCCCTGCAGAGCTCCGAACCCGTGAAGACCTTCTGCATCGGTTTCGAGGACAGCAGGTACGACGAGCGGAACAAGGCCCGGATGGTCGCCGACCGGTACGGCACGGACCACCACGAACTGGTGGTGTCCACCGACCTGCTCGACATCCTGCCGCGCCTGGCATGGCAGTTCGACGAACCCTTCGCCGACTCGTCCGCCATCCCCAGCTTCTACGTCGCGCAGCTCAGCCGCAGGCACGTAACCGTGGCACTCAACGGCGACGGAGGCGACGAATGCTTCGGCGGCTACCAGCGGTACGCGCTGATGAACCAGGCACGAAGGATCCCCACCCTGCCCCGCCCGCTCGCGGCGATGTCCACGCGGGCCGGCGACCTCATCACCCGGCGGAGCCACGCCCGGTCGTCTCTCCGGCGACTCGGCCGGTTGATGCGGTTCGCTGCGGAGCACCCCACCCGTCGCTACGCCGCCCTCATGTCCTGCTTCACATCGGACCAGAAGGCCGGCGTCTACAGCGACGCGCTACGCGACCGGCTCGCGGGGACGGACAGCCACCTGCTCCTTGAGGCGATCTACCGCGACTCCTCGGCGGGCACCGACCTCGGGCGCGTCCTCGATGTGGACGTCATGAGCTATCTGCCCGGTGACCTGCTCGTCAAGGTGGACATCACGACGATGGCCAACTCTCTGGAGGCGAGATCGCCGTTCCTCGACCATCACCTGATGGAGTGGGCGGCGTCCCTTCCCGATGGCCTGCATGTCCGCGGCGGCCGCACGAAGCTGCTGCTCAAGCGCGCGGTCGCGCCCTGGCTGCCTCCCGAACTGCTGCGCTGTCCGAAGCAGGGGTTCGGTGTTCCGCTCGCCGCGTGGCTCCGCGGCGAGCTGCGCGACCTCGCCCATGACGTGCTCACCGACGACACCGCGCGGAGCAGGGGCCTGTTCCGGCCGGAGGCCGTACGGGACCTCCTGCTGCGGCACGCGAGCGGCGCCGACCACAGCGACCACCTGTGGGCCCTGCTCCAGTTCGAGCTGTGGCACCGCGCGCATGCCGAGCCGAGCGGACTCATCGGGGCGCAGACGGGTTGCCCTCGAGCCGGGAACCGCTGAGCACGATCAATTCAGCACAGAGAGCAGCAAGGGAGAGTTCCGCCGTGTCTCCGAGAAAGCAAGCCGATCTCCAGCGCGTCGCGCTCCTCAACGGGCAACTGGGACTGGGAGGCGCTGAGAGGCAACTGTCCCTGCTCGCGCTCGAACTGCGGGCGCGGGGCGTCGAAGTGTGCGTGCTCCTGCTGACCAGAGGAGGGCCCCACGAGGCGACGTTGCGCGACGCCGGCATCGCGGTGCACCATCTCGGCTTCGTCCGGTGGTCGTCCGGCCCGCTGGCGCCGGTATGGAACATCCGGGCCTTCGGCCGCATGGTGCGTCTGCTGCGCCGCATCGAGCCCGACGTCCTGCACGCGTTCCTGATGGAGAGCTACCTACTTGGGACGCCTGCCGCGCGCCTGGCCCGGGTCCCCGTGATGGTCTCGGGGCGACGCGGCGTGAGTAACTTCAAGAAGCGCAACTGGGCCTTCGAACTCGGCACCATGGTCACTCGCCTCGCGGATCACGTGGTCGCCAACGCGGTGGCCGTCGCGCGGGACGCCCGTACGGTCGAGCGCATCCCCGCACGCAAAATCAGCGTGATCTACAACGGGCTTTCCCGTTCGGCGTTCGACCCGGTGGAGCCCGAGCTCATCGACACCCGGCTGCCGGTCGTGGTGTGCGTGGCCGGGCTGCGCCCGGAAAAGGGGCATCGATTCCTCATCGACGCCGCCGCCATCCTGTCCCGTCGAGGACGCCCCTGTACGGTCGCGCTCGTGGGCGACGGCGCCGAGCGGGAGAACCTCGAAGCGCGGACACGTGCGCTCGGCGTCGATGTCCGTTTCCTGGGCACCCGGATGGACGTGCGGCCGCTGCTGGCCGGGGCCGACGTGGTGGCGCTCCCCTCGACCGCCGAGGGCTTGAGCAACGCGATCATGGAGGCGATGGCCGCCGGCCGGCCTGTCGTCGCGACGGCCGTCGACGGCAACCCCGAACTACTCGAGGACCGCGGTGTCCTCGTCCCTCCCGCGGACGCCGTGGCGCTGAGCGACGGGATCCTGCGTGTGCTGGACGATCAGGAGTTCGCGGCCGGACTCGCAACCGCGGCACGTGCGTGGGCGCGCAAGAACCTCGACCTCGACGCCATGGTCGACGAGCATGTCGCCCTCTACCGCCGCCTGCTCGAGGAACGATGTGCGAGGTAGCCGGCTCCGTGTCCCGGTCATGAGCTCCTCCCTGACCGCCGTCGCCGGCATACTGGCCAGCCGCGTGCTGCGGCTGGCCCTGGGAGCGGTGACGGGAGTGCTCATCGCGCGCACCCTGCAGCCCGAGGGCAGGGGCGTCTATTCCGTGATAGCGACGACGGCCGGCGCCGCCATCGTCGTGGGCCACCTGTCGTTGGAGAAGTCGCAGATCGCCTTCTGGCCGGACTTCTCCCGCCATCGGCCGCTCATCACGAACGCGCTGGTCCTCGGCATGTCCCTTGGAACATTCGCGGCGCTGGCCACGGCCGGGTTCGTCATGGTGAACGACCTGCCCGGCACATTTCCGCTGTGGGCGACGGCGCTGCTCGTCATCCCGTTCGGCAGCGCTTCCGTGAATTTCACCGCGATCCTGCTGCTGCGGTCGCAGCGGAAGGCGGTCAACCAGGCCACGGTGATCGCCTCGATGGTGCAATGCCTGCCCATCCTCGCCCTCGCGGCGGCCGGGCACGTCACCATCACGAGCGTGGTCATCTGCTGGGCCGCGTCCACCGTCGTGCCGTTCTTCATCTCGCTCCGGGCCCTGTGGCCGATCTCCCCGCGCTGTGAGAGGAGTCTCGTACGGCGCCAGGTCAGCCTTTCCGGCCGCTACCACGTCGGGCTCGTGGCGTACAACTTCCTGCTCAGCGCGGACATCTTCCTGCTGAGCGCGATGGACTCCGCGGCCACCGTGGGTCTCTACACGGTGGCCGTGACGATCACGAGCCTGGCCCGGATCCCCGCGGACTCGATCACTCAGGTCGTCCTTCCGAGACAGGCCGTCAGCGGAGCACTCGAGGCGGAGCGGGTCACCGCCCACACGCTGCGGCTCACCTTGCTCATTTCCACAGTCTTCCTCGGGCTGGTCGCCGCCGCCTCTCCCTGGCTGATCCCACTGGTGTACGGCGAGGCCTTCGCCACGAGTGTGGCTCCCCTGCTGGTGCTCGCTCCCGGCGCGGTCGCGCTGACCCTGGTACGGCCGGTCGAACAGTACCTGGTGCGGCTCGGCCGGCCGATCACGATGACGGCGATCTCCTGTGGGGCGCTGGCAGTGAACCTGCTCCTCAACCTGGTGGCGATTCCGCGGTGGGGAGCGGTCGGCGCGGCGCTCGCGTCGACCGTGGCCTACACGCTGCTGGCGTCGCTGGAGGCGGCGTGGTTCCTCCGATCGGCGCGGATGTCCGCGTCCGAACTGGTGCCGCGCCTTGCCGATCTGCGCAGGGCACCGGTCTCCGCCGCCTACTCCGATGAGGAGACGCCGCGAGCGGACAGCGCGCCGCAGCAGGTTCCCTGACCGCGACACCCGAGGCGATCGCTCCGGTCCTCTTCTCGTCGCCGCGCGGCCCTGGTCCAGGCGACCGCGGCCAGCAGGCTCACGACCATGACGATCGGCATCCGCTGCCGGAAGATGAGACCGACGTTGGACATGCTCGTCGCGTACACAATCGTGGAGGGCACGATGAAGAGAAGCATCATCATCAGCGTTCTCCGATGTCGGCCCCACAGCTGACGCGCTCCACGCACCGCGCAGAAGAGCAGGTAATACCAGAGCAGCGTTTCGATTTTCGCGAGCTGCAGCACAGCGCTTCCGCCCATCCAGGGAAACGGTGACAGCAGTGTGTAGGCGAGCTTCGGCGCGAACGCGCTCCACGGGTTCCCACCGTCTTCGAAGACGACCCCGGAACCCCCCTCCGCGTTCGCGAGGCGGACCGTCTCCGACTGCCCACGTTCAAGCTGCGCCTGCATCGGTTCGACCACCGCGTTCCGCGTCGCTTCGGGAAAGAACATGACGGGCACCAGCAGCCCGGTGAGAAGGGCGAGGGCGCACAACGGGAGAGCGCGCCTGGCCCCGACGAAGCCGAGGACCAGAGGCAACCCGCACATGAACACCATGTAGGGGCGCACGTGCCACAGAGCCCACAGCAGTGGCAGGAGCAGCAGCAGTTTCCGTATGTCGAATCTCTGGACGTTCGAGGCGGCCAGTCCCAGGCACGCCACGACGCAGAACACATTGAAACCGTCTTTGAACGTGTCCGACGTGTGCAGCAGGAACGCGGGCATGAACGCCGTCAGAACGAGAAGCCGGTAGGAGGCGCGTTCGTCGGCGCCGATGATCCTGGCGAATCTGTACATGATGATGCACAGTGCGCACGCGATGAGCGCGATCACAGACGTGCATGCCAGGAGGGCCGGTCCGTCGCACACGTAGAAGATGAGCGCGAAAAGATTGCACGGCACCGCCACGCCGTCGAGGGCGCTGATCTGATCGGAGGTGACGAACTGGAAGCCCTCACGTTGCCAGTACGCGACGATCTCCAGTGCCCTGTACTCGTACGTGTAGTTGTCGCCCCCGTACGGCAGCAGACCACTCCGCACGATCAGGACATGGATGACCAACCGTACGACGAACGCCAGGAGCAGCACCCGCAGGGCCCGCCACGCCACGTCTCCGTTCAGGAAAGTCTGGACAAGAAAGACAAGCATCATCGCGGAAATCGCGACGACTATGTATTCCACAGAGAATCACCTGAACGATATGGCGCACGGAACGGGAGAGCAGAAACGTCTCGACACTGTAACCCGGTAAACGTGCAGGTCGCCGGGCACGCGGCCGCCGAACGTTCCAAGTCACGGCAAAGGATCCGGCAACCGATCAGACCCGCGGCCGGCATCGTATGGCGCCGTATGGCGCCGTTTTCCACGCAGCGGAGACCCGTCGGGAACACCATGAGAATATCTCTGGAAAGTCGCCGGAAGGAGGCCCCGGCTCGTCGCGTCCCGGCGCCGATCAAAAGCCCGGCAAGAAAACGATCGGGCGGATGCGCCCGAGCCCGTCCGGGCCGATCGGGTAGCCAGGCTTGCTCCCATGGCGACATCTGACATGCGTTCCAGGGGGTCGGCATGAGAATTCTGCACATCGGACATCGCCTGCCGCCGGAGCCGGGCGGCAAGGAACGTTACATCGAGCGCCTCGTCCATGAGCAACTCCTCCGCGGGCACGAGGTCGTCCTCGCGCATCGGCGGGGCAGCGCGCCACACGGAACGGAACTCCTGCCGCTCACCCGCACCGCCATGAGCCGGGCCGTGTCGCTGAAGTCCGATGAGATCGCGTTCGCCATGGAATGCGCGAAGGCCCTCCGCCGGATGCGCGGCATCGAGATCATCCACGCGCACGGCGATCACCGCGAGGCGCTTCACCTCGGCCCGCCCGCGCGGCGGCTGGGCGTCCCGCTCGTGGTCCATGTCCACGGCGCGCTGAACATCCGCCACCGGCGGATCATGCCGTGGGCCTTCCGCGATGTCGCCGGGTTCATCGTGTCGGGTACGAGACCCGGAGCGAACCTGCTCGCGGCCGGGGTCCCCGACAGGCTCATCCGCTCGCTGCCGGCCGGCGTGGACCTCGCCCGTCTCACCGGGATCCGGGAGAGCGAACAGGTCGAGCGCGGGCTGATCGTCAGTGTGGGGTCGCTGCTGCCGGTGAAGAACCATCCGCTTACCATCGCGGCGTTCCACGAGATCCAGGCCGCGCATCCGCACGCGCGCCTCGTCATCGCCGGGAGCGGCCCGGAACGGGCCCGGCTCGAACGCCTGGCCGGCCCGGCCGTCCGCTTCACCGGGCAGATCCCGCCGGACGAGGTCTACCGCCTGGTCAGCCGGGCCGAGGTCTTCGTTCATTCCTCCCATCTGCTGCCCACCATCGGCGAGGGGATCCCCACCGCACCGCTCGAGGCGCTGGCGCTCGGCGCCGCGGTCGTCGTCTCCTCTGCGGCGTCACTCGAACCCGCGGTCACCGACGGGGCCGCCTACCGTGTGTTCCGCTCGGGATCGGTCGCCGATCTGGCCAGGCACCTGCGCGCGCTACTCGGCGACGACGCGGCGCGGCGGCGGATGGTCGCGCGCGGGGTCCGCGCGGCGTCCGATCTCGACTGGCCCCTCGTGGCCGGGCGCATCGAGGAGTGGTACGAGCGGCTGAAGCGTACGAGGGGAACCGAGATCTCGATGCCCTCGTACGCCGACACCCTCACACCCGGGCTTCACGCCCGTACCAGGTCCTCGTAGAGCTCTTCGAACCATTCCGCGGTCGTGGCCATGTCAAGGCTGTCGGGATCGCTCTGGGCGGCGCCGGCCCGCAGCTCACGGTGGGTCCGCGGGTCCATCGCCTGAATCACGGCTCCGGCGAGGGCGTCGGGCGAACCGGGGTCGGTGAGAATGCCGTTCCGCCCCGAGGTGATCAGATCGGGCAGCCCCCCGACCCTGGTGGAGACGACGGGCACCCCCGCCGCGAGCGCCTCCATGACCACGACGGGCAGCCCCTCGTGGCGGGAGCTGAGAACGAGGAGGTCGGCCGCCGCGACCAGCCTCCTTGCTCCGGGCACCGGCCCGAGGACGCGCACCTGCCCGCCGAGGCGCCACTGCTTCACCTCGTGAGCGGTCTCGTCCCGCAGCGGCCCGTCACCCGCGAGCAGGAAGACGGCGTCCGGACGGGTCCGTATCACCTCGGCGGCCGCCTGAAGGAGCATGCGGTGATTCTTCTCGGGCCGGAAGTTGGCGACGGTGACGCACAGGAAGGCGGTCTCGGGCACGTCGAACTCACGCCGCACGTCGGCCGCCCGGGCGGCCCACCGCCGCTGCTCCCCCACGTCGACGCCGTGTACCCGGGTCAGCACGCGGCGGGAACCGACGACGGCGCGAGACCGCGCCACAGTCGGTGACACGGCTACGGTGCGGTCGTCCAGCCCCCGAGTGAGCCGGTCGAGATACATCGTCTTCGGCCATCGCACGCCGTGAACCGTCGAAACGAGAACGGGCCGGCGCCTGGTGAGGCGGACGAACGGGCGGAGCGCGATGGCGGGCGCCGGAGAATGCACATTCAGCACATGAGGCGCTGTCCGGCGGACCGTGGCGACAAGCCTCGCGTAGACCAGCGCCCGCGGGCACGAACTGAGGTCGATGACCGTCACCCCGGCCGCGCGCAACCGCTCGATGAGCTCACCGGTCGACGTCCGCAAACAGATCACCGTATAGTCCACCACGCTGTTCACGATCCGTCTCCGGGCCGCCACAAGTCGCTCGACGAGCAGCACTTCGGCCCCTCCGGTGTCGAGGGTCTTCACGACCTCGCACACCCTGACACCGCTCATGGCGGGCCCGGCCGGTGTCACCACATCAGCGTGATCGCAGCCGAAATTGGAATGACGGTCCATGCGTTCCACCTACCGATTCTTTGTCTGCGCCATTCGGAACCGCGGGTTTGAAATGCCTGGGGATCACCGTGCTTCGGCTCGGCGAGCGTGCCGGAGGATATGTAAAGGAAATCATCATGAGAGGCGCAGGCAAGCGGAACACGCTCCCCTTGTCCTCTTCTTTCCAGCGAACTCGGACCGCTCGTCCACACTCGGGCCAACAGCGGGTCACACCGTCGTGACCAGCTACTTTGTTCTACTCACCCAAGCCGACAGCCGCTCGATCAGGTACGGGTAGCGAATCTGGAAACTTTTCGCCGCGACGGTGAGCGCACCAATGCGGAAATCCTCCGGCAAGTTAGCTTGTCCGTCGTGAGCCACGCCTATCAGTGAGGAGCCCTATGAAGCCGGACAGCCGGATTCGGATTATGGAAATCATCGCCCGGATGAACGTCGGCGGCCCCGCCACACAGGTTTTGGGACTGTCGGAGGGCATGAACTCCGAGGAGTTCGACCACCGGCTCTACACCGGCCACGTCGATGACGGCGAAGGCGACCATCTGCGCCTGCGCGACGCGTCGGTCCGGGCGCATCGGGTGGCGGGCCTCGGCAGGTCGGTCAGCCCGGCGGACGACGTTCGGGCCCTTTTCCGCCTGGTCGGCGCCATGCGGAGGTTCCGGCCGCACATCGTGCACACCCGTACGGCCAAGGCCGGAGCGCTCGGCCGTACGGCGGCCCGCCTGTCGGGGGTGGGGGCGGCGCGGATCCACGTGTTCCACGGCCACCTGCTGCACGGGTACTTCTCCCCCGCCAAACTGCGCCTTTACATAAGCGCGGAACGGGTGCTCGCGTCGATGTCGGACCGGCTGGTGACCGTCGGCGCACAGGTCCGCGACGAACTGCTGGCCGCCGGCATCGGCCGGCCCGAGCAGTACGTCGTCATCCCGCCCGGCGTACGGCTCGGCCCGGTGCCCGGTAGAGATGCGGCCCGCGCCGAGCTGGGACTCCCCCGCGACGCGCCGGTCGTCGCCTACGTCGGACGGCTCACCCGGATCAAGCGGCCCGACCGCTTCCTCGACGTGGCCCGCGCGGTGCTCCATCGCGTGCCCGCCTGCCGGTTCCTCGTCTGTGGCGACGGCGAACTGAGGCAGGAGCTGGAGCGCGGCGTCCAGCACGTTCGGGGCTCCTTCGACCTGCTCGGGTGGAGAAGGGACGTCGAAACGGTCTACGCCGCCGCCGACGTGGTGCTGCTGACCGCGGACAACGAGGGCACGCCGTTGACGCTCGTGGAGGCGGGCATGGCCGCGACGCCCGTCGTCTCCACCCGGGTCGGCAGCGTCGCCGAGGTCGTGCGCGACGGACACACCGGCCTGCTCGCCGCTCCCGACGCCGCCGAGCTCGCGGAGCACGTCGTGCGGCTGCTCTCGGACACCGGCCTGTCCCGCCGGATGGGCGAGGCGGCCCGCGACTGGACGACGCGCGCGTTCGGCGTCGAACGCCTCGTCTCGGACACCGAACACCTTTACCGATCACTTCGCGGCGTCTCCCGGCACCGCCCCACTCTTGAAAGCAGCAACATATGAGGATCCTTGTGACAGGGGGCGCCGGCTTCATCGGCGCGAACCTCTGCCGCGCGCTCATCACCCGGCCCGAGATCGAGGCCGTCACGGTGCTCGACGACCTCAGCACCGGGGAACGACGCAACATCGACGACATCGGCGTGGAGCTGGTGACCGGGAGCATCCTGGACCGGGAGTTGCTCGCGGACCTCGTCTCGGAGGCGACGACGGTCGTGCATCTCGCCGCGCGGCCCTCGGTGCCGAGGTCGCTGACGGACCCACTGTCGTCGCACACGGTCAACGCGACGGGCACGCTCCACGTCATGGAGGCGTGCCGGGCGACCAGGCCGCACGTGATCCTCGCCTCCTCGTCCTCCGTCTACGGCAACTGTGCCGAACCGTACAAGCACGAGGATCTGCCCACCCGTCCGCTCAGCCCGTACGCCGCGAGCAAGCTCGCCGCCGAGGCGTACGCCCTGGCGTACGCGGAGAGCTTCTGCCTGCGTGTGCTCCCGTTCCGCTTCTTCAACGTGTACGGCCCCATGCAGCCGGCCGGACACGCGTACGCGGCGGTCATCCCGGCGTTCGTGTCCGCCGCGCTCAGCGGCGAACCGGTGCCGATCTACGGCGACGGCACCCAGTCGCGTGACTTCACCCATGTCGGGACGGTGGCCGAGGTGCTCACCGACGCGGTGGTCCGCCAGGTCACGAGCGGCACCCCGGTGAACCTCGCCTACGGGACGCGGGTCTCGCTGCTGTCCCTGAAGGACGCCCTCGCCGCGGTGTTCGGCCGTCCTGTGGAGGCAACGTTCCTGCCGCCGCGCCCGGGCGACATACACGCGTCGCAGGCGTCGCCTCGGCTGCTAGCCGAGCTGTTCCCCGGCGTGCGTCCGGTGCCGCTGGATGAGGGCCTCTCCCGGACCGTTGAGTGGTTCGAGAAGAACACCGGCACTCCCGCCTGATCGCGCCCCCTCCCGACACATCCGTTTCCCGAGCCGTCATTCAACCTCAGCGCACCATGTCACGGGAGAATTCGGTGACCAACTCACCAAGGCGCACATACCTGATTACCGGAGGGAGCGGCTTCGTCGGCTCCCATCTCAGCGACGCGCTGCTCACACGCGGCGACTCAGTCGTGGTTCTCGACAATCTGTCGACGGGCCGGCGAGCCAACCTCGCCCCACACCCCAACCTGCGTTTCGTCCAGGGATCGGTGCTGGACGAGCTGGTGGTCGACGAGCTCGTCCACCAGTGCGACGCCGTCGTCCACCTCGCCGCCGCCGTCGGGGTGAAGCTGATCGTGGAGCAGCCACTGCGCTCCTTCACGACGAACATCCGCGGCTCGGAGATCGTGATCGAGGCGGCCCACCGCTATCGCCGCAAGATCCTCGTCGCGAGCACGAGCGAGATCTACGGGAAGAATTCCGGCGGGCCGCTCACCGAGACGTCCGACCGCGTCCTGGGCAGCCCCGGCGTCCTCCGGTGGGCGTACAGCACGGCCAAGGCCGTCGACGAGATCCTGGCCAACGCCTACCACCGGGAGCGCGGCCTGCCCGCGGTCACCGTCAGGTTGTTCAACACCGTCGGACCTCGCCAGAGCCCGGCCTACGGCATGGTCGTTCCGCGGCTCGTCAGGCAGGCGATCATCGGTCTTCCGCTCACGGTTTTCGGTGACGGCACCCAGACCCGCTGCTTCGCCCACGTGCTCGACGTCGTGGACGCCCTGGTCCGGCTGCTCGACCATGACGGCGCGGTCGGCCAGACCTTCAATGTCGGCCGCAGCGACGAGGTGAGCATCCTGGAACTCGCCAAACTGATCGTCGAGCTGGCCGGAAGCATCTCCGGGGTCGACCTCATTCCGTATGCCGAGGCCTACGGCGCGGGCTTCGAGGACATGGAGCGCAGAGTCCCCGACACCACGAAGCTTCGCGAGCTCACCGGGTGGGCGCCACGCCGCACACTCGATGACATCCTGGTGGAGAGCATCGCCGAGGCCCGTGCGGAACTGGCGGCCTCCCGGCGATGAGCGGCTCGGCTCTCCTCACCGCGGCGGTCAGCGGGTTTCTCCTCGCCGCCGCGGCAACCCATGTGCTCCGCCGGGTCGCTCTGCGCTGGGAGTTCACGGATCGCCCCGGGGGCCACAAATCACACAAGCGGCCCACTCCGTACCTGGGTGGCGTGGCCATCGCACTCGGCGCCGTCGTTCCCCCGATCGCGCTTGTCGGCCTGCCCGATGAGCGAGTCGCCGGGATCATCGTCGGGGCCCTGGTCCTGGCCCTGCTCGGTCTGATCGACGATCTGCGGTCGCTCCGCCCGCTCACCCGGCTGACCGTCGAAACGCTGGCCGCCGTGGGCGTGGTGCTGACCGGGGTCCGGGCCACGGTGACCGGCACGTGGCTGGACGTCCCGATCACGGTGCTGTGGATCGTCGTCATCACCAACTCCTTCAACCTTCTGGACAACATGGATGGCGCTCTCGCCGCCGTCACCGTTGTCAGCGCCGCGATCCTCGCGGCGGCCGCCTTCGTGTCCGCCCGACCGGTGGCCGGGCTGATCCTGGTGACGCTGCCGCTGTCCGTCCTGGGATTCCTGCCGTACAACTGGGCCCCGGCGAAGATCTTCATGGGGGACGCGGGCTCGCTGTTCATCGGATTCGTCCTCAGCTGTTCGGCCGCCCTGCTGATCACCGGTCGGGACACCGGCACCGCGATCGCCGGCCTGCTCCTGCCGACCTTCGTCGCGACCGTCGACACGGGAGTCGTGGTGCTGTCACGGAGGAGGGCGGGACGGCCGATCATGCGGGGCGGGACCGACCACCTGTCCCATCGCCTGTGCCGGCTCGGTCTCAGCAGGAGTCTCGCGGCTCTCACACTCGCCGCCCTCGCCGCCATGACCGGCATGCTGCACCTGGTGATGACGCTGCGCTGGATCTCATCGCTCACCGCCTCGCTCATCGGTCTGGGGTCCGCCTGCATTCTCATCGGCCTGCCTCAGCGGGTGCGCGTCTATCCGCCGGTTCAGCCGCGGAAAACTCCTACAGGAAAGCGGTAAGGAACATGGAAGCGCTCTATTACGTACGACTCGTACGCAGAAACTGGCTGTTCCTCCTGCTCTCGCTGCTCGTCGGAGTGGGGGTCGCCGTCGTCGTGACCGTGAACACCCCGCCCAAGTACCCCGCGACGATCTCCATGCTGGTCTCGGGGGATGAAAAGGAGGGCGGCGTGGCCGCCGCCCTCCAGGCCGGCGCACTGTCCCAGCAGCGGGTGCGGTCCTACGCCACCCTGCTGACCAGCCGCCGGGTGATCGGCCAGATCGCGGCCGGCCGGGACGTTCCCGAGCTCCAGGCGAACATCACCGCTGAAGTCATCCCCGACACCGCTCTGCTGCGCGCCACCGTCACCGACACCGACCCGGCGCGGGCGGCCCAGCGGGCCAACGCCCTGGGGGCGGCATTCACCAAGCTGATCGACCAGATCGAGCGGCCCTCCCCCGGAAGCCGTCCGACGGTCCGGGTCACCGTGGTCGATCGGGCGGAGATCCCACGCGCACCGGTCTCTCCCAAGCCGTCGGTCAACGTGGCGCTCGGCGTGCTGCTCGCGCTGTTCGTCGGCATCGGCGCGCTCACGCTGCGCGATCGTCTGGACACCTCCGTCAAGACCTCGGACGAGCTGCGGCAGGTTGCCAAGATCCCGGTCCTCGGGGTGATCGGGTACGAGCGGGACGCGCGGCGTCACCCGTTGATCCTCCGCGGCGACGGCCGATCGTCGCGATCGGAGTCCTTCCGGTCCCTGCGGACGAACCTGCAGTTCATCGGAGTCGACAGCCAGCCCAAGTCCCTCGTCGTGACCAGCTGCCTGCCGAACGAGGGTAAGTCCTCCACCTCCACCAACCTGGCGATCACACTGGCGCAGGCGGGCTGGCGCGTGATCCTGGTCGACGCCGATCTCCGCCGCTCTCGCATCGCCGACTACCTGGGCATCGAGGGCGCCATAGGCCTCACCGACGTCCTCATCGAGAAAGCGCACCTCCATGAGGCCGTCCAGGCGTGGGGCCGGCCGGGCCTGTCGGTGCTGCCGAGCGGCCAGGTCCCGCCGAACCCCAGCGAACTGCTCGGGTCGAAGGGGATGCGTTCGGTGCTCGCTCGGCTCACCCAGGACTACGACATGGTGATCCTCGACGCGCCGCCGCTGCTGCCCGTCACCGACGCGGCGGCACTCGGCGCGGTATGCGACGGCGCGCTGTTGGTCGTGCGGTACGGCAAGACGCGGCGCGAGCAGGTGACGCGAGCCGTCGAACTCCTGTCGTCGGTCAACGCCCGGCTCGTCGGTGCCGTACTGAATTTCACGCCGGTCAAGCAGGACGGCTACTACGGATACGGCTACGACCCGGAGCCGGAGCGGGAGACGTCGGAGGTGTTCAGGGCGCCGGCGGGTGTTTGAGCAGCCGGAGCGGCGTGGCGAGCGACTCGGCGATCCGTCGAGCCGCGTCCCGGAAATCCCTGCGGGAGCCGCCGTAGGGGTCGGCGATGTCGGGCTGGTCCACCCGGACCAGCCCGCGTAGCGCTCTCGTCTCAGTGACCAGAGTGTGAGCCCGCCGTACCGGCTCGCGATGACGCGCGATGTTCTCGGCGGGTACGGCCCGAGCCAGCGCGCCGAACTCGGCGATGGTGAAGGTACGGGCTGCCGCGAGCGGATGCATCGTCACCACCGCGGCACGGTGCTCTGACGAGGCCGCGAGCACGAGATCCGCGGTTGTCACCAGCTCGGCGGTGAGCGGGCGCGAGCTGAAGCCCGCCGCGTCCCCGCCGAGCCTGGCCAGCTCGCGCCGCGCTCGCTCGGCCATCGGCCGACCGGGCGCGGCGCGGGTCCCCGCGCTGATCACGCTGAGCGGAGATCCCGGACCGAGTGCCGACCGGGCCAGCCGCTCCGCCAGCGCCGACCGGCAGATGTTGCCGGTGCACACGAACAGGATGTGAAAGCCGCCGTTCATGGGCGCGACCGTAGGCCGTCCTCGGCGCGCCGCCGCCCGCGGCACGCCGTTCTTTACGGTCAGGGGGCGCAGTTCTGGCCTTCCTGCCGGATCACGGTCTGCTGAGACCGGACGAGCGGTTGCACCGGGACCACCGGCGCGACCGTGGAGCCGGGCTCGAGCAGATCGAACTCGATCGTCCTCACCTGACGGGGGGCGAACTCCAGCACGGTCGAGTAGACGGGATGCGACCGTTCCGTCTCCGCGTAGAAACCGACGGGCCGGCCATCGAGGCGCGCCGCGATCGCCCTGGCGCCGATTCCCGCGTAGAGCGACACCCACAGCCGGTTGGAGCCGGGGGGGTGCGAACGTCCCGGGGAGTCGAGCCGATCGGTGACGTAGGTGGGCAGCTTCCCGGGCGGCACATCGTTGGCGAGCCGGATCCTCACCGTGCTGGCGCGCAGCCCGTCGCCGCGGCAGGGCCCCAGCGTGTAGGTCAGAGAGCGCTTGAGGTAGTAGTCCAGCTTGGTGCCGCCCGAGTTATTGATCACCAATCCGGCGAACGGCCCCCGCCGCTCCGGCAGCACACCGCCGAGCGGGGTGGCCGCGAGACGCCGCTCCTCGGCGTCCCTGCGACTCCAGATCTGGATCCTCCGCTCCTCCACGATTCCCGACAGGACCGGAAGCACCCGGGCGGGCTCGGCGAAAGCCTTGGAACTGACCAGCGCCTCGCTGACCGCGGCGGCGATCCTGATGAGGAACCTCTTACGCTCCGCCGGATCCGGATATCGGACGTACGCCGCGCGCTCGGTGAGGTCGACGACGTTGCCGGCTGTCACCCTCTCGCCTCCGGGCAGTCTGACCGGCCCGATCAGCTCCAGCAGGTGGGCGAGGCCGGCCGGGTCGGTGGCGATGGCGCCGTCCAGGGACCGGCCGGTCTTCCGCTGCCACAGTCCAGTCCAGGTGGCCGCGGCGTACGGGAAATGCGGCGACAGGTTGGAGACGGAGAGCATGGAGGTCGCGCCCCGGCCGTAGCGTGAGCGGAAGTCCGGCCCGAAGTCGGTGACAGAGGTGGAACTGAGAGCGAGTCCGTTGTTGGCCGAGAGCCGCTCGATGCCGAGCCTGCCGTGATCGGCGGTCAGGATGCCGAACGCGCCGACCAGGCCCCCGGTGCCGCGTGCCTCGGCGTTGGTCTGGAATGCCAGGAAGTAACGGCGCGGGCCGTCGCGCCCGAGCATCGGGGGGATCAGCGAGGCGGCGTCCGCGCCCGTACGCACCCAGCCGCGCAGCCGATCCACCTCACGCAGCATCGTGTCGCGTGCCTGGTCCAGGGCGGCCACTCCGGTCCGCGCCGGCGTCCCCGCCACCAGCGACCGCACCGCGGCCAGTCGTGTGACGGCATGGTCGAGGACCGGCGCCGCCGCGTCGAGGCCGGCCAGGATCGGCCGCAGATCACCGACGGCCGCGGGTTCGGCCCCCACCTCGATGAGCGGCGCGCCGGCGCGTTCGATGTCGGCCAGCACGTCGGTGACCTGCGCGACGGCTTCGGCCAGCCCGCGCGTGGTCGTGGCACCGTCCCCCACGACGGGAGCGTGGGTGAACAGCCGCCATTCGGGGCGGTCGGTGATCCGCCGCGCCTGCGCCGCGTGTCGCCGGGCGTCCGCCAGCGTTCCGGCCGCGGACGCCACCGCGGTTCGCGGGTCGGCCGAACGGAGCCGGAGCAGATCGGCCCTGGTCGCCTCCAGATGGTCTCGCACGCTCAACGCGAGGTGCGCCGACCAGCCCCCGGCCAGCACGAGGCCGAGGGCCAGCGACGGCAGGCCGATGACGACGGCCCGACGACTTCTCCTACCGAGCACCGGAAGACCGGCGGCGCCGTACGGAGATCAGCATGCAGCCGATGGCGGCGGCGAGCAGGCCGAGCCCGGCCGCGGCGATCCCGGCCGGCGCACCGGTGAACGGCAGGCGGCCCGCGATGCTCGCCGGCATGCCGCCTCCCGGCCCGGCGGCCTGCGCGGGCCCGGCACCCATCGGCCCGGCCCCCATCGGTCCGGCACTCATCGGCATCTCCTCCGGTCCGACGGCCTCTTCAGGAGCCGCCTCCCCGGCGGCCTCATCCGGTGCCTCTTCCTCCTCCGACTCGTCGGAATCGTCAGACTCCTCCGGCTCGGCCGCCTCGGGAGCAGTCTCCTCCCATGGCCCGGCGGCTACTCCCGGAGCGGTTTCGTCCCATGGTCCGGCGGCTGGTCCGGCGGCCGCCCCCGGAGCGTTCTCCACGCCCGGCTGAACGGCGGGTCCCACGGGAGCGGCCTGATTCTGCGCCGCCGGCCCGACGATGGGCGTAACCTGATGCGTCGTCCCGTTTGGCGTCCCGTTTTCGCCCGTTCCCGGGCCCATGCCGTTCCCCGGCCACATGGTGGGCATGTATTGCCCAAAACCGCCTTGGGGGTACCAGCCCGGATATCCCCCATAGCCGGGATAGCCCACGTTACCCGGGTTGCCCTGGACGGCCGGGGCCGCCTGGTTGGCCGGGACCACCTCGTCGACCAGGACCGGGTTGGTCTGCGCCTGCTCGATCTGCGCAGGTTCGGACTGGAGCTGGGTAGCCGGCGTGACGACTTGCTGGGCCGGAGGCACGAATGCCGCGATGGGCGCGGCGGGGAGGGGCGGATAAGGACTCGTATCCCCCCGAACCACGACACTGGACGGCGACAGACCGGTCGCGGCCGCCGCCATCCCTCCCGTCGTCAGGGTAAGTCCGCCCGCGGCCGTCACCGCCAGCAGAATGGGTATCGTATTATTTCTCGCCACTTGGACCCCCGATAACCGTCGTTCAGGTCATAGCGCAGTTCGCCCGAAATGCTGGCGACTTGTTCGCCACTCGACAGTTATATGTGTCCCGTGAATGAGCGCCCCGCCCCGCCACACGATGCTTACCGAGAGATCGGTGACCGTTCCCGGTTCATTGACGAACCGCACCCGCCCCGGCTCCCGGCCGACCTTGGACCGAGGGTTCGGCGATATGTGGGACCTGACCTACTTCGCACCGGCCGAACGGCGGCGCCGTACGGAGACCAGGGCGGCGCCGGCGCCCGCGGCGAGCAGGCCTGCCCCCGCCAGGGCGATCCCCGCCGGTGCGCCCGTGAACGGCAGCCCTCCGGGGATGTGGCCGGACGGCGCGCCATCCCGCAGCACGGGGATGTGTGGCGGTGCGATGTCCCGCGGCGTCTTCCCGGCAGGCGTGAAGCCCCCCTGCGGGGTGGTCGTCTCCCCTGGCGGGTTCACCACCGGCCCGGAGGCGTCCCTCGGGTCCGGCCGTCCCCCCGGCTGAGCCGGCCCCCCGGGTGCGTTCCCCTGTCCCGGCCATCCGGGTTGTCCGGCTCGTTCGGGCTGTCCGGGCCGTCCGGGGGCGTTCCTGCCACCGGTGACCACCCCTGGCACGACGACGGACAACGCCACAGCGGGATCTTCCGGTGCCGTTCCCCTGCCCGGCCTCCTCGGGCAGGGGACGGGGACCGGTTGCCCGCAGCCGCCCCGGGGCGACACCCCGTCTCCCTCGCGCGCCCCGTCTCCCTCGCACGCCTCGCCGTACTCATGGACCTCCTCGCCCGCGCGCGCGCCGTCGTCCGCGGGCGCTCGGGTGTTCGCATCGCCTGGGCCCGCCTGCCCGGCCTCGTCTGCCGGGCCGGCAGGAGCCTCCTCGCTGACCCCACTGGTCGCGGTGGCCTTCCTGTCACCGCACGGGGTGGCCTGCCGGCTGCACGCGGCCCGATCGCCGGCGTCGTTCCGGCAGTGGTGGGCACGGCCACCCTCATCTGCCTCCCCGCATCGGGGCTTCTCGAGGCAGCCGTGGTCGGTCCGCTTCAGCCGGTTGCCTCGGCAGCCAGGGCCTACCGGCCAGTCGCGGTTGATGTGGCTCGGCCCGCAGACGGCCGGCCCGTGCCGAGGTATGAAGATCGCCAGCGACGCGGCGAGGACCGGCGGGGTGAGACTCGTGTTCTCCCACGCTGTGGCCTTGGGCGGCGGGCAGGGCGCCGCGACCGCGATCGCACTGGTGCCCAGCGCGAGGCCGCCCGCGGCCGTCAGCGCCAGAAGAATTGGTCCCGCATGCTTCCGTGTCACCTGGACTCCCATTAACTGTTGTTCAGGTCTGTACGGCATTCGCCCCGATCAGGTGCCGTATTTGCCAGCCAACAGTTATATTCGGCGGGGCCGGGGCCCGTTCCCTCATCTACCTATTGCTTACCGAATCATCGGCCGCCGTTCCCGATTCGTTGACGTTCGGCCCGCGTTTCGTCCGCATCGGCTCTCCCAAGGAATGCCGCCGACCTCGGCGGTGCCAAAGAATTCACCGATCTCCGGCGAACGGCCGCCGCCTCCCGTCGAACGAGGCGATACTCGACCTGTGCTCACCGACCTGACTTCACCATGAGGACTCTGCGCGCCATCGGCGAGCTCGGCATCTCCGTGGGACTGGTGCTGCTGCTGTTCTACGCGTACCTGCTCTGGGGCACCGACTCCTACACCGAGGGGCAGCAGCACACGCTGCAGCGGCAGCTCGACCATATGTTCAGTCGCGAGACCACAGGGAAGAGGGGCGGCCACGCCCTGGGCAGGATCAGGCTCGGCCACGCCCTCGCGCTGCTCCGCATCCCACGGCTCGGTTCCGATTACAAGTACGCCATAGTCGAGGGCGTGGGAGCGGATGAGCTGCGCAAGGGGCCCGGCCATTACCCCGGTACGGCGATGCCCGGCCAGATAGGAAATTTCGTGATATCCGGGCATAGGACTACCTATGCGGCGCCGTTCAACCGGGTCGACGAGCTACGACGCGGCGACGACATCGTGGTGGACGCGGCGGACGCGCGGTATACCTACCGGGTCGACCACAAGGAGATCGTGGACCCGACCGATCTGGCCGTCGTCGACCCCGTGCCCGGACACCCCGCGCTGCGACCGTCGAAGGCGATGATCACGATGACCACCTGCCACCCGAAGTATTCGGCACAGCGACGCCTGATCGTGTACGGAGTGCTCGCCACCCGCGAGGAGCGCTCATAAGGGGATGGGCATGTACGGATTCATCTGGCGACGGCTGCCCGGCGGCACCGCGGCACGGGTGGTCGTGTCCCTGCTGCTGATCGGTGCCGTGGCGGCGCTGCTCTGGTACGTCGTGTTCCCCTGGCTGACGCCGCTGCTGCCCCTCGACGCGATCTGATCGGCCCGGCCCCCTGGAAGGGACGGGCCGGGAACTGCGATCAACGACCGATGTTGGCCTCGTGGCCGATGGCCAGGCCGGAGTCGACGTCGAAGAAGTGCAGGTTGTGCGTGTCGACGACCAACTCGACGTCCTGGCCGGGGCGGACGTGGCTGCGGGCGTTGACACGCGCAGTCCACAGGGACTTGTTGCCGCCCAGCGGCAGCGAGGTCTCCTCCTCGTCGCCGTCGTGCTGAGCGGCCATCGCGTCCTTGTGCTCGACCGGCGGAGCGTCGATCGTGAACAGCACGTTGATCTCGGAGCCCAGCTCCTCGGTGACGTTGGCGCGGACCGGCACACGCACCCAGCCGCCGATGCTGCCGTGGGCCGCGCGGGAGTCCTCGAAGTCCGACGGACGGATGCCGAGGATGATCTTCTTGCCGAGGTAGCGGTCGAGGCCCGGCTTCTCCGCGAACGTCGAGTCGGGGACGGGCAGCCGGTAGCCGGCGAAGACGACCGCCGCGCCGCCGTTGTCCCGGATCAGATCGGCGTAGGTGACGTTCATGGCCGGGGAGCCCATGAAGCCGGCGACGAACAGGTTGACCGGGTTGTCGAACAGGTTCTGCGGGGTGTCGACCTGCTGCAGCACGCCGTCGCGCAGCACGCAGACGCGGTCGCCGAGGGTCATGGCTTCGACCTGGTCGTGGGTGACGTAGACCGTGGTGACACCGAGGTTCTCGTGCAGTTGGTTGAGCGAGGCGCGCATGGAGACACGGAGCTTGGCGTCCAGGTTGGACAGCGGCTCGTCCATGAGGAAGGCCTGCGGCTCACGGACGATGGCGCGGCCCATGGCGACGCGCTGGCGCTGACCACCGGACAGCGCGGCCGGCTTGCGCTTGAGGTACTGCTCCAGACCGAGCATCCGGGCGGCCTCGCCGACCCGCTTCTGGATCTCCGGCTTGGACATCTTGCGCAGCTTGAGACCGAAGGCGAGGTTCTCCTCGACCGTCATGTGCGGGTAGAGCGCGTAGTTCTGGAAGACCATCGCGATGTCCCGGTCCTTCGGCGGCAGGTGGTTGACCACCCGGTCCCCGATCAGGATCTCACCGCCGCTGATGTCCTCCAGCCCGGCGACCATGCGCAGCGCGGTGGACTTGCCACACCCGGAAGGGCCGACCAGCACCATGAACTCGCCGTCCCTGATCTCGAGGTCGAGGCCGTTCACGGCCTTCACCCCGCCCGCGTAGATCTTGTCGACCTTGTTCAGAACGATCGATGCCATACCGGCCCCCTGGATAGAGAAGATGTGGATACGTTTTCACAACTGTCCCGTGAAACCCCGGTCAGTGTCAAGATTTCGATTGATTCGGCCATGAAACTATGATGGAATCGTTCCCATGAACGGTCCAATGCAGCGCCGTATGACGATCAAGGACGTGGCGGAGGCAGCGGGTGTCGGGGTGGCGACGGTGTCTCGCGTCCTGTCGGGCGGCTCGGCGAGCGCGCAGACGCGGGAGCGTGTGCTGGCCGCCGCCGCGCGGCTGGACTACCACCCCAGCGCACTCGGACGCAATCTGCGCCGGCAGCGGACCGGCGGCATCGGCCTGCTGATCCCGGACATCACCGATGCCTTCTACGCCAAACTCACCGACGGCGTGCTCTCATGCGCCCGTTCGTACGGCGAGCCGGTGACGGTGGGCGTCACCGGCGACGACCCCGAGCGGGAGGCCGAACTGATCGGCGCGCTGATCGAGCAGAGCATGGACCGGGTGATCGCCGTCCCCTCACGCGACGGGGAGACGGCCGGGGAAATCTGGGCGCCGGCGCTGCGGGCCGGGCTGAACGTCGTCTTCGCCGACCGCCAGGTCCGGGCCGACGTGCCCAGCGTGGTCGCCGACGACGCGGCGGGCGTGCTGACGGCGATGGAGTACCTCATCGGCCTGGGCCACAGGAAGATCGCGTTTCTGGCGCGGCATGGGCAGTCGCGGCGAGTGGCCGCCTTCACCGACGCCCTGACCTCGCTCGGCGTCCCGGCCGATCGGGGACTCGTCGTGCACGCGCGAGCCAGCCGCGACTCGGCGTACGCGGCGGTCGCCGGGCTGCTGCAGAACCGGCCCGACGTCACCGCGCTCCTGGCCGGGGGCAACGTGCTCGGCGAGGCGGCCGTGCTGGCCGCGCGCGAGCTCGACGTGCGGATACCGAGGGACGTGTCGCTGATCATGTTCGACGATGTGCCGTGGGCGGAGCTGTGCTCTCCCCCGCTGACCGTGGTCGCCCGGCCGGCGCAGGACCTCGGCTACCGCGCGGCCGAGCTCGCGCTGCGGCAGGGACGCCGCCCCCGCACGGTCGCCCTGCCCACCGAACTGGTCGTACGGGCCAGCTGCGGACCTAGGGCGCGATGACCTTCTCGACCGCCTCGACTATCTCCGGTGCCTCCGGCTCGACACGCGGGCGGAACCGCGCGACGACCTCGCCGTCCGCGGCGACGAGGAACTTCTCGAAGTTCCACTGGACATCCCCCGCCTCCCCCGAGGCGTCCGGGACCTCGGTGAGCGCGACGTAGAGCGGGTGCCTGCCCGGGCCGTTGACCTCCGTCTTCTCCAGAAGCGGGAAGTCCACGCCGTAGGTCGTCGAGCAGAACTCCCTGATCTCTTCGGCGGAGCCGGGCTCCTGGCCTCTGAACTGGTTGCACGGCACGCCGATGACGGTGAGCCCGCGGGACCCGTACGTCTGCCGCAGCCGGACCAGGCCGTCGTACTGCGGCGTCAACCCGCACCGCGATGCCACGTTGACCACCAGCGCGGCCCGGCCGCCGAGCAGATCGCCGAGCGTCGCCGACTCGCCGTCCAGTGTGTTCACAGGGATCTCGAGGATGCTCATGCCGTGACTCTAACCGCGCCCCGCACGAGGGTCGGCGAAGGGGGCTGGATCGGCAAAGAATCACCCAGCACGGTCCGGCGTCGGGGGCTTACGGCCGCATGCGCGTATTTCAATCCCGCTGAGGACCCGTCGCGGCGCCCACCGGGAAACCGGATCCGGTGCAGGCCGAGCGGACGGCCGCGCTCAGCCATGGGCGCGGTACGGCACGGCGGGCACGGTGTCTGCCGCCGCCCGCCCTCCGCACGCGACCCGACGACAAGGACCGACTTGGACAGCAACAGAAGCGCGCGACGTGCCGCGGCCACCGCCGTTGTCGCCTTCGCCGTCACCGGCTTCGCCAACTGCCCACCGACATGGGCGCGGGAGGGGGTCCCCCCGGGGACCCATCCGCCCTCGGCCGCTCACCTGGGAGTGTGGCGGACCCAGGCCAAGGCGGACACCCGGAAGGCCCGCCGGGCTGACACCAAGGAGCGCAGCAAGGCCTTCGCCTTCCGGCTCGTGACCCGGCGCTCCTGGTCAGGCGACCAGTTCCAGTGCCTGGACAGCCTCTGGACCAGGGAGAGCAACTGGGACCACCGAGCTCACAACGCGGGCTCGGGCGCTTACGGGATCCCCCAGGCACTGCCCGGCAGAAAGATGCGCTCGGCCGCGAGCGACTGGCGGATCAACCCGCGGACCCAGATCAAATGGGGGCTGAGTTATATCGAAGCCCGGTACGGCTCGCCGTGCGGCGCCTGGGGCCACTTCCGGTCCCACAACTGGTACTGACGTCCTGCTCGCTCCCCGGGGGCGGCCGGCGCCGCCGCTACCCCTCTCGCCCGGCGGCCTGCTCCGCCCGCACGGCCATCGTCTGGACGAGCAACTCCAGGCCGAAGTCGAACTCCTCCTCGTGGTCGCAGGCCATCAGATCCGGTGCGAACGCGCTCACCATGGGGAACAGGGCCGGGTCCACCTCCGCCACCGCGATGTCGGGTCGCACCGGCGCGAACGTCGGGGTGACCCCCACCTCACGCAGCAGGGAGCCGACGATGTAGGCGATGAACACACGCAGCATCTGGACCGCCTCCCTGCCGTCGAAACCGGCGTCACGCAGGGTGGCCAGGGCGCGTTCGACCGGCAGCAGCCCGGCCGTCGACCTGAGCTGCCGACTCACCACGACCATGGTGCAGCGTGGATAGTGGTGGGCGATCTGCCGGAACGCCCTGGCCTGCATGCGGACCCGCTGCGTCCAGTGCGCCGCCGGGTCGTCGGTGAACTCGATCTGCGACAGCACGGTCTCGGCCACCGCGTCTAGCAGCGCCGACTTGTTCGGGACATGGTTGTACAGGGACATCACCCCGACACCCAGCTCCGCGGCGATCCGGCGCATGGACACCGCGTCGGCGCCCTCGCGCTCGATGACGGCGATGGCGGCGGTGACGATCCTGTCCCGGCTGAGCATGACCAGTTCCTCCCGCGCCGTTGACGTACGTACAGCGTACGTGACACGCTCACATGTACACGTACGGTGTACGTCAAGGAGGCTCCCGTGTCGACGCACGAGCTCTACACCATCCCCGCCGAGCTCTCCACCTGGGACGTGGAGATGGCCGGCGCCGCCCGCTTCACCTGGGAGTACGACGAGGGCCGCGATCGCATGCTCGCCCTCTACCAGAAGGGCAAGGACAAGCAGTGGGACTCGGTCAAACGGATTGACTGGGACCTCGAGGTCGATCCGTACGACATCCTCGGCATTCCCGACCAGACGATCGCGATCTACGGCACCCCGTTGTGGGAACGGATGGACGAAAAACAGCGCCGGGATGTGCGCAGGCACGGCGCGGTCTGGCAGTTCTCCCAGTTCCTGCACGGCGAGCAGGGGGCCATGATCTGCTCGGCCCGGATCGTCGAGTCGGTACCCGATCTGGACTCCAAGTTCTACGCCGCCACTCAGACGATGGACGAGGCGCGGCACGCCGAGACCTATGCCCGGTTCCTGCAGGAGAAGGTCGGGCTCGCCTACCCGATCAACAAGCATCTGAAGGCGCTGCTGGACAGCACGCTCAGCGACTCCAGGTGGGACATGCCCTACCTCGGCATGCAAGTGCTGATCGAGGGGCTGGCGCTGGCCGCCTTCGGCGTGATGCGCGACATCACCACCAAGCCGCTGCCCAAGCAGATTCTGGCGTACGTGATGCAGGACGAGGCCCGGCACGTCGCCTTCGGCCGGATGGCCCTGCGCGACTATTACAGCAGCCTGTCCGAGGCCGAACTGCGCGAGCGTGAGGACTTCGTCATCGAGGGCTGCTACCTCATGCGGGACCGCCTGCGCGGCCAGGAGACGTGGGAGAACCTCGGCCTGTCCAAGCAGGAGGTCGCCGAGGCCATGGGGTACGTCGACCAGTCCGAATATCTGCGACTGTTCCGGTCGCTGCTGTTCAGCCGCATCGTGCCGTGCGTGAAGGACATCGGACTGTGGAGCCCCCGCCTGCAGCAGGCCTACGCCGACATGGGCGTGCTGGAGATGGCCGGGCAGAGCCTCGACGCGCTGATGAAACAGGACGAGGACATCGCCGACAAGCTGGACGCCGAGCGCTTCGCCGCCGAGGAGGCCGAACGCCACGCGGAGGTCGCCGAGACCATCGACGCGGCCCAGGGGAACTAGTCGGTCGTGATCGGTACGGCTCAGGCCGCCGCGGCGATCACCACGGCCAGTGCGCCGACGACCACGGCCAGCGTGCCCAGCCAGGCCAGCCGGGCGTCCGCGGTGACGTCGAGGGGGTGACCCTCGCGCATCGCCCGCTCCACCCGCCGGAACCGGACGCCCGTGCGGACCAGCAGCACCGCGCCGCTGAGCGCCGCCAGCGCGAAGGGCGCCACGATCCAGGCAGGGGCCTCGTGGCGCAGCGCCACCCCCGCCGAACCCAGCGCACCGGCGGCCAGGAGCGCCGCCGTGCGGACCCAGGCCAGCCGGGTGCGCTCGCTCTGCAGGCCCTTGTCCGCCATGGTCGAGTCACCTGTTCACGAGGACGAACACGAGCGCCAGCACCGCCACGGCCGCCACGCCGTACCCCAGGAGGGGGGCGAGCGCGGGCGGCGGGAGCGGCTCGTCCCGGCGCAGCGCCACCTGGATTCGCCGCCACCGAGGATAGGCGGAGCCGGCCGCCACGGCGGCCAGCAGCACCAGCACGACGGCCAGCGGCGTGCGCACCCACGATCCGAAGACGTCCGCCGGCGCCACCGCCAGGCCGATGCCCCCTGCGCTCAGAGCGAGCGAGGTGCTGAGCCAGGTGAGAAACGTGCGTTCGTTGGCCAGCGTGAACCGCGGATCGGGTTCGTTCCCTTCCATGGCAATCAGGCTAGTTCTGCCGTATTTCCCCTGGATTTACCGGGGTTAGGACGTCAGCGTCCCCAGTCGTCCTCGTGTCGCTGGCCGAGTTGCTGTTCGTCCGGGCGCAGGCGCTCGCCGGTGGCGTACATCGGATCCGGGACGTACGGCCGGGCCACGCCGAGGCCGAGGGGGTCATCGGGGTCCACGTCGGGCTCGGGCGAGGGGGCGGCTACCAGGCGATCCGGAGCGGAGGCCCCGCGGGCGACGAGCACGTCGTTGGAGACGGGTGGGGGGATCGGCGGCCGAGCGTACTGTCCTGTGCCCGGGTAGTCGGGATAGTCCTGGTACGGAGCCTGGTCCTGCTGATAGGGCGTGTTGTCCTGGTAACCCTGCTCCTGGTAGCCCTGGTCCCGGTAGGCGACCTGCTCCTGGTAGCCCTGATCCTGGTAACCCTGGTCCCGGTAGCCGGCCTGTTCCCGGTAGCCCTGCTCCTGGTACGCCGCCTGGCTCTGATAGGCGGTTTGATCCTGGTAGGCGGCGGTCTGGTCCTGGTACGTCCCGTGTTCCCGGAAATCCTGGTCCTGGTAACCCTGGTCCTGGTAGGCGACCTGATCCTGGTAACCCTGATCCCGGTAACCCTGATCCTGAAAACCCTCGTGCGGCGGCGCGTATCCCTCTGGGCCCGCAGGGGCCGGTCCATCCGGGATTTGGGGACCCGAGATCTGGGCGTCCGGGATTTGGGCATCCGGGATCTGGGGGCCCGGGAACGGTCCGGTCGCCGGATCATCGACGCCCTCGCCATCGTGGCCGCCGACCTCGGCGAGCCCTTCGTCGAGGGTGTCGATCAGACGGTCCACTTCGGCCATCGGCATCCGGAAACTCGCGGTGCACATCTCGCCGCGCCACAGACTCAGCACCAGCGTGCCTTCGTGCCAGGTGACCCGGAGCACGCGGTCCTGACCTCGGGCGTCGAAGAACACCTCACCGAACGACGGCAGCGGGACAACTTCTGACATGGCAGACATAGTGCCTTTACCTGGCCTTATCCGTCCACTCGACCTCTGTAGGTCACCACTGATCTCGAAAGCGTGCGGATTCAGTGTGCCATGCCGATCGGCGTCGGGTTTCTGGAACGTCAGGATGTGCCCAGGTGGTCACGCAACGAATGTCGGTGGCAGCGGGTACGGTTCTTCCCGTGCCCAAAGACCTGCCGCCCGTCGAAGAGTTGCTCACCGTCGCTGTGAAGGCGCTCGGGGGGGCCGAGCGTCTCGGACAGGTCAAGATGGCCCAGGCCGTTCAGCAGGCGGTGGAGGACGGCGAGCACCTCGCGGTGCAGGCCGGCACCGGCACCGGCAAGTCGCTGGCCTACCTGGTGCCCGCGATCCGGCACTCCGCCGAGACGGGCGATGCGGTCGTGGTCTCGACCGCGACGATCGCACTGCAGCGCCAGCTGGTGGACCGTGACCTCCCCCGGCTCGCCGACGCGCTGGAGGCCCACCTACCGCACCGGCCGGAGTTCGCCATTCTCAAGGGCCGCCGCAACTACCTGTGCCGGCACAAGATGAGCGCCGACATGCCGGACGACGAGGAGGAGCAGCTCTTCGACCCGCGCGAGGTCAGCGCGACCGGTCGGATGGTGCAGCGCATCCTGGACTGGGCGAACGAGACCGAGACCGGCGACCGCGACGAGCTGGTGCCCGGTGTGAGCGACCAGGCGTGGCGGCAGTTCTCGGTGAGCGCCAGGGAGTGTCTGGGCGCGCAGCGCTGCCCCAGCGGCGGCGAGTGCTTCGCCGAGTTGGCACGCGAGCGCGCGGGAGAGGCCGATGTCGTGGTGACCAACCACGCACTGCTGGCCATCGACGCCATGGAGGAGTTCGCGGTCCTGCCCGACCACGACGTGGTGATGGTGGACGAGGCACACGAGCTCGTCGACCGGGTGACCTCGGTCGTCACCGGAGAGCTGTCGGAGAACAGCGTGGCCCTGGCCGCCCGCCGGGTGGGCAGGCTGATCGAACAGGGGCTGGCCGACCGCCTTCAGGAGGCGGGCGAGGACCTGCGCGCCCTGCTCGCCGTGGCCCCGCCCGGCCGGATCGACGACCTGCCCCGGTCACTGGGCGCGACACTCGCGCTGGTGCGCGACGCGGCGTCCGCCTGCCGTACGGCCCTGGGCCCGCGAGGTAAGGATGACCAGGACGCGGCGGCGCGCAAGGCCGCCTTCAGCATGCTCGACGAGATCCACGACACCGCGCAGCGGATGCTCGACGCGTTCGGGCCGCCGCCGGAGGGCGGCTCGACGAGTGATTCCGGCGGCGGTTCCGACGGCGACTCCGGGGGGAGCGTGTCGGAGATCGACCGGGCCGAGGTCGTCTGGCTCGATCCTGCGCACGAGCACGGACGTGGCCGCATCCCGCCGGCCCTGCGCGTGGCGCCGCTGTCGGTCGGCGGCATGCTGCGCGACAAACTTTTCGGCGAGCGGACGGTCGTTCTGACGAGTGCGACGCTTGCGCTCGGCGGCACGTTCGACGGGCTGGCCCGCCAGTGGGGCCTGGGCGCCGACGACTGGACCGGTCTCGACGTCGGCTCACCGTTCGATCACCCGCGCCGGGGCATCCTCTACGTCGCCACGCACCTCCCGCAGCCGGGCCGCGACGGGCTCCCTGAGGCGTATCTGACCGAGATCGTCGAACTGATCGAGGCGGCAGGAGGACGGACGCTCGGGCTGTTCTCCTCCATGCGGGCGGCCAAGGCCGCCACCGAGGCCCTGCGCGAGCGGCTGGAGGTGCCGTTGCTGTGCCAGGGGGACGACTCCACGTCGCAGCTCGTCAAACAGTTCGCGGCCGACCCGGCGACCTGCCTGTTCGGCACGCTCTCGCTGTGGCAGGGCGTCGACGTGCCGGGGCCGTCGCTCTCCCTCGTCGTCATCGACCGGGTCCCGTTTCCCCGGCCCGACGACCCACTCACCTCCGCCCGGCAGCGGCACGTCGCCGCGAAGGGCGGCAACGGCTTCATGACCGTCGCGGCCACCCACGCCGCGCTGCTCCTGGCCCAGGGGACAGGCCGGCTGCTTCGCTCGATGGACGACCGGGGGGTCGTCGCCGTACTCGATCCGAGGCTGGCGACCGCGCGATACAGCGGGTTCCTGCTGAGCTCGCTCCCTCCGTTCTGGCGCACCACCGACCCGGCCAAGGTCCGCGACGCCCTGGGTCGGCTCAGCGCCGCCGCAGGGGCGTGACCGGGTCGCCGACGGAGATCGCGCCCGTGTTGCGCGGCACGAGGCGGATGCCGAACCAGGTCTTGCCGTCCCACTTGCGGTGCCGCGCCAGCGTGCGCAGCGGTTCCCTGCCCTTCATGGCGGTGGCGGGATCGATCATGGTGACCGCGCAGCGGTCGCAGATCACGGTCACGCGGAAGTCGACCTCCCCGATCCGCACCTCCGCCCAGCCGTCCTCCTCGTACGGCTCGGCGCCGTCGATGACCACGCTGGGACGGAACCGCGCCATTTCGAGCGGCTGAGGGGGATCCTCGCCCCGCTCAGCGGCGCCTTCGATGATCCACTCGTCGAGCCGCTTCAGCGACGAGAGCGAGGTGAGCAACAGCGGCGCGTCGGAAGCGAAGCTCACCGTGTCGCCGGGTAACCCGCCGTGCCGGGGAGCGACCGGTCGGCGACGTGGGTCATCCAGCCATACGAGTCGTGCCGGGTGACCCAGCAGCCAGGTGAACCAGCCGTGGGCCTGCGGGGCGGCCAGCACCGCATGATCGAGACCGCTGAAGCCGACAGGGACCCTCTGCCCGCCCTCGGCCGGAGGAAGGGTCAGATCCGGCATCCCAGGCGCGGTGAGCGCCAACCCGCCGTCGGCGAGGTTGCGGGCCGTCACGGTGAGCTTCTTGGGGAACTCGCCGAGCCGGAGGTCGTCGCCGCCCGCACCGATCACGGCCCAGCGGCGATCGCCTGCCAGTCCCCAAGGTTCGACCACCGCGCTCTCTCGGGAGCTCCCAGACCCTGACTTGAGCGGATAAATCCGGATGTCAGATAGCTGCATGATCGCATTTTAGGTCGCCATTGCAAGATCACGAAGGGAATTTCGGCTGGCCAGGGCGGGTGCGAGCAAGAAACTACAAGATCACGAAGGGGGTGTCCACAGGTCAGAAGGCATGTGTGCGAGCAAGTGCAAGATCACGCGGGGGGTGGGGGGAGGGGGGTGAGATCGGGGCGCTTGGGGTCGAGGCCGTCACCGGAGGACCTGCCGCGAAGCCGGCGGCCGATCCACGGGCCGAGGTGCTCCCTGAGCCAGCGCGCGTCCTCCCGGCGCCTGGCCCGGGGGTCCGCCCACTCGCGCGGCGGCCACGTCTTGCGCCAGTCGTCGTCGATCGGCACGCCCAGCACGTCGAGCACCTTCGCCGCGACCAGGCGGTGGCCCTCGGCGTTCATGTGCAGGCGGTCCTCGCTCCACGCCCGCCAGTCCCGCAGGCCCTGCATCGACCACTGGTCGATCAGGCGGCAGCCGTACAGATCCGAGATCGAGCGGACGTGCAGGTAGAAGACGGCGAACTTGCCGCGCGCCCGGCGCATGATCGGTATGTCGCGCGGGTCGACGCCGGTGAACAGCACCACTTCGGCGCCGGTGGCGCGCAGGTCGCGTACGGCGGCCGCCAACGTCTTGGCCATCCGGTCGGGGTCGCTACCCGGCCGGAGCAGATCGTTGCCGCCCGCGCACAGGCTGACCAGATCCGGCCGCAGCTCGACGGCTCTGGGCACCTGATCCTCGATGATCTGGTCGATCAGCTTGCCGCGCACCGCCAGGTTCGCGTACCGGAAGCCGGGCTCGAGCTGAGCCAACCGCTCGGCCACCCGGTCGGCCCAGCCTCGAAATCCCGTCGTCCCGGCGGGACCGGGGTCGTTCAGCCCCTCGGTGAAGCTGTCGCCGACCGCCACGTACGACCTGTAACCCATCGATCCCGCCCTGAACGTCTTTTTGCCGTTACGTTACTCCTCAGTATCCGCGATCGCGCGCAGCGCGAGCTCATAGGAGCGCATGCCGAAACCGGCGATCGTGCCGGTCGCCACCGCCGCCACCACCGAGGTGTGGCGGAACTCCTCCCGGGCGTTGGGGTTGGAGATGTGCACCTCGACCAGCGGCGCCGTACGCTGCGCGATCGCGTCACGCAGGGCATAGGAGTAGTGCGTGAACGCGGCCGGATTGAGCACGACGGGCGTGCGGCTGTCGGCCGCCTCGTGGATCCACGACACCATCTCGGCCTCGTCGTCGGTCTGCCGCACCTCCACCGAAAGACCCAGCTCGCGGCCGGTCTCCCGGCACAGGGCCGCCAGATCCTCGAAGGTCTGCGCGCCGTACACGTCGGGCTCCCGGCTGCCGAGCCGACCCAGGTTGGGGCCGTTCAGCACGAGCACCAGCCTCACCGTGCCACCTTCCTGTAGGCGGCCTCCAGCAGTTCCTCGGCCGGGTCCTCCAGGCGGGAGACCTGGGCGATCCCGTCGAGCACGATGAACCGCAGCTTCGCGCCGCGTGCCTTCTTGTCCACTCGCATGTGGTCACGCAGGTGCGGCCACGCGTCCCGCCGGTACGACGTGGGCAGCCCGACGGACTCCAGGATCGAGCGGGTGCGGTCGACCACGTCCTGGCCGATCCTGCCGTCCAGCCGGGACAGTTCGGCGGCGTAGACGAGGCCGATGGCGACGGCCTCACCGTGCCTGATGCGGTAGTCCTCCACCCGTTCGATGGCATGGGCCAGCGTGTGCCCGTAGTTGAGGATCTCCCGCAGGCCGCTCTCCCGCAGGTCGGCGCCGACGACGTCGGCCTTGACCTGGATCTTCCGTTCGATGAGCTCCCGGGTGTGCTCACCCTCCGGGGTGCAGGCGCCGGCCGGGTCGGCCTCGACCAGCGTGAGGATCGCCGGATCGGCGATGAACCCGCCCTTGATGATCTCGGCGAGACCGGCGACGTAGTCCTGGCGCGGCACGCTCACCAGCGTGGCCAGATCGCACAACACGCCCACCGGCGGGTGGAAGGCGCCTACGAGGTTCTTGCCCTCGGGAGTGTTGATGCCGGTCTTGCCGCCGACCGCGGCGTCCACCATGGCCAGCAGCGTGGTCGGGACCTGCACCACCCGCACGCCGCGCAGCCAGGTCGCGGCCACGAACCCGGCGAGGTCGGTGGTCGCTCCCCCACCGACGCCGACGACCGCGTCGGACCTGGTCACGCCGTACCGCCCGAGCGCGGACCACAGCCCGGCGGCGATCTCGACGCTCTTGGCCGCCTCGCCGTCCGGCACCGGCAGCGGGACCACCTCGTACCCTGCCGCCTCGATCGCGCCGCAGACCGGGCGAGCGATCTCCGGCAGCCCGGCCGGGTGGATCACCGCCACGCTCCGCACCCCGTCGCCCAGCAGGCCGGGCAGTTCGCCCAGGACGCCGGTGCCGACCACGACGTCGTAGGGGTTGTCGCCCCGCACGGTGATCCGCGTCGTGCTCACTGCTCCCCCGTTTCGCCGACGGTCTTCTCGGAGCTCGTCTCGGCGCTCTCCTCAGGGGCGATCTCGGCCGCGATCTGCGCGGCCACGTCCTCGGGGTCGCGTTCGTCGGTGGCGACCGTGATCGCGGCGAGGCTCTCGTAGATCGGGCGGCGCTCCTCCATCAGCTTCCTGAGCCGGCTGCGCGGGTTGAGCACCAGCAGCGGCCTGGCGGAGGCGAGGCCCACCCGCCTGACCGCCTGATCGAGGCCCACCCGCAGGTAGACGACGCGGCGGCCGGCGAGCAACTCCTGGGTCGGCTCATGCAGGATCGCCCCGCCGCCCAGCGACAGCACGCCCTCATGGCCGTGCACGGCCTCCCGAACGGCTGCCGCCTCCAACTCACGGAACCGGGCCTCGCCGTCCTCGACGAAGATGTCGCTCACCGACTTGCCCGCGACGGCCTCGACATCGCTGTCGGTGTCGCGGAACGGCACACCGAGGCGGTCGGCGAGAAGCCGCCCGACCGTGGATTTCCCCGAGCCCGGCGGGCCGATGAGAACCACGAGTGAATTCATGATCAGGACCTTATTGTGTTATTTGATCACCAGGGATGACAGGTACCCCGCGAGGTTGCGCGCGACCTCCTCGACGGAGTCGCCGCCGAACTTCTCGACCGCGGCGTCGGCCAGCACCAGCGCCACCATCGCCTCGGCGACGATCCCGGCGGCCGGCACCGCGCAGACGTCGGACCGCTCATGGTGCGCCTTGGCCGGCTCCCCGGTCAGCACGTCGACCGTCGCCAGTGCGCGGGGCACAGTTGAGATCGGCTTCATCGCGGCGCTGACCCGCAGCGGCTCGCCATTGGTCATGCCGCCCTCGATCCCGCCGGCCCGGTTGGTGATCCGGCGCACGCCCTCCGCGGTGTTCTCGATCTCGTCGTGGGCACGTGAGCCGGGGCGGCGCGCGGTCTCGAACCCGTCGCCGACCGCCACCCCCTTGATCGCCTGGATGCCCATCAACGCCGCGGCCAGGCGGGCGTCGAGCCGCCTGTCCCAATGGGTGTAGCTGCCCAGGCCCGGCGGCAGGCCGTACGCGATGACCTCGACCACGCCGCCCAGCGTGTCGCCGTCCTTGTGCGCCTTGTCGATCTCGGCGACCATCGCGGCGCTCGCGCCCGGATCCAGGCAGCGCACCGGGTCGGCGTCCACCGCGGCCATCTCGTCGGGGCCGGGAAGCACCTCGGGCGGGGCGCTCGCCTGCCCGATGGACACGACGTGGCTGACGATGTCGACGCCGATGGCCTGCTTGAGGAAGGCCCGCGCGACCTGGCCGAGCGCCACCCGGGCGGCGGTCTCCCGGGCGCTGGCCCGGTCGAGGACCGGCCTGGCGTCGTCGAAGCCGTACTTCTGCATGCCTGCCAGGTCGGCGTGCCCGGGACGGGGCCGCGACCGCGGCGCGTTGCGCGCCTGCCCCTCGAGGACGGCGGGGTCCACCGGGTCGGCCGCCATCACGGTCTCCCACTTCGGCCACTCGGTGTTGCCGACACGGAGGGCCACCGGCGAGCCGAGCGTGCGGCCGTGCCGTACGCCTCCGGAGATCGTCACGACGTCCTGCTCGAACTTCATCCGCGCACCCCGGCCGTAGCCGAGCCGCCGTCGGCGCAGCGCCTCATCGATCTGGGCGGTCGTCACCTCCACGCCCGCGGGCAGGCCTTCCAGGATCGCGAGAAGTTCGGGGCCGTGGGATTCCCCGGCGGTCAACCAGCGCAACATGGTGACAAGTCTTCCATGAGCGCCCGACTGCGCCGTCACCAGACACAGTGGTTGTGGACGAACGCCGCCGGCCCGGCTTCATTCGATGGGTGCGGCTGCCGCCGCGAGTGCGGCCACGAGCATGAACGGCCCGAACGGGAACTCGGTCTTGCGCGTCCCCCGCCTGGTGACCAGCAACCCCACCGCGTAGAGGGCGCCCAGAAGGAAGCCGCCCATCCCCGCCGCGACCGCCGTCTGCACCCCGAGCGCGCCGGTCAGCAGGCCGATCAGCCCAGCCAGCTTGACGTCGCCGAGACCGATCCCGGTGGGACGGCCGAACCACATCACCGCATAGAACGAGACGAGCACGCCCCCCGCCGCGATCGCGTCGAACCATCTTCCGGACGGCGCGAGCAGGGCCAGCAGCACCGGATAGGACGGCAGTGTGATCACATCCGGCAACCGCCAGGTCCGCCAGTCGATCACGGCGAGCGTGACGCCCACGACGACCGCGTACAGCCAGGCCGCCGTGACCCAGCCGCCCGCTCCCGGGACCCGCCAGGCGACCAGGGCGGCCGCCACCGCCGTCGCAGCCTCCACCACGTACGGCCTTCGGGGCACCGGCGCGGTCCGCACCGCCACGTCGAAGGCCTCCCGGATCTCTCCGGGATAACCGGCCGGGCCGAACCCGGCTGCGAAGGCACGGACGTACGCCCCGGCGACCAGCCCCAACGCCGAGACACCCGCGACGACAAGAGGAGTCACGCCGCCGACACTAGCGGCGGTCCCGCCTGCCCCACCAGCGCCTCTTGGAACGTTCGACGCTGTCGCCCGCCTCGATCCTGGCGACGGTCGCATCCGGTACGGCATGGGCGAACCGGGCGAGCGCGGCGGGATCGCGTCTGGCCTCCTCGACGAGCGAAAGCGCCTGCAGCATGCCGCCCTCGATCACGAACGGGATCGGGCCCGCGACGTCGACGACCACGGCCGCGGCCTCCTCATGCCGTGCGGCCTGACAGACCTGGGGGGCCGTGGCCTGCACCGGGCGTGCGTCCGGCCGCCACTTCTTCATCGGGTCGACCCCGGTGAACGCCAGCACCGCCTCCCTGCCGTCCCTGCCGACCAGTTTGGGGAGCGCCATCTCGCTCTCCTTCTCCTGGCGCAGGCCGTGTTCCCCCACCTCCGACTCGGTCAGCAGGGCGACCACCGGCACCAGCAACCTGGTCTCGGCGAGGGCGGCCAGCACGTCGGCGGCCGTAGCCGTACCGGCCTGGAACCCGGCCAGGGCCGAGGCGACCGCCTTGTCGGCGCCGCCGTCGTCGTCTGGGCGCAAGGGCTGCGGAATCACTGGCACGCCTGCCAATCCTAGTGCCGCCCCCTCACCTCCCCTCGCCCCACCCGTTGTTCACCTGACCTCAGACGCGCCGGCGCGGACCGAGAGCGGCCATTCGCTATCCGGATAACGACCCTCGCCTGACGGATAGCCGGACATGCCGCGGATGCCTACTCTCCAATATGGACATTCTTGACGGCCGGGTGAGAACCACCAGGGCGTAACGACAGGGCCGAGGAGACAGTGATGACGAATATCCAGATCATGGACCGCGCCGCCGACGCCGTGGCGCCGTCGCTCGCCCGTGAATACACGTCTCCGGTGCCGCACGTGCTTCAGGCGGCCAGTGTGATGCGCCACCGCGTGCAAGGTGTGCTGGCGGCCTGGGGAATGCCGAAGACCGCGGCCCAGGAGGCCCTGCTGGTGATCTCCGAGCTGGTCACCGAGGGCATCCTGCGCGGGCTGCCCCCGGTCGAACTGCGTCTTTCCCTGCGCCGTGACGGCGTGCGCACCGTCATGCGGGTAGAGGTCTCCGACTCCGGAGCAGCGCTCGCCCCGGCCTGGCCGGTCCGCGTGCCGCGGCCGGACGAGCATGGGTGCGGCAGCGCCGTCGTCAAGGCGTTGGCCGTCCGGTACGGCACCGACAGCCGCTCCGGCACGGTCACCCGGTGGGCCGACCTGCCGGCCTTCTGACGTCAGGGCCGTGCGGGTCAGCGGCGCAGCGTCTCCGAGGGAGTCTCTCCGAAGCGTTTCCGGTAGGCGAGGGAGAAGCGTCCGAGATGCATGAACCCCCAGGCGTAGGCGACATCCGTGACGGTCGTGGTGCCGGGGACGCCGGCGGTCAGTTCGGCGCGCACCCGGTCCAGGCGTACGTCCCGCAGATAGGCCATCGGCGTGGTGTCCAGATGGCGGCGGAAACCCTCCTGCAGCGCCCGCGCCCCCACCCCGACGGCCTCGGCGATGTCCTCCACGGTGAGCGGCTCGGCCGCGTGCGCCTCGATCAGCTCCATGGCGCGCTTCACGGCCGGTGGCGCGACCCGCGGCTGCTCGCCGAGCAGGGCCGGAGTGTAGTTGCTGGGCTGCGCCAGCAGCAGCTGAGTCATGAGCAGCCCCTCCACCTGCTTGACGGCCAGCGGCTGGCTCAGCATGCCACCGGTCTGCTCCGCCTCACCCCGCAGCAGGTCGATCACAGACAACCAGGACCGGGAGGCGGGCCGGGTCAGGTCCATGCCCAGTGTGAAGGTGAGCGGCCTGCGCAGCTCCCGCCCGAGCATCCGGCCGAGGTGGGCTGAGAGCGCGGAGCGGTCGAACTGCACCATGAGTTGCGGGTTCCCGGCCGACCAGTGCATGGACATACCTTCGGTCGGCGACAGCACGGCGGCGCACCCGGGCGTGGCCACGACTCGTTCCCGGCCGGCGGACACCTCGGCGGCGCCGGCGAGCGGGATCTCGACGAGGAAGAAGCTCTCCCACGCCGCCGCTGTGATCAGCACCTCGGCTCCGTAGTCGAGGTAGTAGAGGCCGGTTTCGTCGAACGACAAGCCGTTCATCCGGGTGTCGAGACGTGCCCCTCGTTCCGCGAGGTTCAACCCGTGGGGAGCGTAGGCATCCCCGACCCTGGCGCGCGCCTCGTCCAGGTCCTGTGTACGGAACCGCTCATGCGCGGCGAGCGGTAGCGGCTGAGCGGCCATGCCCACCTCCCCAGGATCAACGATCCGACAGGCACCAAGGCCCGGGGGGACAGCGTTCGCACCGGATCGGTGCTCAACTCGCATGATAGGAGCCACGACACGGCGGAGTCGACGAACTAGAACGCCTTCTCGTGCCCATCGGAGTCAGATTCATCAGATAAGGCGATGGCCTTGGGCCGTACCGACCGCCGTCGCCGGTGCGGCTGCCTTCAGATCGTCGAGCGGACGGCGTCTCCCCTCATCGCCCGAGCGCCAGATAACCGACCATGACGTTGGTGCTGACGAAAGGGCGTTTTCACAGCACCAACGTCATGGTCGATGTGTTCCGACAGTCGGCGAACCCTGGTCGCGGCGTCAGGAGAGGTCGGCGATGGCGATGACCGGGCCGCCGCCGGAGGGGCCCTGGTGTACGGCCGCCACCGAGACGAACACCGCCGGATCGCCGGTCACGCTCGCCACGACACCGCCGACGGTGGCCTTGATCTGCCGGTGCCAGTGCACATCGGAGTCGTCGAGCATGATGTTGCGGCGGCCGCGCACCCGCCCGGACGGGTCGGCCTCGCACTTCAGGAACAGGTTGACCAGCCGGTCACCGAGATCGCTCGGGTGCGGCCGCTCGGGCAGCTCGATGCCCGCGTCGCGGATGGCCGCCCAGACGCCGTCGGTGTCGAGGGCGTCCTTCATGACCGAATGCCCGGCGCGGTACCGCCCGCCGATGCCGCGCACGTTGCCGACCACCACGATCTGCGCGCGGTCGAGCTCCACGCCGCTGGAGCACGAGGCGACCGATGAGTAGAGCGACAGGTCCTTGTGGATCTGCTCGGCCGTCGGCATCTCGATCTCGCCGAGCGCCACGGCGATGCCGAGAGCCGTGGTGGAGTTGGAGATGTCCATCGACTTGAGCGTGTCCTCGGTGACGACCGTCTGGCCGCGCTCCTTCGCGTCGGTGATCGTGGCGAGCGTGAGCAGCGGCGTCTTGGTCTGCACGTAGTGCACGTCGGCCGGGTCGTCGATGCCCGCGATCTTCATGGCCTCCCGTACTCCGGCGGCGACCTTCTCCACCATCGCGGGCCTGCCGATGTCCTCGGGCAGGATGACCTCGCTCATGGCCACGCCGACGCTCAGGCGCGGCTCATCGGACTGTACGGCCTGGGCAGGGTCGATCGTCGCGAAGATCGTCGCGTGCGGGCTGAGCACGCCGTCGGTGCCGCCGGACCAGACGAGCGGCACCTGCGCCGCCTCTTCGGGCGTACGGGTGCCCTTGGCGACGAGAACCTCGCGGAAGGCGCGGTCGGCCAGGATCCGGGTGTAGTCGTTGACGCCGCCGTTGCCTTCGGTCTTGCCGATCACCGCCAGCACCCGGTCGGCCTCGATCACTCCGTCGTCGATGAGTCGTGCGAGTCCGGCAGCGTCGGTGACGCTCTCGATGGCGACTTTCCGTACCTCGATCGGATCCGGCATCTATTCCTCCACCCCTCTGGACACCCTTGTCCCGATATTTCCTGATAGGGCCTCGCCGATGTGTTCCAGCGAGGTGATCACGGCACGTTCCCCGCCCTGCTCGACGAACCGCAGCGCGGCCTCCACCTTGGGGCCCATGCTGCCGCTCGCGAAGTACCCCGCGTCCTGCGACTCGCGCAGCTCACGCACGGTCACCGCCTCGACGGGCTTGGCGTCCGGGCCGCCGAACCCGACGACGGCATGCGGCACATCTGTCGCGATGACCAGGTCGGTCGCCCGTACGGCCCGCGCCAGCACAGCGGCGGCGAGATCCTTGTCGATCACGGCCTCGACGCCGCGCAGTGTCCCATCGGGGTCGCGGACGACCGGCACTCCCCCGCCGCCGGCGGCGACGACCGTGTAGCCCATCTCCATCAGCGCGATGGCGGCCGGGGCGTCCAGCACCTCGACGGGATCCGGTGAGGCGACCACCCGGCGCCAGCCGCGTTCGAACCGCCGCCAGGTCTGCCCCTGCTCCTCGAAACGCCGGGCCTCGTCCTCGTCGAAGTACCGCCCGATGGGTTTGGTCGGACGCTGGAACGCGGGGTCGTCCGCGTCGACCAGGGTCCTGGTCACGACCGTGGCGACCCGGACCGGCTCGGGCGCCGGCGCCTGTTCGAGGGCGTTCATGATCAGGTTGCCGATCGTGCCCTGGGTCTGCGCCACGCACCAGTCCAACGGGACCGGCGGCACCGTGTGAGCGGCGAGCTGGTTCTTCAGGATCAGGTTGCCGACCTGGGGACCGTTCCCGTGGGTGAGCACGACCTGGTGGCCCGCCGACATGAGCGCGGCGACATGGGTCATCGCACGCCGGACGGCATGCCACTGATCCGCCGGTGCCGCGCTCCCGTCGGAGGTCGTCATGGCGTTGCCGCCCAGCGCGATCAGTACGCGTTTACCCACATCAGGCAAGCTATCCAGCCCGCGGCACGCCTTCATTGGCGACATTCGCCCACTGCGCACCTGTTCCTCGGCAAGGTTCGCTGAGGTCGCATTCAGGCGATCCGTACGCGTTGATCGGGCGGCAGAATCGGATCATGCCCCCTGTGAACGAGCAGCCCGAGAAGCTGGAAGCCACCGAGATGGGCGCCGCCTTCGCGGCCCGGCGCGAGCTCGGCCCGCAGTACGAGCTTGAGCTCGCCGAGTCGCTCGCTGACCGGATCAACGCGGTGATCGACAACCGGCTGGCCGCGCAGAAGGTACGGCGCCCGCCGCTGGACTGGGCCCAGATGACACTCGGCCTCGGATCCCTCTCTCTGGCGATCCCCCTCGTCGCGATCACCGCCGGTACGGGCGGCGGCACCGCCGCCATGCTTCTCATCTTCGCCGTGATCGCGGTCGTCAACCTCGCCTACGTCCTCACCCGCGCCCTCCACCGCCGCGACTGACGACCTTCGCCGGTATCCGTATCGGCATCATCCGATACGGATCTCGTCTTCGACGGCCTCGCAGACAAGCTGGTATTTGTCACCGTGCCCGGAGAGGAAGAAGGGTTCCTCTGATCGGCTTGTTCGGGGCCAGAGTGAACACAGCGTTGCCGTGCTCGGCAACCGCTTCCTCGATCCGTGGCAGGTTCGCCACAAGGAGCGCTGCTACGTCTTCAGCAGCGAGGATTCGCGTATCTCGCAGGATGACCTGACCACCGTCGGGCACGTCATGCCGGAAGCCGCGAGATACTTGGTCAGCTTCTTGTCGGAGGTCACCAGCATCCGAACGCTGGCACAGCACCACTCGAAGACCTCCTCGTCGCTGCTCTGCGCGAGTTCGACGTCCCACGTATGCACCACGTCGATGCTCGCGGCGCGGAGAGGCGGCATCAAAGACCGTTGAAGATTCTGATCGAGAAGGATCTTCACGCGCTCTCCGCCTGCGGGATGTAAATCTCACGCTGGATCAGGGAGAGGGCATAGCCGAGCGCCTGGCGGATGTCTTCGGGCTCGATGAAAGGGAACGCTTCGATGACGCGCTCGTCGTCCCAGCCGTTGACGTGCAGTTCCACCAGGTGCTCAGCCGTGAACCGGTACCCCCGGATACAGGGCTGGCCGCCCATCTTGCCCGGTTCCACGGTCAGGCGATCGAACCCGGGTACTGTCTGCGTCACGTGGGACGTCATTGAGCGAGGCGGTTGAGAAGGGACTGCCAGCGGTGGGAGGCTTCCACTGCCAGCTGATGGACCTCTTCGTCGCCGTCTGCACGGGCAAGGTGCTCGCCGATCGCGGTAACGACGATCTCCGGCACGCCGCGGCCTTCTATCCCGGCGTGGCGATGGAGAACCCTGGTCAGCTCGTGAGTCAGGTGAATGGTCATCATGCTCACGCCACCTCCATGCTCGCTGCAGGACAAGTCACGGAGAGCATACGGGTCCGCACACGGCGTTGGCAGAGGTTGGCTGGCGGGAGAACGCTCAGATCACGGCTGCCCAGCCGCGCTATGAAGAAGCGGGGGCACCCCGATTGGGCGCCCCCGCTGCTGTTGAGGTGACTGAAGGTCAGACCGCGGCGAGGGCGGCCTCGGCCTCGAGGGTCGTGGCGACGGCGTTGACGACCGCCGCGATCTTGATGGCCTCCTGGACCTGCTCACGGGACAGGCCCGCGGAGCGGACGACCTTCTCGTGGGACTCCAGGCACTGGCCGCAGCCGCCGATCGCGCTGACGGCGAGGCTCCACAGCTCGAAGTCGAGCTTGTCCACGCCCGGGTTGCCGATGACGGTCATCCGCAGCCTGGCCGGCATCGTGGCGTACTCGCCACCGATCAGGTGGGCCGAGCGGTAGTAGACGTTGTTCATCGCCATGATGCTCGCCGCGGCCTTGGCCGCGGTGTACGCCTCGGCCGACAGGAAGTCGGCCGCCTCGCTCGACACCTCGGCGATCACCCGCTGGGACTTCGTCGCGACCGCCGTGGCGAGCAGCGTCCCCCACAGCTGCTGCTCGCTCAGCGACGAGGTGGTGACGAGCGATCCCAGGTTGAGCTTGATGTCCTTGGCGTACCCGGGCAGGGCGCCCTTGAGGTTGTCGATGGACATCAGGCGCCCGCCAGCAGCTTCTGGGCGTCGAGCGTCTCCTCACCCTTGTTCCAGTTGCACGGGCAGAGCTCGTCGGACTGGAGGGCGTCGAGGACCCGCAGGACCTCCTTCACGTTCCGGCCCACCGAGCCTGCCGTGACCATGGTGAACTGGATCTCGTTGTTCGGGTCGACGATGAAGGTGGCGCGCTGGGCGACGCCGTCCTCACCGAGGACGCCCAGCTCCGACGTCAGCTCGCGCTTGATGTCGGACAGCATCGGGAACGGCAGCTCGCGCAGGTCGGGGTGGTTCTTGCGCCAGGCGTGGTGAACATATTCGGAGTCGACGGAGACACCGAGCACCTGGGCGTCGCGGTCGGCGAACTCCTCGTTCAGCCGTCCGAACTCGGCGATCTCGGTCGGGCAGACGAAGGTGAAGTCCTTAGGCCAGAAGAAGACGACGCGCCACTTGCCGTCGTAGGTCTTGTGGTTGATCGTCTCGAACGCCTTCTCAGAGTCGAGCGAGACGCAGGCGGTGAGCTCGTACTCGGGGAACCGGTCACCCACGGTAAGCATATGAATCCCCCCTCCTCCGGGACGTCATCGTCCCAGACGCCGGATTTGTCCCCTTCAGATTGCCGGAACTACCATTGATATGAGAAATCGAGCAGTTGGACCAATCTGAGAGGTGATCCCTATCAGTGAACCGCTCCCGACCATAGCCCAGCTGCGGGCGTTCCTGGCCGTGGCCGAGCATCTGCACTTCAGGGAGGCCGCTACGGCCCTCCGCATGAGCCAGCCCGCCCTGTCCAGCGCGGTCGCCGCTCTGGAGGAGACCCTGCAGACCCGGCTGCTGGAGCGGACCACCAGGAAGGTGCTGCTCACACCCGCCGGCAGGCGGGTGAGCGTGCACGCGGCACGAGTCCTCGCCGATCTCGACGACCTGGTCGCCGATGTCGCCCGGACGCGGGAGCCGTTCAGCGGGCCGACCCACCTGGGCGTCATCCCGACCGTGGCACCCTACCTGCTGCCGCTGCTGCTGCCGATGTTCGCCGGGCGTTTCCCCCGCCTGAAGCTGATCGTCCAGGAGGCCAAGACCGAGACGCTCCTGGCGGAGGTGCGCGAGGGCCGGCTGGACATGGCGGTGCTCGCGCTGCCGACGGACGTGACCGGCCTGGCCGAGGAACCCCTCTATGACGAGGACTTCCTGCTCGCCCTGCCCTGCGATCACCCGCTTGCGCGAGACGACGCGCCGCTGAGCCGGGACGCACTGCAGGGGCTGGACATCGTGCTGCTCAACCAGGGTCACTGCCTGCGCGAGCAGGCCATCGACGTGTGCCGCGAGGTGGGCGCGCGGACCACGATGACGACGTACGCCACCAGCCTGCCGACACTGATCCAACTCGTCTCCGGCGGTCTCGGCGTGACGCTCATCCCCGAGCTGGCGGCCCACGCGGAGATCGGTAAACCCCTCGGGCTGGCGCTGCGCCACTTCGAGCGGCCGCCCGGCCGCCGGATCGGCCTGACCTACCGCGCCACCTCTCCCAGGGACGGGGAGTACGGCGAGCTCGCGGCCGCCATCCGTCTGGCGATCCAGGCCGAGCGTCTGCCGGTCCGCATCGTCGGGGAGGTCGTCACCGAGGACGCCGACTGCGCGGCGTTGCCGCACGAGAGTTCCTTTACAAGGTAGATCCGCTGCTGAGATGGCGCAGGCGGGTGACGGCCTCGGCGATGACCTCGTCCTTCTTGCAGAACGCGAACCTCAGGAAGTGCCGGCCGCGGGAGACGTTGTCATAGAAGGCCTGGGTGGGGATGGCGACGACCCCGGCGAGCTCGGGCAGCCGCCGGGCCAGTTCCAGTCCGTCGTCGAAACCGAGCGGCCGGATGTCGGTCTGCACGAAATAGGTGCCGGCCGGGCGGAGCACCCCGAAGCCGGCCGTCTCCAGCCCGGCGATCAGCCGGTCGCGCTTGGCCTGCAGATCGGCCCGCAGGCCGTTGACCCAGTCCATCTCCTCGCGCAGGCCGTACGCGACCGCGAGCTGCCAGGGGGCGGCGGCGGTGAAGGTGAGGAACTGCTTGACCGCCTGCACAGCGGCGACCAGCGGCGCCGGGGCGCAGATCCAGCCGGTCTTCCAGCCCGTCACGCTGAACGACTTGCCCGCCGATGAAATCATGACGGTCCGCTCGCGCATGCCGGGCAGCGTGGCGAGCGGGACGTGCTCGACACCGTCGAAGGTCAGGTGCTCATAGACCTCGTCGCTGATCGCGACCAGGTCGCGTTCCCGGCAGACCTCGGCGATGGCCTCCAGTTCCTGCCGGTTGAACACCGTTCCCGTCGGGTTGTGCGGTGAGTTGACCAGGACCGCCCGGGTACGCGGGCCGACCGCCGCCGCCAGTTCCGCCGGGTCGAACGTGAACCGCCCGGCGTCCACGCGCAGCGTCACAGGCCGGCGTACGGCTCCCGCCAGCGCGACCGCGGCGGCGTAGGAGTCGTAGTAGGGCTCGAAGACGATCACCTCGTCCCCCGGCTCGCACAGGGCGAGCACGGCGGCGGCGATCGCCTCGGTGGCCCCGACCGTGACCAGCACCTCCCCGTCGGGGTCGTAGGCCAGGCCGTACCACTTCTCGCGGTGCTCGGCGACCGCCCGGCGCAGCTCGGGGACGCCGGGGCCGGGCGGGTACTGGTTGAACCCGTCGCGGACGGCCTCCACTGCGCGTTCCAGCATCCGCGCGGGTCCGTCGGTGTCCGGGAAACCCTGGCCGAGGTTGATCGAACCGGTCTCCACGGCCAGCTTGGTCATCGTCGCGAAGACGGTCGTGCCGAACTCGCGCATCCGTCGTACCAGCGGCTCGCTCACGCGGGCCAGCGTAGCGGGCGGCACCGACGAACCGGCACACTGTTGAGCGTGACGCGCGTAGCCCTCTGCCAGATCCCGGTCGTCCACGAGCCGAAGACGAACCTCGAGACCGCCCGCGACGCCCTCGCCCGCGCCGCCGAGCAGGGCGCGGAGCTGGCCGTGTTCCCCGAGGCGACGCTGACCCGGTTCGGCGGCGGCGTGACCGAGACCGCCGAGCCGCTGGACGGGCCGTTCGTGTCTGGGCTCGCCGACGCGGCGCGCGAACACGGCATCGCGGTCATCGCGGGCGTTTTCGAGCCGTCGGGGGACGGCAGGGTCTTCAACACGGCCGTCGCCCTCGACGCCGGTGGCCGGCTCGCCGCGGCCTACCGGAAGATCCACCTGTTCGACTCGTTCGGCGCCCGCGAGTCCGAGCTGGTCGCGCCCGGGGACGTCCCGGCCGTGGTCGAGCTGGCCGGGCTGCGGATCGGCCTGATCACCTGCTACGACGTGCGCTTCCCGGAACTGGCGCGCGCGCTGGTCGACCGGGGCGCCGACGCGTTCGCGGTCATCGCCGCCTGGGGCAGCGGGCCCATGAAGGAGGAGCACTGGGTCACCCTGGTCAGGGCCAGGGCCATCGAGAACACCACGTGGACGATCGCGGTCGGCCAGGCGCCCACCCCCTCGGCCAGGGACGGGTTCGGCGTGGGCCGCAGCATGCTGGTCGACCCGATGGGGGTCGTACGGCACGACCTCGGCCCCGGCCACGCCGTACAGGTCGGGGAGATCGACCCCGCGGTCACAGCGAGCACGCGGGCGGCCCTTCCGTGTCTGGACCACCGGAAGCTCAACAAATCGTAAACTGATCCCCATGAGTGAGCCAGAAGGCCGGAACCGGATGCTGAAGGTGATCTCACCGAGGCTGCTCGTGCCGTACCTGTCGGGCCGACGGACGATCATCTCGGGGTACGTCTACCGCGAGCAGGACTGCGCGCGCCTCACCAGCCTGGCCGCCCTCGTCGAGGCGCTCGACCTGGGCTTCGACGGTTCGGAGCTGACCCCGGAAGTGCCCGAGTTGTACGTCATGCGTTGGTGTGCGCGGGACATCGACACCTACGTCGTGCCGTACGGCGAGCAGATGGGCGGGGATTGGAGCGATGCACCGCCGTTCACGGGCAACGGATTCACCACCTCGCGCGAGCACGTGGTGCCGCAGTTCCACACGATGCCGATGCCGATCCCGGCAGAAGCCGAGATCGTGCACCTGACCGGCTCCGGGGAGCGCCGGTTCGCCGACTACGACGGGCTCACCTGGCGGCCGGCCGCATGACCGAGAACGAGCGGACCGAACCCGCGGGGCTGGGCTTCATCGCCGGCTACCGGAACCGGACCTTCGCCGCGGCGATCGGGCCCGGCGGCGACGATGTGGCACTGTTCAGCGAATCGGCGGAGGACGGCTTCACCCGCGCCGGGAGTTACTGGCGGCTGCGGGTGCACCGGGCCGAGCTGGAGTCGCTGACCCTGCTGCGCACGGTCGGCGCGTTCGGCGGGGAGCCGTGCCTGGTGCTCGACGAGGACGACGGCGACGGTGAGGGCGAGGAGGGCGGCCTGCACATCGCCTACCTCGGGCACAGCGGCACCCGGGCCGAGAACCTCGGCTACTGGCTCATCGACCACGGGGCCTACGAGGTCGTGGTGCCACGCGAGGAGGTCCAGGCGATCCGCGTCGAACGCGTACCCGTGCCGACGACGCCGGCGAGCGGCGATCAAGAACTGGGTGACGAGCCCAGCGATCGGTAGCGGGCGAACCGGGCGGCGAGGCGCTCCCGCGCCGGCTGCCCGAGCAGACCGATGATCTCGTATTCGAGCGTCCTGGCCACCCGGCGGCAGAACTCCTCCGGCTCGACGGCCGCATCCGGGCATTCCGGAACAATCCGGTCGACGATGCCGTCTCGCTCGAGGTCGGCCGCCCGCACGCCCTGGGCCTCGGCGATCCGCGGGGCGAAGTCCGTGGTCCGATGCATGATCGCCGAGGCGCCCTCGGGCGGGAGCGGGGACAGCCAGCCGTGCTGCGCGCAGACGACCCGGTCGGCGGGCAGCAGGGCCAGGGCGGCGCCGCCCGCGCCCTCCCCGAGCAGGAGGCAGACCGTGGGCGCTTCGAGCATGACCAGGTCGGCCAGCGAGCGGGCGATCTCGGCGGCCAGGCCCCCCTCCTCGGCCGCCTTCGACAGCGCCGCACCCGGCGTGTCGATGACCGTCACCAGCGGGAGGCCCAGCTCGGCGGCCAGGCGCATGCCGCGCCGGGCGACCCGCAGCCCGGCCGGGCCGAGCGGGCCCGCCACGCGCTGGCGCCCCCAGTCCTGGCCGAGCACGACGGCCGGAGCCGTACCGAACCGGGCGAGCGCGAGCAGCAGGCCGGGGTCCTCCTCGCCGGTCCCGGTGCCGTGCAGCGGGGTGACGTCGTGGGCGGCGAGCTTGAGCAGGGCCCGCACCCCGGGCCGGTCGTCGCGGCGCGACCGGGTGATCGCCTCCCAGGCCGGCACGTCGGCGTCCGCCTCCTCCGGCTCCGGGCCCCGATCCAGCTCGCTTGTGGGCGCGCAGAGCACGGCGAGCGCCCGGATGGCGACCTCGCGGGCGTCCTCCGCCGACACCACCGCGTCCACGAGGCCGTTGGCGAACAGGTTCTCCGCGACCTGCACGCCCTCGGGGAACGGGTACCCGTACAGCGCCTCGAACACCCGAGGCCCGAGGAAGCCGATCAGCGCACCGGGCTCGGCGGCCGTGACGTGGCCGAGCGAGCCCCACGAGGCGAACACCCCGCCGGTGGTCGGGTGGCGCAGATACACGACGTACGGCAGGCCGGCGGCGCGGTGGGCGGCCACCGCCGCGGTGATCTTCACCATCTGGGCGAAGGCCAGCGCGCCCTCCTGCATGCGGGTGCCGCCGCTGGCCGGCGCGGCCAGCAGCGGCAGCCGTGCGGCGGTGGCCCGCTCGACGGCCCTGACCAGCCGTTCGGCCGCCACCACCCCGATCGAGCCGGCCAGGAAGGAGAACTCGCAGGCCACGATCGCGACCCGGCGGCCGCACAGCGTCCCCTCTCCAGTGATCACCGATTCGTCGTATCCGGTCCTGTCCCGGGCGGCCGCCAGTTCCTTCGCGTACGGCGAGCCGGGGGCGGCCCGGTCCACGGGCGGCTCATCCCACGACCGCCACGAACCGGCGTCGAGAACCCGGGAGATCAGCGTGCGGGCGTCCGGCCGATTCCCCCTTTCCGTACGGTTCATCCGCTCTGGCCGATTCACTCCCTGCGACCTTCCTCCGTCTGCTCCCGCTCGCGCAGCCAGTCGAGCACGGTGTCGTTGTCCTGGCCCAGGGCGGGAGGCGGCGTGTGACGATGAGAGTCCTCGCGATTGGACCCTTCCGGGGTCTCGAAGCCGTCCGGGGTCTCGAAGCGCAGTGGCGGGCCGGGAAGCTCGATCGGGCCGAGGACCGGATGGTCGACGGTGACCAGCAGGCCCTGGGAACGGACCTGCTCCCAGGCGTACACCTCGTCGATCGACCGGATCGCGCCCGCCGGCACGCCCAGCTCGCCGAGTGCGGCCAGCCAGTGCGCCCGGCCGTGCACCGTCAGCGCCTTCTCCATGTCCGCGATCAACTCGTCCCGATACGCGAACCGATCCCGGTTCGTCGCATATTTCGTGATTTCAGGGTCGATGTCCAACAGCGTGGCCACCTTGCGCCACTGCCCCTCGTTGGCCACCGCGATCTGGATCATCCCGTCGGCGCAGCGGAAGGCTCCGTACGGGGCGATCGACGCGTGATGGTTGCCGCCCGCCCCGGGCACCCTGCCGCCGACCGTCCAGGCCGTGCCGTGATAGGAGTGCACCCCGACCACGGAGGCGAGCAGCGACGTCCGCACGACCCTGCCCCGTCCCGTCCGCTCGCGCTCGTACAACGCGGCGACCACGCCGTAGGCGCCGTGGATGCCGGCCAGCAGGTCGGCGATCGAGGCGCCCACCCGGTACGGCTCGTCTGGCGACGGCCCGGTCAGCGACATCAGCCCCGCCTCCCCCTGGGCGATCTGGTCGTACCCCGGCCGGCCGCCCTCCGGGCCGTCATGACCGAAGCCCGTGATCGACAAGATCACCAGGCGCGGGTTCAGCTCGTGCAGCCGCCGGCACGACAGACCCAGGCGGTCCAGCACCCCCGTACGGAAGTTCTCGATCAGCACATCGCTCTGCCGGACCAGCCGCTCGATCAGCTCACGCCCCTCATCGGACTTCATGTCGACCGTGATGGACCGCTTGTTACGGTTGGCCGCAAGGAAATAGGTGGAAATTTCGTGATCGGGGCCGACGAACGGCGGCCCCCACCCCCGCGACTCGTCCCCCGACGGATGCTCCACCTTGATCACATGGGCGCCCAGGTCCCCGAGCATCTGCGCCCCGTGCGGCCCGGCCAGCGCCCGGGAAAGATCCAGAACGACGATGCCGCTGAGGGGTCCCTGCACGATTCAGCCTCCAGAGTGTCGCGCCACGGAGAGCCCGTTCCGGCCTCCATGTCACAGCCTGGCAGGTCACCCGCGGGCTCGACAGCCCCGCGACGTGCCAAGGAACCCCCAGCGTTTTGGTTGGATGTGGACGCCCGCGCCCCTTCCCTCAGGTCTCAGGCTCAGCGCCTGTGCCGCTGTTCCCGCCACTGGTCCACGAAATGGCGCAGCCGCTGCCGCGTGTGCGGGTCGCGGGTCATCGTCCTGGCCTTGTCACGGGTCTGGCGGCCCGACTGGCTGTTCAGGTAGTTCCTGATCCGCTCCATAATCGACGGCATCTGTCGTCACCCCCCGTACGCCGGACTGTTTACCGGCTTATCCGGATACGGTTACCCACCGTCGCCAAGGTCAATCACTCACGCGGCCTAATTTGCCCTCGTTTGTCGAGGCCTCGGCAAGCGAATAGTGATGAAGCGCCTGCACAGCGTAACGATGCCTGCCATGCTTGGGGCACCAATCGGTCATTCGAAAAGGGGGCGATGATGGCCGCGCGCCACTACTTTGCCAGGACCGAAGACGGCTACCACGTCGACGATCCCTCCCATGTGGCGCTCGTCGTGTTGATCAACGAGTTGAACCACGTGGACAATACCTTCATCACCATCCAGCCGGCCATCGGTGATCCCGGCTGGCACGCGTCGGTGTCCCTGCGCGAGGACGACACCTACGAGGTCGTGTGCCGGGACGACCTACGACAGGACCACCGGATCAGCTCCCTGACCGACCCCGGCCGCGTCGCCGACGACCTGTCCAGTTGGCTGGCCGGCTGCGTCGCCGACACGACCCCCTGACCGTTCGCCATCAATGGCTGGTCTACCGGGAGGTCAAGCCCAGCCGCCCAGGCTGGAGGCGGCCGCCCGGGAAACCTTGTCGGGAGTGGCGCGGAGCTCGGCCTCGAGTTCGGTGAGTAGGTGCTGCACGGCTGTTTTGACGCGTGCTCGGCGGCCGCTCACTTCCTCGCCAAAGGTGCGTGCGGTCGGTCCCACCCACACCGGTTGCCCGCCGAACTGCGCGCATGCCCGGTCCAGGGCCGTCTCCAGCATCTGGGCGTGCTCCTGAACGGCCGCGAGCGCAGCCCGCAGGTCCTGGTACCTCGGGTTGGGCACACGATCGTCGTCGAGGGGCACTGTCGGACTCCTGGCGCTGTGAAAGTGTCGAAAGGGGTGTGAATTACAGGGTGGCACGGCGGTTCTTCTTGCGATTATGTGGGCGGAAGACGGTTCCGGCCAGACATTGGAGACGAAGACGATGCCCGTCATGCCCCATCGTGTACGGCTTCACATCGCCGCCGTCGCGGTCCTGACCCTACTCGCAGCAAGTGCCTGCACCTCGGATGAAAGCCCCACGGCAGCCAAAGCCGGACAGGCCATCAAAAAGCATATCCTTCAGCTACTCAAGGAACGAAACGCTCAGAACGTCACGATCACCGACCCTGGCGGCAAGAACATCCCCTGCGGTGACGACAAAGCCAAGCAAACGTTTGCCGCCAGGGCGACGGATGCCGACCCCCAAGCACAACCTCAAATTATTAAGGATACTCTGGTCGCCGCGCTCCGCCGAGTGGCGCCGTACGAAATAATCTCGGATAAATTTGATGCCAGGCCGATCGAGCTGAGAAACGCTGAAGAAGCTACAGTTCTGTTCCTCGGATCCCCAGGCGAGGGCCGTATCGATGTCCGAGGGGAGACGCGATGCCTGACGGCAGATTGAATTTAATCATCAAATTCGAGTGCTCGACTTCGGGCACGGGACTTCCGTCCATCGAACACGTCTGAGAGTTCGCTTGTTCTCTCTCCTATCGTGTTTCTGTCTCTGCTTCCCTGACCGTTGGTTATGAACCATTGGTCGAGGGCGCGGAGGCCGGGGTTGCCGGATTTGGCGATGTCTCCGAAGGGGCGGAGTCGGCCGTTGGCGTCGGCGATGGCGGCGCCGGGTGGGCAGTCGGCCTGGTAGTCGCGGGGGGTGACCTTGGCGGGGAACCCGGCGTCCATCAACGCTTGGGCGATGGCATGCTGACGGCCGAGCGTTTCCGCCTCATCGGTACGGCGGATCTCCTCCATCTTCGACGGCGACTCGTCTTCATAAGTGTCGTAAGCGGACCATCCGGAGCTCAGAGCGGTCCAGAAGATGGCGCCACCCATACCGGGAACGGCGAGACCGCCGACCCCCAGGGCCGTGCCGAATCCGAAGCTCCACGCGTCACCGGCGTCGTCGGCGGCTTGGTCGATCGGCCGCCCCAGCGCTTCAGCTGCGGCCAACTCGAAGCCGCGGACGTTGCCCAGCGCGGCGAAAACATCGTCCAACTGCTTGGCATCCCCGCTCTTCAGCACGGCGGGCGCACTCTGATCGATCAGGCGTCGGGCGAGATCGCCCATGACCACCTCGAACGGGCGCAGGCTCGCAGGCGAGCCAGCGAAGGTCTTGACGAACCGAAAGGTGTCCTCCGGGCTCAACCGGAACGCCGGTTTCAGCCCCGGCACCCGCGAATCCACGGCCCCGAACTGACTGGGCAGCAACTGGTTGGCGTCGCCGAGATTGGCTCCCTCGGTCATCTCGGTCGCGTACGCGCCCGCGAGCTCGGCGAGGTGGACACGCGTCGGCGCCGCGAAGTCGAATCCAGAGGTCTGTGTCATGACCATGAACGCGAATCCTGCGGCGGCCTCGCTGTGTGCGCCGTCATGCTCGTCGTAAGCACCGGCCGCGGCCGCGAGCACCCGCCCGAAAGCGTCGGCAGAGGCGGCATCCACCGCGGCCCGATCATTCAGCGCCTTGAGGACAGTCACCAGATCAGGCCGTTGATCCGGCCTCCGGGTCACCGGGCTGCCCAGGTCCGGCAGCCTCGGCAGCGGGCTGTCCTGGGTCACCATGCTGATCGCCAGTCGCGCTGCGGCGGGATCGTTGCCCAGCGCTTTGAGGTACGGCGTGAGCGAAGCGCCGACCCGCGGTGGCCCAGAGGTCACCGATTCACCCAGCGGCAGGAATGCACGCGCGGCGACGACTTGGGCCAGCCACTCGGTGGGAAAACGCCCGGCCGACAGCAGGTCGCCAGCCCCTTCCGGTTCGTCCTCGACCTGGTGTTCCATGGCCTCGCGCACGGCGACGAAGCCGGCGACATCCGCACCGCCGCTGACCGCGGTGCCGAAGGCGCGGCTGACGGTCGCGACCGCCTCGTCTTCACTCTCCCCCAACCACCGCCGCAACTGGCCGGGAAGCTCCGTGCTCCGACGCGCGCCCAGTCTCGCGAAGAAGGCCGCGGCGAACTCCGGATCGTGCTCGTGCTCGGCGAGTACCGCCACGATCTTCCGGTACTCCTCGTTACCGTGCAGGTCCCAGAAACCATCGATCTCTGCGCAGGCCTGCGCCAGGTCCCGGCCCTGCCGCCGGGCCTCCTCCGGGGACAGCAGCCGTTTCTCGTCGTACGGCACCAGGCCAGCCGACCCGCCGAGCCCGGCGACCGCATCGGGTGACCAGCCAGGCAAACGGGCTGTGTGCACCGCCAGCGAATGCCGTCTGCGGAGCTCCGGCAACTGGTCGTCGATCCACCGCTCCACCTCACGAACAGCGGCGAGCGACGACGCCGGAACCCCGTGCGCGGCGAACACCCGGCCGATCACCTCGGCATGTTCCCCGATGACCTGTCGGGCACGCTCCAACTCCCCGACGAACCGGCCCATCAGCTCCGGAGTGATGCCCGAGAAGTCCGGTGAAAGCGGTCCCGTTCCCGGCGGCATGGATCCCACGCGCTGTCGCCCCCTTCACACGCCCGAGTTCCCAGATCACCAAAGTAACCCCGGGATGTCGGATGGCGGCGACGATTGGCCCTGGTGGAGCATCGAGCGCTTCCGCTTGAGCCCTGGCCCAGTTCCTGACTACGGCGTATGCGCCGGAGGTTCGATGACGAACCAGACGACGCAACGCGGACGCTCCTCGAAGAAACCCCACCGGCTGGAAAGGGCGCGCAGCAGGCGGAGGCCGTGTCCGGACTCGGGAAGGTCACCGTCTTGATGCCCGCGCACGCACGGAGACGTCTCCGCCCCGTCGTCGACGACTTCGACCTGCACGCAGTCATCTACGTCGAAGATGACCACGACCCCAATCGCGGCCGAACGGGTGTGGCGCACCGAGTTGGTGAACGTCTCCGACAGCAGCAGAACAGCGTCATCCAGGCAGGGGTGGTCGTCCAGGATCGTCCGCAGCCATCGCCGGGCCTGCGTCACGGCCTCTGCGGTAGCCGGGAATCCGGCCCTCTCCAAAAGTCGGGCGTGCGGAGCGTCGCTGATCGTCTCGTTGAGCATGCGGGATCTTTCGTGAGGTGTCATGAACACTGGGAATCGGGCACGGAGGACTGCAGTTGGTCGGCCGTTCGAAGATATACATCCAGACATCGCCACGTCTAGACATAGCCATGGGTTCGACTGGATGAACCTACGTCTAGACAGGGATGGTGACGATCGATCCGTACAGTGATATTCCGGCATATAAGCAACTCGCAGCGGGACTCCGGACAATGATCGACTCGGGCAGTCTCGCGCCCGGGCAACGCGTCCCCTCCGAGTCCGACCTTGTGCAGCGCTACGGAGTCGCGCGGGAAACGGCACGGAGGGCCATCGCGCTGCTCCGCGCCGAGGGTCTCATCCAGACGATCCAGGGACAGGGCTCGTTCGTCGCGGATCGGCAGGAAGCCGTCACCATGCGATTCCCGAGCGGAACGGAGGTCGCCGCCCGTATGCCCTCACCTGAGGAACGCCGCGCGTTCGGCGTTCCCGAGGGGGTTCCGATCTTCATCGTGCGCGACCCCGCGGGGCGGGAATCCAAGCTACGGGCCGACAGAAATGTGATTCTGTTCGCGGAAGAATGAATGCCCAACCGATACCCTCGGACGACGTCGGCCAAGATCGGAGCGGCTCAGATCGTGTCGACCTCCGCGTAGGGGAGGCCGCCGGAGAGGCGGGCATATCCGGGGCCGCGGTCGAAGAACGGGGTGTCCTCGGGCGCGGCCGCGCGCAACTCCGCCCGCAGCCGCTCGGTCGCCTCGGCGTCGATCCGCAGGTCGTCCCGCGGACCCGACAGCACGACGCCGTAGTCGTCGCGGGCGCCCTCCACCGACACCTTGCCGTCGCGGACGTCGGCCGCGACCCGTTCGGCCGGGCGGTCGTACGGCGAGCCCCAGCCGCCGCCCCCGGTGGTGCGGATCCTGACGATCTCTCCGGCCCGCACCGGGAAGTCGTCGACCAGGCCCTCCATCTCCACCCCGTTGACGGTGACGACGAAGGGCCGCCCGGCGTGGCCGCCGTTCACGCCCCAGCAGGACAGGATCGACCGGTCCGCGATCGACATGAATGACGCGTCCCGCAGCATGCGGATGTGCTTGTCGTAGCCGAGGCCGCCGCGGAACTCCCCCGGCCCGCCGCTGTCGACGGCCAGCCCCAGCCGCTCGACCCGCATCGGCCAACGTGCCTCGGCGAACTCGACCGGGATGTTCCGCGAGTCCGGCACGACGTGGATCGTGTCCTCACCGTCGGCGTACCACCGGCCGCCGGAGCCGCCGCCGAGCACCTCGCGCATCAGGTACGGACCGTCGTCGGAGGTTCCGTACACGCCGGTGTAGCGGATGGTCTCCTGGTCGGCCGGCATCCGGCCGCCGGTGGCCTTGGCCAGCACCCCGGCCAGCACGCCCAGCAGTCTGAGGATGACGAACGTGCGGGCGTTGGTCGGCGCCGGGAAGATCGGCGTGAGCAGTGTGCCCTTCTCCGGGAAGACCATCGTGATCAGCGGCACGACGCCCTCGTTGACGTCCAGCTCGGCCATCCGCTCGGGCGTGTCGGCGAGGTTGCGCAGGATCGGGGCGAGCCATTTCTTCAGGAAGACCCCGTCGGCGTAGTCGCCCGCGTGGTTGATCGGCCCCTTGGCCTGCGGCGAGGTGCCGGTGAAGTCGATGGTCAGCGGCGCTTGCGCGGAGTGGTCGACGGTCAGCGTGATCCGCTGGGTGTGCAGCCGCGGCTCGTCCACCCCGTCGTGCTCAGCGTAGTCCTCCCAGACGTGCACCCCTTCGGGGATCTTCGCCAGCAGCTCCCGGCGGAACGTCTCGGTGGTCTTGGAGATGATCGCGTCGAAGCAGCTCTCGACGGCCGCCCGGCCGTACCGGCCGAACAGCTCGCCGAGGCGGCGCGCCCCCATCAGGCAGGCCGAGCACTCCGCGTCGAGGTCGCCGGCGAGCGAGTCGGGCATCCGGGAGTTGCGCGTCATGATCGTCAGTGCGGCGCGGTTGGGCACGCCCCGGTCCCACAGCTTGATCGGGGGGACCATGAGGCCCTCCTCGAAGGCGCTGCGGGCGTGCGAGGGCATCGATCCCGGTACGGCGCCGCCGATGTCGTCGTGGTGGCCGAACGCCTGGACGAACGCCACGACCTGCCCGGCGTGGAACACCGGCACGGTGACGCACAGGTCGGGGAGGTGTCCGATGCCGCCCTCGGACAGGTAGACGTCGTTGTGGAAGAAGACGTCGCCCGGCCGCATCGTCTCGATCGGGAAGTCCCGCACGATCGGCTGCACCAGCGCCGAGTACGACCTGCCGGTCAGCTTGCGCAGCCGTACGTCATGGATGCCGGCCCGGAAGTCGTGCGCGTCGCGGATCATCGGCGACCTGGCGGTCCGCGCGATCGCGGTCTCCACCTCCGTCTCGACGGAGGCGAGCGTACCTTCGACGATCTCCACGAGGATCGGATCGACAATGCTCAACGGTCGCTCACCACCAGCAGGTTTCCGTAGTCGTCCATGGTCGCCGTGAAACCGGGATGCACCGGGAGGGTCGAGCCGTACTCCTCGATGACCGCGGGGCCGCGCACCACGGCGCCGGCGCCGAGGCCGGTGCGGCGGTAGACGACCGTGCGGCCCCACTGCTCGTAGTACACGTCTCGGGTGCACACCGGGCTGGGCTCATCCTCCTGGCGCGGCCGCCGGGCGATCGCGGGACGGGTGATCGGGCCGATGCCGGACACCCGGAGGTTGACCCATTCGACGGCGTGCCGGGGGTCGTCGCGGTAGCCGTACCCGTAGAGCCGCTCGTGCTCGGCGTGGAACCGCTCGGCGACCGCGGCGGCCCACGCCTCGTCCACCGGGCCGTCGGGGGCGGCCACCCTGACCTCGTACGCCTGGCCGAAGTACCGCAGATCGGCGCTGCGCGCGTACACGTGGTCGGCGAAGCCCTCGCGGTCGAGCGCGGCGGCGGCCTCGGCCTCCAGTTCGGTGAAGATCTCCCCCAAGGCGTCGGGCGAGGGGTCGCGCGACACGTGCGTACGGACATAGTCGTTCTTGACGTCGACCGTGAGCAGGCCGAACGCCGAGACGTTGCCCGGGTCGGGCGGGACGATCGCGGCGCGCAGGCCCAGGATGTCGATCAGCGAGCAGGCCAGCAGCGGCCCGGACCCGCCGAAGGCGACCATCGGGAAGTCCCGCACGTCGAGGCCGCGCTTGACGGTGATCTGGCGGATGGCGTTCGACTGGTTGAACGCGCTGATCTCCAGGATGCCGGTGGCGCAGCGCTCGGGGGTCAGGCCGAGCTTTCCCGCCAGCGCCTCGATGCCGGCGCGCGCGGCCGCGACATCGAGGGGGATCTCGCCGCCGAGCAGGTGCGGGGGCACCCGGCCGAGGTAGACGTGGGCATCGGTGACGGTGACCTCGGTGCCGCCCTTGCCGTAGCAGATCGGACCGGGGTCCGCGCCGGCCGATCTCGGCCCGACCTTGAGCGTCCCCTCGGGTGAGATCCACGCGATCGAACCGCCGCCGGCCCCGACCGTCACGATGTCGATCATGGGGATCTTGCACGGGTAGCGGCCGATCGTGCCCTCGGTGGTCAGGGACGGCTCGCCGTCGACGATCACCGCGACGTCGGTGGAGGTGCCGCCGCCGTCGAGCGTGATGGCCCCGGAATGACCGCCCACGCCGGCGATCAGCGCCGCGCCGAGGGCGCCGGCCGCCGGGCCGGACAGGACCGTGGTGATCGGCTGGTGCACGACCTCGGACGCCGACAGGATCCCGCCGTTGCTCTTCATGACCGAGAACCCGCGGCCGAGCCGCTGCGACAGGTTGGCGATGTACCGCCGCATGATCGGTTTCACGGCGGCGTCGACCAGCGTGGTGACCGACCGCTCGTACTCCCGGTACTCCCGCAGGACGTCGCTCGACAGCGACACGACGGCGTCGGGGTGCTCCCGCGTCAGGACCTCGCGCATCCGCCGCTCGTGCTCGGGGTTCGCGTAGGAATGCAGGAAGCACACCCCGATCGCGGTCACGCCGTTGTCCCTGAACCACCGGGCCGCCTCGACGGCCTGCGTCTCGTCGAACGGCCGGACCTCCCGGCCGAGGTGGTCGACGCGCCCGCCGACGGCCTTCACGCGGTGCGCAGGGACGATCCTCGGTGGTTTCACCCAGAAGTAGGAGTTGCCGTACCCGTCCGGCACGCTCTGCCTGGCGATCTCCAGGATGAGCTCGAAGCCCTCGGTGGTGACGAACCCGAGATCGGCGGTGCCGCGGTCCTCCAGGAGCTGGTTGGTGGCGACGGTCGTGCCGTGCACGATCGCGACTGTGGTGAACACTCGGGGCGCACCGAGGTCCACGTCGCCGCCGGTGCCGTCATGGGCCTCCAGCACCTTGTGCACGGCCGCCATGAACCCGTCGGCGGGATTGGCAGGAGTCGATGGGGTCTTGGTCGTGATGATCTGACCGGTCTCCTCGTCGACGAGGACCACGTCGGTGAACGTGCCTCCGGTGTCGACCCCGATACGGACGCTGCTGGGCATGCTCAGTGTCTACCTGTCCGGACCGATCCACAGAACCGGCGCACTCTGCCGAATAATCGCCATCTCGTCGTCACACCCTGCCACCGGGATTCCCTACCCGCGCCGCTGCCGTCCCAGCAGCCAGCCGATGACGGCGCTGCCGAGCGCGATCCCGGCGCCCATGCCGAACGCGGTGAGCACCGGCCACGCCGGGCCGCCCGTACGCGCCGGCGCGGCGGGCCGGGTGAAGACCTCCGGGCTCCCACCTGCGGCGGCCGACGCCGTTTCGGATTCGGCGGCGGACTCAGGGGCGGACTTGGCGGCCTGCCCGGACAGGAGGTGACGCTCGACGGCGGAGAAGAATTCTCCGGCGGTGCGCTTGGCCACCGAACCGAGCATGCGCTGGCCCACACCGCCGATCATGCCTCCGACCACGGCCTCCGCCTCGTAGTCGACGCGGGTGCCGCCCTCGGCTTCGCTGAGCCGTACCCGAACCGTGGCCTCGATGGTGCCCGGCGCGCCCTGGCCGCGGGCGCGCAGCACGAACCGCTCCGGCTCCTCCGGTTCTGCGAGGGACACCTCTCCCTGATAGACGCCCTTGAACGAGGCGACGCCCGCCGTCACCGTCATCTTGTAGACGTCCTCGCCCATCGCCTCCAGCCGCTCGCAGCCGGGGATCGTCCGTGCCAGGACGCCGGGGTCCTGGAGGGCGTCCCAGACCCGCTTGCGCTCCACTCCGAGCAGTGCACTGCCCACGACCTTCATGGCCACCTCCGATGCCGAGCACCTTAGACACTCACCGACATCGGCGAGAACGGCAACATCTGCTTACCCGACGGTTTGGGCCTCGTCAGGTCTCTTTCGGGAATGACGAGGATGCCCGGATGATCCGTTTGAGCCAAACTTGGGACAAGATGGCCGGTTATGAAGGGCAAACGACGACTGACCGGCCTGATCATAGGACTCACCTTCTCCGCCGGCTGCGGCGGCGGTGTCACGAGCGCGGGGTCACCGGGTTCGTCGGAGACGCCCGGCCCGTCGAGCACCCGGTCCCCCGCCGCGCCCCGTGTCTCGCCGCCACCGCGGACCGGACTCCCCCGGCCGGGCGAGGTGGCGCGGATCCCCGTGCCCGCGAACGGGGTGCCGGTGATCAGCAGCATCCCCACGAAGCGGAAGGTCGTCTTCCTGACCATCGACGACGGGTGGGAGCAGGATCCCGGGTTTCTGCGGCAGGTGCGCGACCAGCGCATCCCGATCACGGTGTTCGCCATGCGGGACGCCGTCGAGGCCAACGGCTCGCCCGACGCCGCCTCCGGAGGCGGCCGGTACGTGGGCGCCGGCGGGTGGGACTACTTCCGCGAACTGCGGGACGCCGGTGCGCCCATCGAAGGCCACACCCTCACCCATCCCAATTTGCGGGCCCTCGGCTACGAACGGCAGAAGGCGGAGATCTGCGGGATGAGCACCCTCATCCGCCGGGAGGTCGGACGGCGTCCCGCGCTGCTGCGGCCACCATTCGGCAATTACAACGCGGACACCACCCGGGCGGCCGCCACGTGCGGCATCAAGGCGATCATGATGTGGACCGCGACCGTCCAGCCGGAAGGAAAGATCGCCTATCAGGTGCCGGACAAGCGGCTGCGTCCGGGCGACATTCTGCTGCTGCACTTCCGGCCCAACCTGGCCAGGGACTTCCGCGTGCTGGTCAAGAAGATCAAGCGTCGCGGGTTTGAGATCGGCGACCTGGGCGCCTACCTGAAGGCGGCAGGAGTGCCCGTCTCCTGAGTCTCGTCCGCCCCGAGGCGTACGGCGGAATCAGCCGCGCGGGGGACGCGCGGGGCGCCGCCTTCCCCCGATCCTTCATCCTGCCGGACCGTCTACCGCGGTGCCCGGCACGCCGGGCAGGGGGAAGCGCGGGGGCGCCACCCGGCTGTGACGAAGATCGCACCTGCGGGACGAGCCAATGCTCTACGAATCGTAGTACTACTTATTGTAGGACTACAGACCGTAGAGCATCGCGAGAGGGGACATGGACGCGCTGGACCTGGCACGGTGGCAGTTCGGGGTCACCACCGTGTACCACTTTCTTTTCGTACCTCTGACGATCGGTCTCGGCGTGTTCGTCGCCACCATGCAGACCGCCTGGCACCGGACGGGCAAGGACCGCTACCTGACCCTCACCAGGTTCTTCGGGAAGCTCTTCCTGATCAACTTCGCGATGGGCGTGGTCACCGGGTTGGTGCAGGAGTTCCAGTTCGGGATGAACTGGAGCGAGTACTCCACCTTCGTGGGCGACGTCTTCGGGGCGCCGCTGGCGATGGAGGCGCTGCTCGCCTTCTTCCTGGAGTCGACGTTCCTCGGCCTGTGGATCTTCGGGTGGGACCGGCTGCCCAAGCGGGTGCACCTCGCCTGCCTGTGGGCCGCGGTCATCGGATCCAACCTGTCGGCCTACTTCATCCTCGCCGCCAACGCCTGGATGAAGCACCCGGTCGGCTACGAGGTGGTCGACGGCCGGGCCAGGATGACCGATCTGTGGGCCGTGCTGACCAACTCCACGGCGCTCGCCCAGGTGCCCCACGTGGTCGGCGCGGCGTTCGTCGTCGCCGGGGGTTTCGTCCTGGCGGTCAGCGGCTACCGGCTCCTGCGGGAACGCGGCAGCGGCGAGCGGCCCCACATGTGGCGGGCCGCCCTGCGCACCGCCCTGGTCATGACGGCGATCGCCGGTGTCGTGGTCGCGGCGAGCGGCGACCTGTCCGGGCGGTTGCTGCACGAGCAGCAGCCGATGAAGCTCGCCGCCGCCGAGGGGCTGCGGCACGACACGGCCGGCGCGTCGTTCAGCGTCGTGCCCGGTGTCGAGGTGCCCGGCATGCTCAGCCTGCTCGCGGCGCACGATCCGGCCGCCGTCGTGCAGGGTGTGGACGACGTCCAGGGACGATACGAGCAGGAGTTCGGCCCGGCCGACTACATGCCGAACCTCCCGGTGATCTACTGGTCGTTCCGGGTGATGATCGGCTTCGGCATGGCCACGGTCGGGCTGTCCGCCCTCGGACTGTGGCTCACCAGGCGCAGGCGTGGACACGGGCACGGCCGCGGGCGGCGCCGTACGGCACATGCGGTCCCCGACTGGTTCGCCCGCGCGTGTGTGCTGGCCCTCCCGCTGCCCACGCTGGCGGTCATCGCCGGCTGGCTGCTCAGCGAGATCGGCCGCCAGCCGTGGACCGTGCAGGGCGAGCTCATGACGGCGGCGAGCGTCTCGCCCGGCGTCAGCCTGACCGAGGTCGCGATCTCCCTCGCCGTCTTCACGGTCCTGTACGGCGTGCTCGCCGTCGCCGAGGGGGCGCTGCTCATGCGCCACATCAAGGCGGGTCCGGAGGATCGGCCCGGCGATCGCCCGGAGCGGCCCGTGCCCGCCCCCGCCGAGACCGAGCCGGGCAAGGCGCGGCTCACGCCCACGCTCATGTACTGAGGAGGAGCAGACCATGGTCACGTTCTGGTTCATAGTGATCGCGTTCCTCTGGACGGGCTACTTCGTCCTGGAGGGGTTCGACTTCGGGGTGGGCGCGCTGCTGCCGGTGCTGACACGCGCCGATGCCGAGCGCAGGCAGTTGCTCGGCACGATCGGGCCCGTCTGGGACGGCAACGAGGTGTGGCTGATCACTGCCGTCGGTGCGATGTTCGCCGCCTTCCCGGCCTGGTACTCGGGCCTGCTGAGCGGCTACTACCTGCCCTTCTTCCTGGTCGTCGCGGGTCTCATCACACGCGGGGTCGGCCTGGAGTGGCGGGGCAAGGTCGCCTCCCGGCGGGAGGTCGCCCTGTGCGACGCCGGCATCGTGACCGGCAGTGTGCTGCCCGCGTTCCTGTGGGGTGCGATCTTCGGCCACCTCGTGCGCGGCACCGCCGCCGCGACCGTCATCGGGGGCGCGCTGTCGCTGTCGGTCGCCGTGCTGCACGGCGCGGTGTTCCTCTCGCTCAAGACAGCGGGGCCGGTCCGTGCCCGTGCTCGGCGGTCCGCCCTGCTCGCCTCCGCCGGCGCGATCCCCCTGGCGGTGCTGGCACTGCCCGGCATCGCCGACGCGGCGCCGTCGACCTGGCTGTGGGGCGTCGCGCTCGCGGCGACGGCCGCGCTCGCCGTCGGTGTCGCACTGATCGCCCGGCGCCGTGAGGGCGCGGCCTTCACCGCCACGACCGCGTTCATCATGCTGTCCACGGCCACGCTCTTCAGCGCGCTGTGGCGGGCTCCCCTGCCCGGCCTGACCGTGGCCGAGGCCGCCTCGGCTCCCTACACACTGACCGTCCTCACCTGGATCGGCCTGCTCGCCCTGCCCGGCGTGCTCACCTACCAGGCCTGGACGTACTGGGTCTTCCGCAGGCGCCTCACCGTGTGAGGCGCAGGGCGTGGAGGTCTGAGGGGGAGATCGGCATCCGGTCGATGGGGATGCCCTCGGCGTCCTCGATCGCGGAGGCGATGACCGCCGAGACCGGGATGACCCCGGCCTCGCCGGCGCCCTTGATGCCCAGCGGGTTGAGCGGCGACGGCGTCTCCAGGTGAGCGGTCTCGATGCGGGGCACCTCGGTGGCGTACGGCATCAGGAAGTCCATGAACGACGCGTTGAGCAGCTGGCCGTGCTCGTCGTAGACCATCTTCTCGTAGAGCGCGCCGCCGACTCCCTGGGCCACGCCGCCGTGGATCTGCCCCTCGACGATCATCGGGTTGATCAGCCTGCCGCAGTCGTGGACGACGGCGTAGCGCAGGATCTCGATCTCGGCGGTCAGCGGGTCGGTCCGCACAATGGCCGCGTGCATGCCGCAGGCGAAGGTCGACCGGATCGGCGAGTAGTAGTCCTTGCCCTCCAGCCCCGGCTCCTGCCCCTCCTCGACGGGCGGCCGGTCCATCGACGACGCCCCGGCGAACTGCGTGGCCCGCTGGGCCTCCTCGTCGAAGGCGTACCTGAGCGGGTTGGACAGCACGGCGACGGTCGCCAGCGGGATCGACGCCGACGGCGCGCCGGCCACGTGGACGACCCCGTCGGTGATCTCCAGGTCGCGCGGGTCGGCCTCCAGGGCGTCGGACGCGATCCGCAGCGCCTTCTCGCGCACCTTCCGGCAGGCGAGCGCGATGGCGTTGCCGCTCATGACCGCGGCACGCGAGGCGAAGGTGCCCACGGCGTACCCGAACCGCCGGGTGTCGCCGGTGACCACCGACACCTTCTCGATCGGCACGCCGAGCTCGGTGGCGGCGATCTGGGCGAACACGGTCTCATGGCCCTGCCCCTGCGAGGTCAGTCCGGTCGACACGTGGACCCGGCCGTCGGAGGTGATCTGCACGTGGCCGCCCTCGTACGGTCCGACCCCGGTGCCCTCGACGTAGCAGCCCAGCCCGATGCCGATCGTGCGGCCCTCGGCGGCGGCCGCGGCCTTCATCTCCGGGAAGGAGTCCCAGCCGATCAGCTCCTTCAGCATGCGCAGCGCCTCGGGATAGTTCCCGCTGTCGTAGATCAGCGGCCGGCCGTCCTGGAAGATCAGGCCCTGGTCGTAGGGGAACTCGTCGGACTGGATGAAGTTCGCCGCGCGCACCTCGGTCCGGTCCAGGCCGAGATGCGCGGCGATCTTGTCCATCGTCCGCTCCATGCAGAACACGCCCTGCGGGCGCCCCGCGCCCCGGTACGGCGTGACCTGCACGGTGTTGGTGTAGATCGAGGAGAACTCCACCCGGTAGGCGCCGATCTTGTACGGCCCGAGCAGCTGGGTGGAGGTGATGATCGGCACGATGATTCCGTACGGCGTGTAGGCACCGTGGTCGTGCAGAATGTTCACGTCGAGGCCGAGGACGCGCCCGTCGTCGTCGAAGCCGACCCGGACGTACTGCACCTGGCCCCGCTCGTGGGCGGAGGAGACGAAGTGCTCCCGGCGATCCTCGGTCCACTTGACCTCGCCGCCGAGCAGCCGGGCCGCCCACGGGATCAGGACCTCCTCCGGCCACGGATGGACGATCTTCACGCCGAAGCCGCCGCCCACGTCCGGCGCGATTACCTCGACCTTGGGCAGCGGCAGTCCCAGCTTGGCCGCGATCGCCATCCGCACGCTGGTGGACGACTGTGTGGAGGAGTAGACGCGCAGCGACCGGTCGTCGGCGTCCCATCGGGCGTACACGCCCCTGCCCTCCAGCGGCATGCTGGCGCTACGCTCGACGTCCAGCCGGAACGCGAGCGTGTGCGGGGCGGTCTCGACGGCCTCGCGGGCCGACCTCCCGTCGGCCGACGGCACCTCCTGGACCAGGTGCGCCCCGACGTTGCCCGGCACGTCCTCGTGTACGAGGTGTACGGCCCGGGCCGCCTCCTCCACCCCGACCACCGGCTTGAGGATCTCGTAGTCGACGCGGATCAGCGAGCAGGCGTCCTCGGCCAGGTACCGGTCGCGGGCGACGACCATGACCACGGGCTCCCCGACATGCCGGACGATCTCGCGGGCGAGCGGACAGGCCGTGCGGCCGTGCGTCAGCGCGGGATGCGGGATCAGCAGCGGCAGCGGCTCGGCCAGCGCGCCCGGCAGGTCCTCCCAGGTGTAGATGGCGACCAGCCCGTCCACGTCGAGCGCCGCCGAGACGTCGATGTCCAGGATCCGGGCGTGCGCGTGCGGCGACCTGACGAAGGCGGCGGCGAGCGCGTCCGCGCCGAGGTCGTCGAGGTAGCGGCCCCGGCCGGTGATGAGCCGGGCGTCCTCGCGCCGCCGGATAGGCTCCCCGAACAGCTTCGTCGTCACCGGTCCGTCTCTCCGATCTCGGCCTGGATCTCCGCGGCGCGGTGGACCGCCTTGACGATGTTCTGGTAGCCGGTGCAGCGGCACAGGTTTCCGGAGATCGCCTCGACGACCTCCTCGTCGGTCGGTGCGGCGTTCTCCCGCAGGAAGGCCGTCACCGTGCACAGGAAGCCGGGGGTGCAGAAGCCGCACTGCAGGCCGTGGCACTCGGCGAAGGCCCGCTGCGCCGGCGACAACGTGCCGTCGGCGGCCGCCAGTCCCTCGACCGTGGTGATCTCGTGGCCGTCCGCGGTCGCCGCGAACATCAGGCACGAGCGGACCGGCTCGCCGTCGAGCAGCACCGTGCAGGCGCCGCAGACCCCGTGCTCGCAACCGACGTGCGTGCCGGTCAGGCCCAGATCGTGGCGCAGGCAGTCCGACAGCAGCCGCCGCGCGGGCACCGTCGCCTCCCGCACGACGCCGTTCACGGTCAGCGTGATCAGGTGATTCACGTCCCCTCCTCTCCGGCCGCTTCGACGGCGGCGCTGCGCAGCGCCCGTACGGCGAGCACGCCGGTGAGATGCCGGCGGTAGTCGGCGGTCGCGTGGATGTCCGCTTCCGGCTCGATCCGGTCCCGTACGGCGGCCGCCGCCGCGGCCCAGTCGGCGGACGCCGCCGGACGTCCCCCACATGCATCGGCGACGTCCACGACCACCGGGATCGGACCCACGCTGACGCAGGCGACCCGGGCCGCCACGATGCGGAAGTCCTCGTCCAGCGTCACCGCGGCCGCCACCCCCGCCATCGCGTAGTCGCCGTGCCGCCTTGCCACCTCGCAGAACGCGGTGCCCGACCGCGGCGGCAGCGCGGGGAAGAACGCGGAGACGGCGAGCTCCCCCGGTGCCGCGGCCGACTCCATCGGCCCGGTGAAGAACTCCGCCGCCGCCACCTCGCGCTCGCCGCCCCGGTGCGCGAGCCGTACGGAACCTCCGAGCAGGGCGAGGACCGCGGGCAGCTCGGCGGAGGGGTCGGCGTGTACGAGGCTGCCGACCACGGTTCCCCGGTTGCGGATCACCGGATGGGCGACCAGGCGCAGCGCCTGGCCCAGCAGCGGCTGGACGGCCGCGGCCGGGGCGGACCGCTCGACGGCCGCGTGCCGGGCCAGTGCGCCCACGCGGACCCCGCCGGGTCCGGCCTCGACCGTGGCCAGCCCTATGTCCGGTCCGGTCAGCCGGTTGATGTCGACGAGGTGCGCCGGCGCGGCCAACCGCATGTTGAGCAGCGGGATCAGGCTCTGGCCGCCCGCCAGGACCTTGCCGCCGTCCGGGCCGACCCGGGCGAGGACGTCGAGCGCCTCATCCAGGTCGGCCGGGGCGTGATAGTCGAACGGAGACGGTTTCACCGGCTCGGGACCCCCTGCTCGATCGGCCGGGGCTCGATCGGCCAGGGCTCAGCCCGTCGCCGCATCCTGTTCTGAGTCCTGTCCGGAGTCCCGTTCGAGTCCGATCCCTCCACCGGAGGCCTCCTTCGCCGTTCTGCGCGCGATGGCGCGGAGCAGGTGATATCCACCAAGTACCACGATGGTGCCGAACGCGATGCCGGCCAGCGAGAAGTCGCCGGTGACCTGGTGGGAGACCGGGCCGATGGCGAGGATGATGCCCGCGCCGACCGGCACCATGTTGATCGGGTCGGCGAAGTCCACCCGGTTCTCGACCCAGATCTTCGCGCCGAGCATGCCGATCATGCCGTAGAGGATGACCGTGATGCCGCCGAGCACGCCGCCGGGTGTGGCCGCGACGAGCGCGCCGAACTTCGGGCACAGGCCGAACAGGATCGCGACGATCGCCGCGACGTAGTAGGCGGCGGTCGAGTAGACCCGGGTCGCCGCCATGACGCCGATGTTCTCGGCGTAGGTGGTGGTCGGCGAGCCGCCGACCGCGCTGGCGAGCACGGTGCCGACGCCGTCGGCCGCGATGGCCTTGCCCATGTGGGGGTCGACGTCGGCGCCGGTCATCTCACCGACGGCCTTGACATGGCCGACGTTCTCCGCGATCAGGGCGATCACCGCGGGCAGCACGAGCACGACCGCCGACACCTGGAAGGTCGGCGCGTGGAAGTTCGGCAGGCCGATCCAGTCGGCGTCGATCACGCTCTGGAAGCTCACCCGGGGGTGCGTGTCGATCTCGCCGATGCCCGCGTTGAATGCGGTGATGTTCCCGAAGACCTTGTCCACGGCCCAGGACAGGACGTAACCGAAGACCAGCCCGAGCAGGATGCCGATCCGGCCCAGGAACCCGCGGAACAGCACGATGATCAGGAACGTCGCGATCATGGTGATCAGGGCGATCCAGGGGTCCTGCGGCCAGTAGGTTTCGGCCACCACGAAGGCGAGACCGAAGCCGATCAGCATGACCACCGCGCCGGTCACCACCGGCGGGAAGATCCGGTTGATGATCTGGGCGCCGAGGAAGTGGACCGCCACACCGATGGCGATGACCACCACGCCGACGACGAGGATCGCGCCGGTGACCGTGGCGCTGTCGCCTCCGGCCGCGCGGATGGCGACCACGCCGCCGACGAACGCGGCCGAACTGCCGACGTAGCTGGGGATCTTGCCCTGCACGATGAGCAGGAAAATGATCGTCGCGACACCCGACATCATCACGGCGATGTTGGGGTCGAGTCCCATTACCAAGGGGAACACGAACGTGGCGCCGAACATCGCGATGACGTGCTGGGCGCCGATGCCGACCGTGCGCGGCCAGCTCAGTCGCTCGTCGGGCTTTACTACCTCACCCGGCGCCAGGTTTCTCCCGTCGCCGTGTACTTTCCATTTCAGAGCCATATGAAGCCCCTTCGGGTAACGGGCCGTGGGCCGGTGGCCACCCGCACTCGACCGTTTGGGGCACTTTAGGTCTGGCCGTGCCCATAGACATGGGCATGATCTGCCAAACTCAGATGCCCCGCATGCGCAGTACGTGCAGTGCCAGCGTGAGGTTGAGCCGGAGGTGGGCGTCCTCGGTGAAGCTGCCCAGCATGCGTTCCAGCTTCCCGATGCGGTAGCGCAGCGTGTTGTAGTGGAAGTGCAGCCGACGGGCTGTCTCCGCCACGTTGAGGTTGGTGTCGAGCAGCATCTGCAGGGTGCGCCGCAGGTCGGCGTTCTCGGCGTCGTCGTCCCCGGCCAGTGAGCCCAGCGTCTCGCGCACGAACGCGTGCAACTCGCCCGTGTCGTTCACCAGCGACAGCAGCCGGTAGACGCCCAGCTCGTCGAAGTGGGCGACCGCCCCCGCGCCGTGGAGCTGGCGGCCCACCCGCGCGGCCTTCAGGGCCTGGCCGTACGCCCCCGGGATCGCGTCGACCCCGTCGGCGACACGACTGAGACCGGTGGAGAACGTGCCGTCGCAGACGGCGGCGAGCGCTTCGCGGGCGAGCCTGGTCGTGTCCACCGCGGCACCGACGACCGCGACCACCTCGTGTGAGAACCCGGCCACCGCGCCGCGCGGGTCGTGCCTGCGGACGGCCGCCTGCCAGGCGGCGAGCATGCGGTCCTGGACCGGCCGGTCCTCGGCGTCCGGGTCGAGCTCGGCCACCACGACGCCGACCCGGCGCTCCAGGTCCCAGCCGAACCCCCTGGCCCGCTCGGCCACCCTGGTCCCGCCCCGGCCGGTGAGCACGTCCCTGAGGAAGTCGGCACGGTACTTGCTCTCGACCGCGGTGACCGCCTCCTGCCGGGTGATGACCAGGGCGGCGACGGTCGCCGCGCGTTCGAGCAGCCCTATGTCGCTGGGGGTGAGCGGACCGGCCGCGCCGTACGCGATGATCTTGCCGTGGTGGTGGCCCCCGGCGACCACCGGCACCGCGGTGCAGCGCCCGCCGCCGGACGTCCCGCTCTCGCGCGGCACGACCAACTCCTCGCGCAGCAGCGCCACCTGATCGGCCTCCCCCGCCGTGGCGAGGATCCGGCCGGAGATGTCGACCATGGCCACGGCCACCTGAAGCAACCCGGCCACCTCGGCTGCCACCTCGCGCATCCCGCCCCCGGCGAGCACGATCTGCACGAGCGCACGGTGTGCCTCCTCCGCGCGCGCGAGGGTCGCGGCCTGGCGGTTGAGAATGTCGGTGAGCACCTGGTTGAGGATGTCGTCGAAGGCGACGTCGTTGGGAAGCAGGATCAGCGGGAAACCGAGCCGGTCGGCCTGCTCGACCATCTCGCCGGGCAGTTCGTCCAGATAGCGCCCGAGCTTGATCGCCAGCGCGGCCAGGCCGCGTTCGTCGAGATCCGCCACCAGGCGGTCCAGCGACTGCGGGGTGTTGCGCAGCGGATAGCCGGTGGTGAGCAGCAGTTCGTGCGGCTTCACCCAGGCGAGGATGTCCGGCACCTCCATGACGTTGAGCCGCTGGACGATGCGGTCCAGGCCGCTCCGCCCCGCGATCAGCCGGGCCTCCGCGAGAGTCGACACCCCCAGCACCTCGCCGACGGACACTCCGTACAGGATCGTTCCGGTGCTGGCCAGACGCATCGCCGGAGGAGCCGGATCGTTCTTCATGGGCAGATTGTGCCCGACCGACCTTCCTGGCAGGAAGAGCCAAGCATTCGCCGGACTGTTGGCATCTTTCCCCGTACGGGCTCCGCCGGTGGCGCTTTAGCGTCGGCAGCAGATGGCCGAGGTGTCCCGGCCGGCAGGAGGGGAGGTCCGGTGACCGTTGGCACGCGCCCGCGGAGGGTGACGCGGGTGACCGGGGCGGCCAGCGCCGCCCTGCGCTCCACACTGGAGTCGCCGCGCCGGCCCGCCCGCGTGCTGGCGGCCTTCCCGCTCGCGGTCTACCTGGAGGTCAGGAGCGAGGCAGAACCGCACGTCATCGCGGTCGTCACCGGAGAGGCCAGCCGGCTGCCCAACGCGGTCGTGCTGACCGAGCCGCTCGACGGACTCTCCTCGGGCGACGAGGGCTGGGCGGGCGACGGAACCGTCGGGATCGGCGGGCTGGAGGTCGGGGTCCGCCGGTGGTGGGACCCGGCGCCGCCGTTGGGCGCCGCCGATCCGGTACGGCTGCCCGCCGCCCTGGCCGTGCTCGACGAGATCGGCGCCAGGTCGCCCCGGCGGCCGGGGCTGGACCCGGCCGGAGCCCCGGCCCTGCTGGCGCGGGGCTGCCTGTCCGGCTCCCTGGTGGACGGTGTCACGGCCGCCGAGGGACTCATCGGACTCGGCCCGGGACTGACCCCGAGCGGCGACGACATGCTGTCGGGGCTGCTGGTCACGCTGCGGCACCTCGGCCGGGCCGCGGACGCACCCGGTGCCGTGCGGCTGGCCGACTGGCTCGCGGCCGCGGTGACCTACGACGCCCGCACCCGGACGACGCCGATCTCGGCCACCCTGCTCCACTGCGCCGCCCACGGTCAGGCCGGCTCGGAGGTGCTGGGGGTGCTGCGCGGCGTCGCAGGTCTCCAGCCGCTGGAGCCCGCGGTCCACCGTCTGCTCCGCCTCGGCCACACCTCGGGCGCCGACATGCTGCTGGGCATCCGCATCGGCCTGTCCGCCGTCATCGCCGAGGCCGCCCCATCCGAGGCCGTCGTGTCCGGGAAGGAGCGTTCTTGAACGATCTGGTGGAAGTCCGCGCCGGGGTCTACCGCGACTCGGTGAGCCTGATGCGCGTGAGCCGGGCGCTGACCGCCCGGCCGGGGGTGAGCGTCGGCCTCGTCGCGATGGCCACCGCGCTCAACGTCGAGATGGCCCGCGACCTCGGCTTCGCCGTACCCGGCACCGCGACGCCGGGAGACCTGCTCGTCGCGATCAGGGCCGGGTCCGCCGACGACCTGGCGGATGCCGCCGCCGACCTGGAGTCGCACCTGGCCGAACGGGCTTCGGCGGCCGGATCCGGTGGAGCCCGGACCGAGGGGGCGCGGCCCGGTGACACGCTCCCCCGCACCGTGCGCTCGGCGGTCAGATCGGCGCAGGCGTCCGCGACCCCCGCGGCCCTGGCCCTCGTCAGCGTCCCCGGGGAGCACGCCTTCGCCGAGGCGATGGACGCGGTGGCGGCCGGGCTGTCGGTCATGATCTTCAGCGACAACATGCCGATCGAGCAGGAGATCCTGCTCAAGGACCGGGCCCGTGAGCGGGGCGTCCTCGTGATGGGACCCGACTGCGGCACCGCGGTGATCGGCGGCGCGGGCCTGGGCTTCGCCAACGTGCTGCGGCCCGGCCCGGTCGGCGTGGTCGCCGCCTCCGGCACCGGCGCCCAGCAGGTGACGAGCCTGCTCGACCTCGCAGGGGTGGGGGTCGGCCACGTGCTCGGTGTGGGCGGCCGGGACCTGTCCGCCGAGGTCGGCGGACGCTCCACGGTCCAGGCGCTGCGCGCGCTCGACGCGGACCCCGCGACCGAGCTCATCGTGCTGATCTCCAAACCGCCCGCTCCTGAGGTGGCCCGGGCCGTACGGGACCTGAGCCTCACCAAGCCGATCGTCGCCGCGCTGCTCGGGCCGGGCCAGGACGACCTGACGGCAGCGGCCGGGAAGGTGCTCAGCACGCTCGGCGTCCCCGTCCCCGGGTGGCCGCACTGGCCGGCCCCGCGGCCGCTACCGGGCGGCGGGCCGCTGCGCGGGCTCTACTGCGGCGGCACGCTCTGCACGGAGGCGGAACTGATCACGCGGGCGACGCCCGCCCGGGAAACCGTCGAGTTCACCGACTTCGGCGCGGACGAGTACACCCGTGGCCGCGCGCACCCGATGATCGACCCGGCACTGCGTCTTGAGGCGCTCGCCGCCGTGGACCGCGGCGTGGTGCTGCTCGACGTCGTGCTGGGTCACGGCGCCGACCCCGACCCGGCCGCTTCGCTGGCGCCCGAGCTCGCGCGGGCGGCCGTCCGGGGCGTGGCCGCCGTGGTCGCGCTGGTCGGCACCGACGGCGACCCGCAGGGCCTGCGCGCCCAGGCCGCCCGGCTGAACGAGGCCGGCGCCGCCGTGTTCACCTCCAACGCGGCGGCGGCCCGCCACGCCGCGCGCCTGGCCGTACCCCTGACCGGAGGAGCGGTATGACCCTCTCGATGCTGAACGGCGAACCCCATGTGATCACGGTGGGCGCCGAGATCCTCGGCGAGGCTCTGGACCGGCAGGCCGTGCCCAGGACCGGGGTGGACTGGCGGCCGCCGATGGCCGGGGTGGCCGCCGACGTCCTGGCCGGGGTGCTGGCCGACCCGCGCCGTGAGCTCGCCAACGAGACCGCCGTGGGCAGGCTGCTGTCCGCCCGGCCCCGGCTCGTCGGGGTACGACCGGCCCGCGAGGTGCTCGGCCTGGAACCGGGCACGTTCTTCCACGCCGGCCCGCCCATCACCTGGGACCGGGCCTCCGGCCCGTTGCGGGGCGCGCTGATCGGCGCGATGCTCTTCGAGGGCCTGGCCCGCACGCCGGAGGAGGCCGAGGCGGCGCTGGCGGCGGCCACCGGCCCGGACGGGGGCGCGGGAAACGGCCGCGGCGTCACGCTCGACTCCTGCCACCACCATCGCGCGGTCGGGCCGATGGCGGGCGTGGTCAGCCCGTCGATGTGGATGCTGGAGGTCGCCGACGACGAGCACGGCGGCACCGCGTACTGCTCGCTCAACGAGGGCCTGGGCAAGGTGCTGCGGTACGGCGCGTACGGCCCCGAGGTGATCGACCGCCTCCGCTGGATGGGCGAGGTGCTGGGGCCGGCGCTCCGCGCGGCGCTGGAGCGGTGCGGGCCGATCGATCTGCGGTCGCTGACCGCACAGGCCCTGCAGATGGGCGACGAGTCGCACAACCGCAACCGGGCGGCCACCTCGCTGCTGGTCCGCGAGATCGCCCCCGCCGTCGTGGAGGCGGCGCCGGACCGGGCCGCCGAAGTACTCCGTTTCATCAACGGAAACGATCATTTCTTCCTCAATGCGGGAATGGCCGCGGCGAAAGTAAGCGCCGACGCGGCCAGGAACGTTCCCGGTTCCAGCCTCGTCGTGGCCATGGCACGCAACGGGACCGATTTCGGGATTCAGATATCCGGGCTGGGCGACCGCTGGTTCACCGGCCCCGCCGGGGTGCCGGACGGCCTGTACCTCGGCGCGTACGGCCCGGCCGACGCCAACCCCGACATCGGTGACTCCACCATCACGGAGACGACCGGGCTGGGCGGGTTCGCGATGGCGGCCGCCCCGGCGATCGTACGGTTCGTCGGCGGCGACGTCGCGGACGCGGTGACCGCCACGACCTCGATGTACGAGATCACGCTGGCCGAGCACCCGGCGTACCAGATCCCCGCTCTCGGCTTCCGCGGCACCCCCGTCGGGATCGACGTCACACTGGTGGCGCGCACCGGACTGCTGCCGGTCGTCAACACCGGGATCGCCGGGCGCGTGGCCGGGACCGGTCAGGTGGGCGCCGGTCTGGTGAGCCCGCCCGCCGAGGCGTTCACCACCGCACTGGAAGCGCTGGCCGAAGCGCTGAATTCCCCTTGACCGCCAATTGACTCTAGTATCGGTGGTCAGCCTCAGAAAATCCGGCGGTGAATTGGGGACCATTTCTGATGACGACCGATCGCCTGCTCGGTCCGGTAGGACAGGGCCGCCTCATCGGACGGCGTTACCGGCTGCTGTCCCCCGTGGGCCGGGGCGGCATGGGGATGGTGTGGCAGGCCCATGACGTGCTGCTCGACCGTGACGTCGCGGTCAAGGAGCTGATCCTCCCGTTCGGTCTCGACAACGCGGGCATGCAGGCGGCGCACCGCCGCATGCTGCGGGAGGCGCGGTCGGCGGCCCGGCTCAGCCACCCCGGCATCGTGACCGTCCACGACGTGGTCGAGGAGGACGGCCGGCCCTGGATCGTCATGGAACTGGTCCGCGCCTGGTCGCTCGAGCAGGCCGTACGGCAGAGCGGGCCGCTGCCCGTGGTGCAGGCCGCCGAGATCGGCGTCCGGGTGCTCGACGCGCTCCGCCACGCCCACGCCGCCGGCATCCTCCACCGGGACGTCAAGCCGGGCAACGTGCTGCTCACCAGCGACCGCGTGGTGCTCACCGACTTCGGGATCGCCGCCATCGAGGGCGATGTCAGCATCACCCAGACCGGGTTGCTGATGGGCTCTCCCGCCTACATCCCGCCGGAGCGGCTGAGGGGCCGCCCGGTCACCCAGGCGGCCGACCTGTGGTCGTTCGGCGCGACGCTGTACGCCGCGGTGGAGGGCCGGCCGCCGTACGAGGGACCGGACGCGGTCGCCGTGCTCGGCGCGGTTCTGACGCAGGAGCCGAACCGGCCGCAGCGCGCGGGCGCGCTGCTCCCGGTCATCGACGGCCTGCTGCGCAAGAACCCGGCCGACCGCCTGCCCCCCGCGCAGATCGCCGGGATGCTGGAAGGGATCCTGCGCAGTCACGGCGCGGCCGTGACCGGGCACCCGGGCTCCCTGACCTCCATGCCGACCCCGCAGGACTCCACGCCGGCCGGGCTGCTGCCGCCGCTGGACCTCCCGTCCGGGCCGCTGCCTTCGCGCATCATCGAGACCCCGTCGGGTCCCGTCCGCGTGCCGGTCCACCCCGAGGACGCGCGGCCGCACCCGACGCCGACGCCCGGGAACCACACGGCGCAGCCACTCGGGAACACTGCGCAGCCGCCCGGCCCCGACGCGCCGCCGCAGGGCCCGTTGGCCGCCCCCACCCCGGCGGCCCCCGGCTCCCTCACCAGCCCCACCGGTGCCTTCGGAAATCCCGATGCTCTCGGAGGTCCCGGTGTCCTCGGAGATCCCGGCGCGCTGGGGAGCCTCACCGAACCCGCGGCCCCGCCCGCGCGCCCCGCCCCCGCCGTCGGCCGCAGGCGCAAGGAGACACCCGAGCCTCCGCCGCGCAAGCAGGCCTCCCGGTCCTCCATGGTCCTCGTGGCGCTGGCGGCGGTCGCCGTCATCGCCGTGGTCGTCACGTTGCTGCTCACGTTGCTGCCCGGCGACTCCCCCGATGGCTCCCCCCGTGGCTCAGGGAAGGAGACGCCGGGTGGGGCGCGCACCACCGCGGCCGCCACCCCCGCTTCTTCGAACGAGCGGCTCCCGTCGGCGGCGCAGGCGCCCAAGGGCTTCCGGACCCACACCGAAGCCGGGATCTCGCTCGCCGTGCCCAAGGAGTGGACCGTCTCGGTGAAGGAGGGCACCGTCACGTTCTCCGGGCCGAGCGACAGCGGGCAGGCCATCACGGTACGGAAGATCGCCGACGGCGGGCTGGCCGCGCTGCAGACCTCCGAACGGAGCCTGAACGTCGACGACCACCCCGAATACACTCAGATCCAGCTCCGCGAGACGCCCTACCGCTGGCCGGCCGCCGAGTGGGAGTACACCTATATGGACTCCCACCAGGTCACCGTGCACAAGGTCACGCGCTATGTGACCGCCGGGGGACAGGCCTACTCGATCACATTCACCGCGCCCGACTTCGACTGGGCCGAGTCGTCCGCGCCGGTGCGCAAGGCGCTCTGGGACACGTTCACGCCCGCCTGATCGAGCTCACTTGGCCTCGGCATAGCATCGTACGGCCACGGCCTCCATCGGGAAGCGCACGGGGGTCGGGCCGAAAAGCAGCCGGGTGGCCTCCTCGGCCGCCCGGGCGACGGCGGCGCGCACCTCGTCCGCCAGGTCCAGCGGGCAGTGCACCATCACCTCGTCGTGCTGGAAGAACACCAGCCTGGCCGGCTCGGGCAGCAGGCCCCGCAGCACGGCCATGAGCGTGAGCGCCCACTCGGCCGCGGTGGCCTGGACCACGAAGTTCCGGGTGAACCTCCCCCGGTCCCGGGCCGCCCTGCCGCCCTCGGGGCCGGAGACGAGCTCGCGCCAGCGGGCGGACGGCGGTGGGCAGGTGCGGCCCAGCCACGACCTGACCAGGCGCCCCTCCTCTCCCGACCTGGCCGCGTCCGCCACGAAGGCGTATGCCCTGGGGAAGCGCTGCCGCATGACCGCCAGCAGCTTGGGCGCGTCGCCGCTGGTCCCGCCGTACATCGCGGACAGCATCGCGATCTTCGCGGCGTCCCTCGACCCGCCGAACGCCTGAGCCAGCGCGGCGTACAGGTCGATCTCGCCGGCGGCCGCGGCGAGCCCGCGATCCTCCGACACGGCGGCCAGGACCCGGGGTTCCAGTTGGGCGGCGTCGGCGACGACCAGCGACCAGCCGTCGTCGGCCACGACGACCTTGCGCATCACCTTCGCGATCTGCAGCGCTCCCCCGCCGCTGGTGGCCCAGCGCCCGCTCACCACACCGCCCACGACGTACTCCGGGCGGAAACGTCCGCCGCTCACCCACTGGTCGGCCCACGCCCAGCCGTGGAAGCTGTGCAGCCGGGCCAGTTCCTTGTACCGCAGCAGCGGGTCGATCGCCGAATGCTCGACCTGCTTGAGCACGTGGGACCGGGTGGACGTGATCATGATGCCGAGGCCGCGGAAGGCCTTGACGATCTGCTGCGGCGAGTCAGGATTCACCGGATGCCCGAAGGCCGCGGAGACCTCGTCGGCGAGCGCCTGCAGCCGGGCGGGCCGCATGCCGTGGGCCGGGCGGGGCCCGAGCAGCTCGGTCAGCAGCGCGTCGTGGACGTCCTCCCGCCACGGCATGCCGTCATGGCTCATCTCGGCGGCGATCAGGGCCCCGGCCGACTCGGCCGCGACCAGCAGGCGGAACCGCCCGGGGTCGGCCGTCCGGTCGATCCTGTGCCGCTGCTCGGCGAACCTCTCAGCGACGAGAGCGGCCCGCTCGGAGTCCGACGGTCCCACCTCGTCCCCCGGCTCGAAGAGGCTGCCCTGCGTCCCCTGCGTCCCCTGCGTCCCCTGCGGCCCCCGGCCGTACGGCGCCGCCTGGCGCCCTCTCGGCTCCTCGGCGCGGCCCTCTTCGGCTCGGCTCTCATGGGGGCGGCCCTCTGCGGCCAGCAGCAGCGCCTCGGTGAGGGCGACGTCGTGGCAGCGCGTGAGCCGTACACCACGGGCCAGCAGGGCCGGGTAGACCTCCCGCGCGTCCGCCCAGACCCAGCGGGGCCGACCGGCCTCGAGCTCCCGCACGGCCTCAGCGAGGTCGGGCACACGGGCCGGGACGCTTCCTCCCGAGACATCCCCCCTCGGGCCCCGGCCGAGGGGGTGGATCGTCCCGCCGCCGCCCGGGCCTGCCGACACCACAACGTACACGGCTCCAGCGTGCCAGGCGGGACCGACGGTTTCTCAGGTCGTGTCCGGCAGGCACTCCCCGGGCCCGTACCTGTCAGAGGGGGATCTCGACCTCGTCCTCCAGCGGCGGGTCGATCTCCTGGAGGAGGCACCCGGTCGCGGCGTAGCAGCGGATGCGCAGACTGTCGCCGACCACTGAGAGATGCAGGAAGTTCTTGAAGAACGGCGGGGTGTCCCAGTCGGACAGCTCAGAGATCCACCGGTGGAAGAAACGCCCCACGGGCAGATGAAACGGCATCGGCCAGCCGCCGAGCATGCGTGCCGCCCACCGCATCCGGGCGGTCAACCGGAGGTTCGACGCCGGTCGCGGCGGGACGTTGCCGATCTGGCGGGACATCAGCGCCACCCCCTCCTCGGGAGTGACGTAGAGCCCGCGCAGGTGCAGTCGCCTGCTGTAGAGCAGGCTGTAGAAGGACAGCGAGTCCCCGCGCAGGGGATAGCACCGGAACTCGTCCTCTTCGACGCCCCCGACGTCCACCCGGGGGATGGTGTGGGTGGCGTGCGTGAACGCGCCGCCTCCGCCGGAGACGACGTACTGGATCGTCCGGTCGTCCACCCGGATCGGATAGCGCTGGTAGTTGTGCACGTCCCCGCCGATCACTGCCACATAGCGGTTGGCCGGGTCGCGTACGACGTCGTCGACGGTCCCGCCGCCCTCGATGGGGCAGGGATGATGGGCGTTGTTGACGTAGATCGGCTTGCCGGTGATCAAGATTTTGGGCAGGGGCTCGGACGAGACGCGGCGCAGCCACTCACCCTGCTCGCGGTCGAGCGTGCCGTCGATCCCGGTGTCGATACCGACGATCAGCAGCCTGCCCGTGTCCAGCACCCAGTACGGGCCGGGCTGCACGGCCCACCGTCCGTCCCGGTCACGCCGCCCGCGCCGTTCGTACTGCCCGCGCTGCGCAGGGAGGCCGCGCAGCTCGCGGGCCTTCGCCAGCGCGGTTTCGTCGATGGGGTCCGGTTTCTTCCACAGCAGGCCCCGCAGACCCGGGAGAGACGGCCGGAACCCCTGCCGCTGCAGCGCGAGCGGGGGCGCGTCACAGAAGACCCGCATGAATCCGCCGAGCCCGTCGTACCAGTCGTGGTTGCCGGGGACCGCGTAGATCGGCGCGGGGTAATCCTTGTAGGGCCGGAAGAACTTGTCGCAGTACTCGTTGCCCGAGCCCGTCGGATAGATCACGTCACTGGCGATGATCGCGAACGAGGTGCCCTGGCCGATCTTGAGCATGCCTGGCACGACGGCGTACTGCGAGGCGTCGCCCTCGCCGGTGTCCCCCAGGACCAGGAAGGAGAACTCCTCCCCCGCCGCCACGGGAACGCGGAAACCGGGGTCGGCGCCGCGCTCCCGCTGGGCCGCCACCCAGCGTCGGCGCACCTGCGGTGACGGATCACCCAGCCATCTGGCCAGGATCTCGTTTCTCGACCGCCACAGGGTGGTCGGGCGCAGCCAGGTGAAGGTGCTCTGGTTGGGCCGGAGCTTTTCGAACGTGCCGATCTTCTGACAGGCCCACCCGGCCCCCCGCTCCGACACTCGAGACGAATCCTCCATGAGGCAATCTTGATGGTTTCCGGGGGATTGTTTCAGCGAATCCGCATACCTGCTCGCGGCGGCTCCGACGGTGTCCGCTAAGGTTAGACTTACCTAATTCACATGGGAGGGACGGCTACCCAAAATGGCGAACGGCTGCGATCACCCCGCCGCCTGCCACACGGGCGAGGCGCCGATCCTGGCGAGCGCGACCGTCGGGGCCCGCTCCTGGCTGCTCATCGAGCACGCCGGACCGTGGGCGGCGTACGCCGACCAGTGGCGGCTGCCGGCGGCCATGCGCGCGCTGGTCGACCGCGCCACCTCGCTGGGGATCCGGCCCCAACTCATCCGCCGTCCGGGCCGGCGGGACGCACCGGCCGCGCCGCTGCACGTGTTCGTGGCGTCGTCGACGGGAGACGATCCGTGGCTGGCCGAGGGCCTCTTCGAGCACCCGGACGATCTTGACCTGCACCTTCTCGTGCACGGAGTGGTTCCGGAGTCCTGCATACTGGTGAGCGAGCCGATGTTCCTGGTGTGCACGCACGGCAAACGCAACGCCTGCTGCGCCCGCCTGGGGCTACCCCTGGCGAGGTTCCTCGGCGAGAACCTAAGTGGTGAGGTGTGGGAAACCACACATTTGGGCGGCGATCGATATGCCGCCAACCTCGTATGCTTGCCACACGGGCTTTACTACGGCAGCATGTCTCAGGCTGCTGCGATCGCGGCGGCAAACGCGTACCGGCACGGCGAGGTCGTCCTCGACCGTTTCCGGGGACGTGCGGGTATCCCTGAGCCACTGCAAGCCGCTGAGCATTTCGTCCGGTCCCATACGGGGGAGCTCTCGGTCGGCGGGGTGGCCGTGGAATCCTCCCGGTCGGAAGGCGACACCACGGTGTGCGTCGTGCGCTGCACGGCACAGCGTGGATCGTCGCGATTTCGGGTCGTGGTCGAACCCGCGGTGTTCACGACACCGTGCGGTACGGCCTGTGCCGACGAGATCTCGACCTACAGGTTGGCCGAGCTGAGGCAGCTCACCCCGGCACTGACCTGAGGGCTCGACAGAGGCCGGGAACATTCACGGCTGATCCCGGCGTTGGTACCAGGGACGCCATAAGCGTCCAATGCGGCACAAACACGAAATACCTCTCACCGAAGGTGGTTTCCCATGTCTCAGGTACGTCGGCAGCTCGCCCGCCCGCGCCCCAGCTGGGGTTGGCAGGATGATGCCGCGTGCCGGGGAGAGGACCTTGTGCTGTTCTTCGGGCCTGACGGCGAGCGTCAGCCGGAGCGTGACATCAGGGAGCGCAAGGCCAAGGCCATCTGCGCCCAGTGCCCAGTGCGCGCGGAGTGCCTCGACTACGCCCTTTCCCGGCCGGAGAAGTACGGCACATGGGGTGGGCTCAACGAGGACGAGCGCGCTTCCGAGCGCCGTCGCCGCATGCGCCGCGCCGCGAGCGCAGGCATCAGCGCCGTAGCCTGAGCGACGTCTTCCCCCTTCCCCGACACGCCTCGTCATCGTGGGGTGTCCCGTCTGGTACGCACCGTACCCGAACGGGACACCCCACGATCGTTCCTCACGCGCGTCCCAGTAGTTCGAGAACGTCATCGTCGGCGAGTTGGTCGAAACGCTCGTACCACTGCCCCACGGCCCGGAAGCCCGCGGGAGTGGCGACCACAACGACCTCGTCGGCCTCCGCGCGCAGGCTCTCCACGGTTTCGTCGGCGGCCACCGGCACGGCGAGAATGACCCTGCCGTTTCCCTCCTGCATGAATCGCACCGCCCGCACCGCCGCGCGCGCCGTGCCGCCGGTGGCCAGCCCGTCGTCGACCACGACCACGTCGCGATCAGCCACCTCGGGCAGCGGCCGGTCACCCCGGTAGACCCGCACCCGTCTGGCCAGCTCGCGCCGCTCGCGCTCGATCACCGGGGCGACGTCCTCGGGCTCGAAGCCGAGCCGGTACAGCAGTTCGCGGTCGAACACCGGCTCACCGCCCTCGGCGATCGCTCCGACGCCGAGCTCCGGCTGGTCGGGGCAGCCGATCTTCCTGGTGACGAGCACCTCCAGCGGCACCGCCAGCCGTTCGGCCACGGGTACGGCCACCGCCACCCCACCGCGCGGCAGGGCCAGCACCACCGGGTCAGCCAAGGTCATGCCGGACAGGACCTCGGCCAGCAGCGCCCCCGCCTCCGCACGGTCGGTGAACGGCAACCGTACCTGATTCATAGAGCGGTCCCTACCCACTCTCAGGGGCGGTTTCGCCCGGATCGCCGCATTTCCTTATGGATGATCTTCCATTTGCGGGTCTCCTCACTGCGCAGCCGCGCGTCGGTCCGGGTCGCCATCCAGCGCGCCTCACGCCGCAGACGGCGCCAGCTCTCCAGCCGCCGCTCCGGCAGTTCCCCGGACTCCAGCGCCTCCTGTACGGCACAGCCGGGCTCGGCCGTGTGCCCGCAGTCGGAGAACCGGCATCCCTCGGCCAGCTCCTCGATATCCGAGAAGACCAGGTCGACACCGTCGCTCATGTCGTAGAGCCCGACCCGGCGGATGCCGGGAGTGTCGATGATGAGCCCGCCGCCGGGCAGAATGATCATCTCACGGTGGACGGTGGTGTGCCGGCCGCGCCCGTCGGCGGCCCTGACCTGCTGCGTCTCCATGACATCGGCGCCGGCGAGGGCGTTGACGAGTGTCGACTTGCCCGCCCCCGACGGGCCGAGCACCACGGCGGTCCCGGCTGCGGCGGAATGGCCCCCGCTGAGATGGGCGCGGACGAGGTCCACCCCCTCCCCGGTCAGTGAGCAGACCGGGTGGACGTCCACGCCCGGCGCGGCGGCGGCGACATCGGCGAGGAGATCGTCGAGACCCAGATCGAACAGGTCGGGCTTGGTGATCAGGACGACCGGCTGGGCCCCGCTCTCCCAGGCCAGCGCGACGAGCCGCTCGATCCGGCCCAGATCGGCGCTGTGTTTACCCGGGGGGAGCACCCCCCGGACCCCCTCGGGCGGCGCGGAATGCATCGCGGGCTCGGCGACGAACACCACGTCGACGTTGGCCGCGAGCACCTGACCCTGACCGTCGCCGGACAGGCCCCCGCGCGAGTCGCGGCTCACCCCGCCCCGGACGAAGGCGGTCGTACGCGGCAGCACTGCCGCCAGCTCGTAGCGGCCCCCCTCGTCGCCGGCCGCGTCGAGCCGGGCCAGCGCCACCCAGTCGCCCACGCATGGCAGCGCGACGGGATCGTCGGCGGCGGCCCGCCGTACGCGGGCGCCGAACCTCACATGATGCTCGCCGCCCGCCGAGAGGACCTCGGCAGCGCCCCTGTGGACGCGGGCCACCCGGGCGGGAACGGTGCCGTCGGGGAGCAGGGCCTCGAGCCGGTCGTGCCAGCCGAGCAGAGACAGGTCGAAAGAAGAAGACATCGGTTGAAAGCACCCTTCGGAAACCGGGTGTCCAAGCGAGATGTCGAAGGCTAGGCGGACACCCGGGAGTTGACGGACGGCGTGGTCGTCAGAAAGACCCGCATAGTCCTCACCTCCCCAGTCGGCGGCCGCGCCCATCGCGGCGTCTGCCCGAACAGTAACAGCCCCCTCACCCACCCCCGCAACTCATTTTCCCCCACCCATTCCCACCCCCTGGCCGTGATCTTGTAGTCGGATCGCCACTGCAAGATCACGGATGCTGTTAGGCGGTCGCGGGCATCATGCCGGTCTGTACGGCCTGGTGCTGTACGGCCTGGGCGTACCGTTCGAGGAGGATCGTGGCGAGTTCGGGGGCGGGGCCGAGGACGTCGGCGACTCGGTACGCCCCGGCCAGGAGGGTGTCCTGCCGCACCTTGTCGGAGAAGTGACCCGGCGCGAGCAGATAGGGGGCCACCACCACCCTGGGGGCTCCGGCGCGCCTGAGCCGTATCACTTCCTCGGCCGGGGTGGGCGCGGCGGCCGAGGCGTAGGCGGCGGTGACCGACCACCAGGGCCGCAGCCCGGCCCATCGGCGGGCGAGGCGGCCGACGACGGCGTTGGCCCGCGCGTCGCTTGATCCGGCGGAAACCAGGACCACGGCGGTGCCCGGATCTCCGACCTCCACTCCGGCCTCGGCGAGACGGCGTTCCAGTGCGGTGACAAGCAGCGGGTGCGGGCCCAGAGTCGCGCCGAGGTGGACGCGCAGCCGCGGCCGACGCACCGACGCCTCGCGCAGCGCGGCGGGGATGTCGACGCGGCTGTGGTAGGCGGCCGTGAGCAGCAACGGGAGGACGGCGGCCTCGTCCAGGTCGGCCAGCGCCCGGGCCGGGGCCGGGGGCGTGTGGTCCAGGTAGGCGGCCCGCACCTCCAGACCGGGACGGGCGTGCCGCGCCCGGTCCAGCAGGGCCTCGACGGTGGCGGCGGCGCGCGGGTCGCGGGACCCGTGCGCCACCGCGATCAGAGGTGGATACCGCATTCGATCTTGCCGAGGCCGGCCCAGCGGCCGCTCCTCGGGTCCTCGCCCGGCTCGACGCGGCGGGTGCAGGGGGCGCAACCGATCGAGGGGTAGCCGTCGTAGTGCAGCGGGTTGATCAGCACGCCGTTGTCGGCGATGTAGTTGTCGGCGTCGGCCTGCGTCCAGGCGGCGATCGGGTTGATCTTCACCATCTGGCGGTTGGCGTCCCACTCCACCACCTTCGTGTTCGCCCGGGTCGGCGACTCGTCGCGGCGGATCCCGGAGATCCAGGCGAGGTACGGCTCGAGCGCCCGGTTGAGCGGCTCCACCTTGCGCAGGTAGCAGCACAGGTCGGGGTTGCGGCCGTACAACCGGGGGCCGAGGTCGCGGTTCTGCTCCTCGACCGTGCGCGACGGCTTCACGTTGATCACGTTGACCTTGTAGACCGCCTCGACCGCGTCCCGCGTGCCGATGGTCTCCGCGAAGTGGTAGCCGGTGTCCACGAACAGCACGTCCACGCCGGGCTTGACGCGGCTCACCAGGTCGATCAACAGTGCGTCGCTCATCGAGGAGGTGAGACAGAGCCGGTCGCCGAACGTCGCGGCCGCCCAGCGGATGATCTCACGGGCGGGTGCGTCCTCGAGGAACCGGGCCGCCGACTCCACGATGCCCTGCAGGTCGAGCGTCGCGCGCTGCCGTTCCAGTCCGGCCTCGATCGCCATCAGTGTCACCGCTACTCCACTCCTCACGCGTGCTGGACATTGCTGCTCATAACGGGCGACGGACGCCGAGGCCGAGGAACCGCACCCGGAACGCCCGGGCGCAGGATCGGCAGTACCAACCGTGGCTCTCCTCCTCGGTGACGTAGGGCTCCAGGTCCTCCTCGCCGCAGTAGGGGCAGTAGAAGGGGACGGCCCGTTCCGTACCGGGGGCGCTCACCGGAGATCGGCCTCGTCTGCCCGCCGGACCCACTCGCTGAAGCTCTCGCCCTCGTCGCGCTGCTTGGCGAAGTTGCGCACGACCCGCTCCACGTAGTCGGGCAGTTCCTCGGTGGTGGTCTTGAGCCCGCGAACCTTGCGGCCGAAGCTCGAGTCGACGCCGAACGAGCCACCCAGGTGGATCTGGTAGCCCCCGACCTGCTCGCCCTGGTCGTTGACCACGAGCTGGCCCTTCAGGCCGATGTCCGCCGTCTGGATGCGGGCGCAGGAGTTCGGGCAGCCGTTGATGTTGATCGTCAACGGCTCCGTGAAGTCCGGCAGGCGGCGCTCCAACTCGTCGATCAGCGCGGACGCGGCGTCCTTGGTCTCGACGATCGCGAGCTTGCAGAACTCGATGCCGGTGCAGGCCATCGTCTGGCGGCGGAAGGTGGACGGGGTGACCCGCAGGTCGGCGGCCTCCAGTTCGGCGACGATCGACTCCACCCGGTCGGGCGCGACGTCGAGGATGACCATCTTCTGCTCGATCGTGGTCGCCACCCGGCCGGAGCCGTGGCGCTCGGCGGCGTCGGCGATCCGGTGCAGCAGATCGCCGCTGAGCCGGCCCACCCGGGGGGCGAAGCCGACGTAGAAGTTGCCGTCCCGCTGCGGGTGTACGCCGACGTGGTCGCGCCGCTCGCCCCTCGGCGCCGCGGGAGCCGGGCCGTCGGGCAGGTCGTACTTGAGGTACTCGGTCTGCAGCACCTCGCGGAACTTCTCCGGTCCCCAGTCGTTGACCAGGAACTTCAGCCTCGCCCGGCTACGCAGCCGCCGGTAGCCGTAGTCGCGGAAGACGCCGGTGACCCCGGCCCACACCTCCGGAACCTGCTCGGGGCGGACGAAAACGCCGAGCCGCTTGGCGAACATCGGGTTGGTCGAAAGGCCGCCGCCCACCCAGAGGTCGAAACCGGCCTCGCCTCGCTCGTCGACGACGCCGACGAACGAGATGTCGTTGATCTCGTGCACGGTGCAGTGCGCCGCGCAGCCGCTGATAGCGGTCTTGTACTTGCGCGGCAGGTTCGAGAACTCCGGGTTGCCGATGTAGCGCTCGCGGATCTCCCGGAGCTGGGCCCTGCCGTCGATCGCCTCGTCGGCGTCGATCCCGGCGAGGGGGCAGCCCAGCATCCCACGGGGCGTGTCCCCGCAGGCCTCGGTGGTCGACAGGCCGACGGCCTCCAGCCGCGCCCAGATGTCCGGCACCGACTCGATGTCGACCCAGTGGAGCTGGATGTTCTGCCGGTCGGTGACGTCGGCCGTACCCCTGGCGTACTCGTTGGAGATGTCGGCGATGACCCTCAGCTGCTCCAGGCTGAGCTGGCCGCCGTCGGTGCGGACCCGCATCATGAAGTAGCGGTCCTCGAGCTCCTCCGGCTCCAGGACTGCCGTCTTGCCGCCGTCGATGCCTGGCTTGCGCTGCGTGTACAGGCCGTACCAGCGGAACCGGCCGCGCAGGTCGGACGGGTCGATCGAGTCGAAGCCCTGCTTGGCGTAGACGTCGATGATGCGCTGACGGACGTTGAGCCCGTCGTCGTTCTTCTTGTTCTCTTCTGTCGCGTTCAGCGGCTCACGGTAACCGAGAGCCCACTGGCCCTCACCGCGTTGGCGCTTGTGGTGGCGGTTCGCCGGGCGGGCCGGGGTGCTCATGGGCGCGTCCTTTTCCGAGAATCGATGTCGGATCGGTCCCGGGCGCGACGCAGGCGGCCGCCCGCCTCGTCATCGAAGGCGGGGCAGGAAAGAAGACGCCAGGCGTCGCGCCCGAATGGAACAGCGGAGGGCGGCGGTCAGCCGGCGTCGATACAGATCGCGCTGCGGACACGCTGGAGGTCGACGTGGCGTCGCACGACGAGCAACGGGTCCGCTGGCATGTCACAAACGATACCCGGGAGGTCCAAGATGTCCAAGTTCCCGTCCAGCATGCGGACGCCGATCACGAGACACGTCAGGTTCTCGTCCCGGCGGCCTCACCCCTGGCGGACCCAGTTCGCCGGGGGCTCGACATGGCCTTCGTCCATGGGCTCCTTGTGCTGGCAGTCGCACCACGAGCCGCCGCGGCAGTCCTCGTGCCTGCGGTCCTTACACGCTTCGCAGATCATCGTGCCGCCTCCTCTCCCGAGCATTCCCGCCTGCCCCCTATCCTGGGCGTCTGGCACGTTTCTCACACCGGTTGGGTGCGTATTGATCTCCACGGACGCGTCGGCGCGCACGCGGCGAACGCCGAGGCATCTGTCACGCCGGGGAATGACGGCGGCCAGGGCCGGCTTGACCTGGGTCAGGGAGACCAGCGTCTGGGCCCTGGCGAAGGCGACCACGATCGCCGGAATCAACTACCGGGTCACCGGCCTCGCCGGCGAGGCGGCGTTCTTCGCGCTGCTGTCGCTGCCGCCGTTCGTGCTCGGGTTGCTCGGCGTCATGGGCCACCTCAGTGGTCTGCTGGGCGACCAGACGGTCCGGGACATCCGGCGGTGGGTCATCGACCAGTCGGAACTGCTGTTCACCCACAACACCGTCGAGCGGGTGGTCGAGCCGCTGCTGTCGGACGTGCTCACCGGCGGCCAGGTCTCGCTGATCTCCGTCGGGTTCCTGTTATCGCTGTGGTCCGGCTCCCGGGCGCTGTTCGTCTACGTGGACCTGATCTCCATCGCGTACGGCCTGGGCGAGGAACGGGGGATCATCCGCACCCGCGTCATGTCCTTCGGGCTCTACGTGGCCGCGCTGCTGATCGGCCTGATCGTCATGCCGATCCTCGTCATCGGGCCCACCCTGCTGTCCAACGCACTGCCCCGGTACGAGGTCGTCGTGACGGTCTTCTACTGGCCGGTGGTCGTGGTCGGCTCCGTGCTGATGCTCACGCTGCTCTACCACGTCAGCGTGCCGCACCGGACCCGGTGGTGGCGCGAGATCCCGGGGGCCGTGCTCGCCCTCTTCATCTGGATCCTCTGCGCGGCCGTGTTACGTGAGGTGCTGGCCGCGTGGTTCACCCCGCTGTCGATCTACGGCTCGCTTGCCGCCCCCATCGCCCTGCTGCTCTGGCTCTACATCACCGCGCTCGCCGTGCTCATCGGGGCCACCCTGAACGCCGAGGTGGACCGCCTGTGGCCGTTGAACGGCAAGGCCCGGCACGACCACAAGCCCGGCGACGCGTGATTTCCGGCTCCTGAGCCGGACCCGGCGCTCCGACGAAGGACCCTCGGATAGTGTTAAAGGCACCGCGACTGGCGCTGTGTGCCCCCAGGGCACGGGTAACAGGTGGGGCACCACCGGGGAGCGAGTCAGCGGCGGCCGTGCGCCTGGGTCGCCGTCCTCGATGAAGTGTCGATGGAGAAAGAAGGCGCCATGGCCGAGAACTCGCTGAACGTCGTCGACCCTGAGATCGCCGAGCTCATCAGGGCGGAGGAGCGGCGGCAGACCGACACGGTCAAACTGATCGCCTCGGAGAACTACGTCTCGAGGGCGGTCCTGGAGGCCACCGGGACCGTTCTGACCAACAAATACTCCGAGGGCTACGCCGGCAAGCGCTACTACGAGGGCCAGCAGGTCATCGACAAGATCGAGACGATCGCCGTCGAGCGGGCCCGGTCGGTCTTCGGAGTGCGCCACGCCAACGTCCAGCCCTACTCCGGCTCCCCCGCCAACCTCGCGATCTACCTGGCGTTCCTCAAGCCCGGCGACACCGTGCTCGGCATGGGCCTGCCGTTCGGCGGTCACCTCACCCACGGCTGGTCGGTGTCGGCCACCGGCAAGTGGTTCAACCCGGTGCGGTACGGCGTGCGCAGGGACACCGGCCGGGTCGACATGGACGAGGTGCGCGCCCTCGCGCTGGAGCACCGACCCAAGCTCATCTTCTGCGGCGGCACGGCCATCCCGCGCACCATCGACTTCCCGGCGTTCGCCGAGATCGCCCGCGAGGTCGGCGCGGTGCTCGCCGCCGACATCGCGCACATCGCGGGTCTCGTCGCCGGCGGCGCGCATCCCTCGCCGGTCGGCCACGCCGACGTGATCTCCACGACCACGCACAAGACGCTGCGCGGGCCGCGCGGCGCGATGCTCATGGCCGACTCCGACGAGCACGCCACGGCGCTCAACAAGGCGGTCTTCCCCGGTCTGCAGGGCGGCCCGCACAACCACACCACCGCCGCCATCGCGGTGGCCCTGAACGAGGCGGCCCAGCCGGAGTTCAAGGCGTACGCCGCGCAGATAGTGAAGAACGCGAAGGCCCTCGCCGACGAACTGCTCGCCCGCGGCTTCGACCTGGTGTCGGGGGGCACGGACAACCACCTGATCCTGATGGACCTGACGCCCAAGGGCATCGGCGGCAAGCCGGCCGCCCAAGCCCTCGACCGGGCCGGTCTGGAGACCAACTACAACGCGGTGCCGTTCGACCCGCGCAAGCCGTTCGACCCGTCGGGCATCCGCATCGGCACCCCGTCGGTCACCTCACGCGGCATGGGCGAGGCGGAGATGCGTCAGATCGGCACGTGGATGGACGAGGTGGTCACCGCGGTCGCCAAGGGCGAAGCGGAGGCCGAGGACGTGATCGCCCGGGTCCGCCGCGAGGTCACCGAACTGACCGCCCAGTTCCCCGCCCCCGGCCTGTCCTGACATCAACGGCCCTTTCCGCCTCCGTGACCGACTAAAAGATCACTGAGGTGGAAGGACCGCGACCGCGGTGGTCAGCGGCGGGGGCCGCCGTACGGGGGTGACGGCGGCGACGGGGGCTCCGGCGGGTAGCCGCCGCGGCGCACCTCACGCCAGTTGTCCCGGGCCTCACGGCGTGCCTCGCGGGCATTGTCCCTGACGTCCCGGCGTATCTCGCGGACACTCTCACGGACCTCGCGCAGCATGTCGCGACGCGCCTGCCGGTCGTACTCCAGTGCGTGACGGATGTTGTGCTCGATCTGGTGGCCGATCTCGTGACGGCGCTCCAGCCACCAATCGGTCCACGCGCCCAGGGCGCGCTTGATCGGTTCGGCCCGGGAGTCCCCGATGACCTTCACCTCGCCCATCACCACCCAGGCGTTCACCCTGACCACGGGCGCGTTGCGACCAGTCGGCGGCTCAACGGCCTGGACCTTCTTCTCTCCCATGATGGCGAAGCCGGAGAGCTCGACGTCGACACCGTCCGGGACGATGATCTTCACAGTGCCCATCACGCAGGTGACCGCGATGTCCACCTCGGGAGTGCGCACCTCGGCCTCGCGGAGGTCGATCGTGACATCGCCCATCACCGCGGCCGCGCCGATCTCCTGATCGATGCGCCACTTCCCCTTCCGCTTCTCGCTGCTCATCACCGCGACGATCCACTTGCGCACCCGGCCCTGTGGCCGGGCGGGCTGGGCGGAGGGGGTGAACGCCGGGCCGGCGGCCGGGGCCGGGGCTCCGCCGGGGAGATCAGCGGTCAACTGCGCCAGCTCGGCGTGGGTCCGGGCGAGATAGGCCGCCTCGGTCCGTTCGGTCAGCTCGGCGAGGGTCAACCGCCCCTCGACCGACGCCTCCCGCAGCTTTTCCACCACAGACTCGCGTTCGGCGTCGGAAGCACGCATTCCACCCGGATCATTCACGATGTCTAAGGTAACGCCATCATGCGCGCGCTCCCATCCTCCCCGGGAACGATTGTGCGGGCATGTGTGAGCATGGAAGGGTGACCCGGAGCAAGCTTCTTGACGCGGTGGCGGGGGGCGACGTGGCGCGGGTGGAGGCCATGCTGCGTCCGGACATCACCCTGGACACCGCCCGGAACACCGTCCTGAACCCCGCCCAGGGAACGACACCGCTCTACCACGCGGCCGTCACGGGAAATCACGAGATCGTCCGGCTGCTCCTGGAGTACGGCGCCGACCCGGACCAGCCGAGCGGCGGCGAGGACGAGGGGCTTCCACTGTGCGCCGCCGCGTGCTGGAACCACGCGCAGACCGTGCAGGCGCTGCTCGACGGCGGCTGCGACCCCGACGCCCGGGAGCACGGCGGCTGGACCGCGCTGCTGTGGGCCTCTGCCAACGGTCACCTGGAGTCCGCCGACGTCCTGCTCGATGCCGAAGCCGACCCGGACGTGACCGACGACGACGGGGACACCCCCCTGACTCTCGCGTCGCGCTTCGGCGCGTACGGAATCGTCTGGTCGCTGCTGGAGCACGGCGCCGACCCCTCCCTGCCCGGCTCCGGGGGTCAGACCCCGCTGGAGATCGCCAGGCGGTGGGCGTCGGTGGACCTGGAGAGCGCGATGCGTGAGGAGGTCGCCGCCCAGGTGGAGGAACAGCGCGCGGAGGAACAGCGCGCGGAGGGCGGCCACACGGTGGTGACGGCCGGGTGCGCGGCCCCGGACGGCACCCGTCTGATCACGGTGGAGGCGTGCCACCCCGAGGGTGGCGGCTTCGCGATCAGCCGGCAGTACGGCCACGCCGCGATCGCGACGCACCTGGAGATCGTCCTCGGCATCCGCCCGCCCGTCGCGGAGTTACTCGAACGCGTTACGCCGTACCGGGATATCGACGAGGAGGACGAGACGTGGTGGGCGGCCGTGCAGGCGCTGCGGCGGCGGCATGACGACGAGACGTTCGAGGCGGCGTCGCGGCTGTGCGACAGCGCCGACCCGGTGGAGCGCGAGTTCGGCGCCGACGTGCTGGCCGAGTTCGGCCAGGACATGGAGCACGATCCCTATCACGAGCGCGCCTTGGCGATCCTGCGGGACATGGCCCGTCAGGAGAGTGACCCGCGGGTCGTCGAGGCCGTCCTGCACGCGTTCGGCCACCGGGCCGACGAGCGGGCGTTTCCCGAGGTGCTGGGCATCGTCAACCTGCCTGGGCGGACGCCCACGGTGAGCGACCCGGTGGCGCTCGCCGCCGTCCTGCCGCCGGACGACGAGGAGGGGATCGCCGCGCTCGTCCGGCTGAGCGAGGACGCCGACCCCAAGGTACGCGACTGGGCCACCATGGGCATCGCGGGACTGGCCGCCGACACCCGGCGGATCAGGGAGGCTCTCGCCGCCCGGCTGGCGGACAGCGACCTGACGACGGTCGCGGAGGCCGCACTCGGCCTGGCCGGACGGGGGGACCGGCGGGCCATCGGCGGAATCCACCGGGTGCTGTGCGAGCCGAGCGGCGGTGGGCAGAGCAGGCGGCAGACGGGCGATCTGGAGGGCGAGCGCGGCTACGCCCGCGACCTCGTCCTGGAGGCGGCCGCCGAGCTGGGACTGGAGATCCGCGAGGCCGGGATCGCCGGCACCGGAGTTCCGTGACCCCCTGAGTTCTGTTACCCGGAGTTTCATGAGCTGGCGATTTGGCCGACCCGGGGGGATGCTGAACCTACTCCGACAGGTCAACTCACCCGAAGGTCAGCCCCCGCCCCGACAGGAGGACGCAGTGACCCACGACGTGACCAACCAGGTGCCCCCGCTGACCGGCCACGACGTGTCAGCCGACCGCGCACTGCTGGAGGGCCTCGCCCGCGAGGGCGCGGACTGGGCGACGGGGGAGCTCCATCAGCTCGGCGTACTGGCCGGATCGGCGCGGGCGCAGGAGTGGGGCAGGCTGGCCAACGACAACCCGCCCGTGCTGCGCACCCACGACCGGTACGGCAACCGGATCGACGAGGTGGAGTTCCACCCGGCGTGGCACGAACTGATGTCGGTCGCGGTCGCGAACGGCATGCACGCCGCGCCCTGGATGTCGGCCCGGCCCGGCGCGCACGTGGCGCGGGCGGCCAAGTTCTTCGTCTGGTCGCAGGTGGAGGCCGGGCACGGCTGCCCGATCTCGATGACGTACGCGGCGGTGGCCGCGCTGCGGCACTCCCCCGCGCTGCGCGCCGAGTGGGAGCCGCTGCTGGCGTCACGCACCTATGATTTCGGGCTGCGCCCGGCGGCCGACAAGCGCGGGGTGCTGGCCGGCATGGCGATGACCGAGAAGCAGGGCGGTTCCGACGTCCGGGCGGGCACGACGCGGGCCGAGCCGCTCGCCGACGGAAGCTTCGCGATCACCGGGCACAAGTGGTTCAACTCGGCGCCCATGTGCGACGTGTTCCTGGTGCTGGCCCAGGCTCCCGGCGGTCTGTCGTGCTTCCTGCTCCCCCGCGTGCTGCCGGACGGCTCACGCAACGCGATACGGCTGATGCGCCTGAAGGACAAGCTCGGCAACCACTCCAACGCCTCGGCCGAGGTCGAGTATGAGCACGCCGTCGCGTTCCTGGTCGGCGAGGAGGGCCGCGGCGTCCGGACGATCATCGAGATGGTCAACATGACCCGGCTCGACTGCGTGATCGGCTCCGCGGCCGGCATGCGGTACGGCCTGGCGCAGGCGATCCACCACGCCGGCCACCGCAGGGCCTTCGGCAAGGAGTTGCTCGACCAGCCCCTGATGCGCAACGTGCTCGCCGACCTGACGCTGGAGTCGGAGGCCGCGACCACGCTGATGCTGCGGCTGGCCGGGGCGACCGACCGGGCGGTACGCGGCGACGCCGCCGAGGGCCTGTTCCGCCGGGCGGCCCTGGCGGCCGCGAAGTACTGGGTGTGCAAGCGAGGCCCCGCGCACGCGGCCGAGACTCTGGAATGCCTGGGCGGCAATGGGTACGTCGAGGAGTCGCAGATGCCCCGCCTCTTCCGTGAGTCGCCGCTCAACGGCGTCTGGGAGGGATCGGGCAACGTGGCCGCGCTCGACCTGATGCGGGTGCTGACGCGCGAACCCGAGGCCATGGAGGCGTTCTTCGCCGAGGTGGCGCTGGCCGGCGACGGCCGGGTCGCCGACGCCGCCGAACGGGCCCAGAAGACCATCGCCTCGGCCGGGGAGACGGACGCGCGGCGCGTCGCCGAGGAGATGGCCCTGGTCCTGCAGGCGTCCCTGCTCGTACGGCACGCGCCCGCCGCGGTGGCCGACGCGTTCTGCGCCTCCCGCCTGGCGGGCGACTGGGGACGCGCCTTCGGCACGTTGCCGGGAGGTCTGGACCTGTCGGCGGTCCTGAATCGCTCTGTGGTCATGGATCGCTCTGTGGTCCTGAATCGCTCGGGGGGCACCGCGCGCTAGGGTCGTCCGTGGAAAATGATTCTCACACCTATGGAAAGGGGAGCGAGATGGCGACCACGCGTACCGCCACGACCCAGTGGAAGGGCGCCCTCCTGGACGGATCGGGTTCGGTTTCGCTGGACTCCTCCGGCGTCGGCACCTTTGAGGTCTCCTGGCCGTCCCGTGCGGAGGAGGCGAACGGCAAGACCAGCCCCGAGGAGTTGATCGCCGCCGCCCATTCCTCGTGCTTCTCCATGGCGCTGTCCAACGGCCTGGCGAAGGCGGGGACTCCGCCGCAGTCGGTCGAGACCAGGGCGGACGTGACCTTCCAACCCGGTGAGGGCATCACCGGCATCGTGATCTCCGTCCGGGCCCAGGTGCCGGGGATCTCCGCCGAGGACTTCCAGCAGGCGGCCGAGACGGCGAAGGCCAACTGCCCGGTCAGCAAGGCCCTGGCGGGGACCACGATCTCGCTGAACGCCGAACTCGTCGGCTGATTCGAAACACCATCCCGGGCCCCCACGACCAGGTGGGGGCCCGGCAGGAACGGGGTCATATGCGCGAGGTCTGGCCTGGAGAGCAGTACCCCCTCGGTGCCACCTGGGACGGGGTGGGAACCAACTTTTCGGTGTTCTCGGAGGCCGCCGAGCGGATCGAGTTGTGCCTGTTCGACGACGACGGCTCGGAGAGCCGCGTCGACCTGCCCGAGGTCGACGGGTTCGTCTGGCACGGCTACGTGCCGGGGATCATGCCCGGCCAGCGGTACGGCCTGCGCGTCCACGGCCCGTACAAGCCCGAGCACGGCCACCGGTGCAATCCCGCCAAGCTGCTGCTCGATCCGTACGGCAAGGCCGTCGAGGGCTCGGTGCGGTGGAACGAGTCGCTTTTCTCCTACCATTTCGCCGACCCGGCACGGCTGAACACCGACGACTCCGCCCCTTACATGCCGAAGAACGTGGTGATCAATCCGTTCTTCGACTGGGGCAACGACCGTCCGCCGCGTACGCCGTACCACGAGACGGTCATCTATGAGGCGCACGTGCGCGGCCTAACCATGCGGCACCCGGGGGTGCCGGAGGAGCAGCGCGGCACCTATGCCGGGCTCGCGCATCCCGCCGTGCTCGATCACCTGCTCTCGATCGGGGTGACCGCGGTCGAGCTGATGCCGGTGCACCAGTTCGTGCCGGAACACGCGATGGTGGCCAGGGGGCTGACCAACTACTGGGGCTACAACACGATCGCCTACCTGGCTCCGCACAACGCGTACTCGAGCGCCGGGCAGCGGGGCGAGCAGGTCCAGGAGTTCAAGGCGATGGTCCGCGCGCTGCACGAGGCCGGGATCGAGGTGATCCTCGACGTCGTCTACAACCACACCGCCGAGGGCGACCACATGGGCCCGACGCTCGGCTTCCGGGGGATCGACAACGTCGCCTACTACCGGCTGCACGACGAGGACCGGCGCTACTACCTCGACTACACCGGTTGCGGCAACTCGCTCAACGTCCGCTCGCCGCACGCGCTACAGCTGATCATGGACTCGCTGCGCTACTGGGTGCAGGAGATGCACGTGGACGGCTTCCGCTTCGACCTCGCGGCGGCGCTCGCCCGGGAGCTGCACGACGTGGACCGGCTGAGCGCGTTCTTCGACCTCATCCAGCAGGACCCGGTGATCTCCCAGGTGAAACTGATCGCCGAGCCGTGGGACGTCGGCCCCGGCGGTTACCAGGTCGGCAACTTCCCGCCCCTGTGGACCGAGTGGAACGGCAAGTACCGCGACGCCGTACGCGACTTCTGGCGGGGCAGCGTCAGGACCATGCCCGAGTTCGCCTCCCGGCTGTCCGGCTCGAGCGATCTGTACGCCACCAGCGGCCGCCGGCCGGTCGCCTCGATCAACTTCGTCACCTGCCACGACGGGTTCACCCTCACCGACCTGGTCTCCTACAACCGTAAGCACAACGAGGCCAACAGCGAGGACAACCGCGACGGCACCGACGACAACCGCTCCTGGAACTGCGGCGTGGAGGGCCCGGCCGACGATCCCCAGATCGCAGCGCTGCGGAGACGGCAACGGCGCAACTTCCTGGCCACTCTGTTCGTGTCCCAGGGCGTGCCGATGATCGCGGCGGGCGACGAGTTCGGCCGCACCCAGCACGGCAACAACAACGCCTACTGCCAGGACAACGAGATCTCCTGGGTCGACTGGTCGCTGGCCGAGACTGAGGCGGACCTGCTCGAGTTCGTCCGGCGGCTGGCCGAACTCCGGCGCGATCACCCGGTCTTCCGCCGGCGCAGGTTCTTCCACGGCAAGGTCCGGGACGGCGTACGCGATATCGTCTGGCTGACCCCGGCCGGTGAGGAGATGACCGACGCCGACTGGGCCACCGGTTACGCCAAGTCGCTCGCGGTGTTCCTCAACGGCGACGCGATCAGCGAGCCCGGCCCGCGTGGGGAGAAGATCTGGGACGACTCGTTCCTTCTGCTGATCAACGCCCACCACGAGAACCTGACGTTCACCCTGCCCGCGGCCGAGTTCGGTGACCACTGGCAATCGGTGCTCGACACCGCCGATGAGACTCCGGACCGGGCGGCCGCCGACGAAGAGGTCCGGAGAGCGGGCGCGGACGTGTCCGTCGCCCCCCGGTCCCTTCAGATCCTGCGCCGCTCCCAGGACTAGCACCTCCTCCTGGCCCGGCTCCTGCTGGTCCTTCAGTCCTTGAGGATGGCGGCCAGGGCCGCCTTGACGTGGGCCTCGGCGGCCGGCTTGGTGATCCCGAGCCCGGAGAGCACGCCGGAGCCGTCCTCCAACTCCAGCAGGGCGAGCAGGATGTGCTCGGTCCCTACGTAGTTGTGGCCCATCCGCAGGGACTCCCGGAGTGTGAGCTCCAGTGCCTTGCGCGCCTGCGCGTCGTACGGCACGATCTCGGGCACCACATCGGCTGCCGGCGGCAACTCCGCGGCCACGGCCTGCCGTACGGCCTCCGGCGGCACGCCCTGGGCGGCGATGGCCTTCGCGGCCAGGCCGTCGGGCTCGCTCAGCAGGCCCAGCACCAGGTGCTCGGGGCGGACCTCGTCGTTGCTCGCGGCGCGGGCTTCGTTGTGCGCCGCCATCACGACGTTCCTCGCCCGCGGCGTGAACCGTCCGAAGCCCTGACCGGGGTCGAGCGTCTCGGCGGCGGCCTTCGGCACGAACCGCTTCTGCGCGGCCTGCTTGGTGACCCCCATGCTCCTGCCGATGTCGGTCCAGGAGGCACCCGATCGCCGGGCCTGGTCGACGAAGTGGCCGATCAGGTGGTCGGCGACGTCGCCGAGATGGTCGGCCATCAGGACCGCGTCGGAGAGTTGGTCGAGCGTGTCGGTGTGCGCCTTCTTGATCGCCTCGATCAGGTCGTCGAGGCGGACGGGATGCATCGAATGGATCGGATTCGTCATACCGTCAACGGTAGGTTGACGACATGCTATCGTCAACCTACCGTTGACGCCCCCCGTGCCTCATTCCAGGTAGTTTCAGCCCGTGACCACGGAATCTTCGCAAATCCCTCTAGAACGGACCCTGATCCGCCCCCGGGCGGCGGTCGTACGGGACGCCCTGGGCGTGGGCGTCGCCGTCGGCCTGTCCGGATTCGCCTTCGGCGTGACCTCGGCCGGGGCCGGGCTGAGCCTGGCCCAGACGTGCGCGCTCTCCCTGCTCGTGTTCACCGGGGCGTCGCAGTTCGCGCTCGTCGGCGCGCTGGGCGTGGGCGGCAACCCCGCCGCGGCCGTGGCCGGAGCGCTGTTCCTCGGCGTGCGCAACGCCTTCTACGGACTGCGACTGGCCCAGTTGATGCGCCTGCCACGCGCGGTGCGCCCACTCGCCGCGCAGTGGATCATCGACGAGACGTCGGCCGTGGCCATGGCGCAGCCGGATCGACGCAGCGCACGACTCGGCTTCGCGGTCACCGGGGCCAGCCTGTACGTGCTGTGGAACCTCACCACGTTCCTCGGCGCGCTGGGCGCCGAGGCGCTCGGCGACCCGTCCGCATGGGGGCTGGACGCCGCCGGACCAGCCGTCTTCCTGGCGCTGCTCGCCTCGATGCTGCGTGGACGGCAGGAGGTCCTGGTCGCCGTCCTCGCCGTCGCGCTCGCGCTGGCCTGCCTGCCGCTACTGCCGGCGGGCGTCCCCGTCCTCGTCTCGGTGCTGGCCGCACCGATCGTCTTGACCCTCACCCGCCGCCCGGAGGCATCCCGTTGACCGTCTGGATCGCCGTCGCCGTCACCGCGCTCGGCTGCTACCTCGTCAAACTGCTCGGACTGTCCGTGCCCGCGGGGCTGTTGGACCGGCCCCTCGTACGGCGGATGGCGGCCCTCGTGCCGGTCGCCATGCTGGCCGCGCTCACGGCCATTCAGACCTTCGGCAGCGGGCAGGCGCTGGTGGTCGACGCGCGGGCCGCCGGGCTGGCGGCGGCGGCCGTCGCGCTGCTGCTGCGTGCGCCGTTCCTCGTGGTCGTCGCGGTCGCGGTCGTCGTCACCGCCGCCGTCCGCGCACTCACCGGTTAGCGGGTCGGCCGCCGAGGATGTCGGCGAGGTCGTAGGCGACGGGCCGGTCGAGCTGGTCGTAGGTGCACGAGGCGGGCTCCCGGTCGGGCCGCCAGCGGCGGAACTGGGCGGTGTGCCGGAACCTGTCCCCCTCCATGTGGTCGTAGGCCACCTCGACCACCAGCTCGGGCCGCAGCGGGATGAACGACAGGTCCTTCTTGGCGTTCCACCGCGACACCGCCCCGGGCAGGCGCTGCCCGGCTACCGCCGCGCCGCCCTCGGCGACCTCCGCCCAGTGACCCCACGGATGTTCGCTCAGATCGTCCATCCGGTACGGCGCGAGCTCGGCGACCAACTCCGCGCGCCGCTTCATCGGGAACGACGCAGCCACCCCCACATGGTGCAGGCGGCCATCGGCCGAGTACAGCCCCAGCAGCAGCGACCCGACCACCGGGCCGCTCTTGTGCTCGCGATACCCCGCGACCACGCAGTCGGCCGTCCGCTCGTGCTTGACCTTGAACATCACCCGCTTGTCCGGCGCGTACGGAATGCCCCCCGGCTTGACGACGATGCCGTCCAGCCCGGCGCCCTCGAACACCCCGAACCACTCTGCGGCCTGCCGCTCGTCCATCGTGGCCGGGGTCAGCCGTACCGAGCCGGAGGCCGTACCGAGGATCTTCTCCAGGCGTGCCCTCCGTGCCGCGAACGGCTCCGCCATCAGGTTCTCCGAACCCTCTGCGAGCAGGTCGAAGGCGACGAACGAGGCGGGTGTCCGCTCGGCCAGCAGCTTCACCCGGGACGCGGCCGGGTGGATCCGCTGCTGCAGCGCGTCGAAGTCGAGCGTCTCGCCCGAAACGACGACGATCTCGCCGTCGACCACGCAGCGCGGCGGCAGCTCGGCCTTGACGGCCGCCACCAGTTCCGGGAAGTAGCGCGTGAACGGCCGCTCGTTCCGGCTGCCCAGATAGACCTCGTCGCCGTCGCGGAAAACGATGCAGCGGAAGCCGTCCCACTTGGGCTCGTAGTAGAGCGTGCCGTCCTGCGGCGGGAGCCGCTTGACCGCCTTGGCCAGCATCGGCGCCACCGGCGGTTCGACCGGAAGCCTCATCGAGCAGCCCCCTCGCTGACGTAGCGGGTGAACAGGACGCCGTCCTCCTCGAGCACGTGCGCCAGGGCGAGCGGGGTCCGCGCGACCACGCCGTTCAGGACGCGCGCGGCGTCCCCGCCGGCCAGCAACGGGCTGATCGTGAGCACCAGTTCGTCGATCAACCCGGCGGCGGCGAGTTCGGCGTTCAGCCGCGGCCCGCCCTCGCACAATATGCGGCCGAGCCCACGCTCGCGCAGCAGGCGCACCGCCACCGCCATGTCGACCAGTTCCTCCCCCGCGACGAGCACCTCGGCGTTCTTTCCCGCCTCTTCGAGGCGGTCCCGCGGCGCCGCCCGCGTGGTGATGACGATGGTCCGCTGGTACGGCTCGGCCTCGGTGAACAGCGGCCCGCGCAGGTCGAGGTCGAGCCGCCGGGTGACGAGGGCGATCGGCGGCGCGGGCGGGCGGCCCGCACGCAGCGCGGGCCATCCCGCACGCGGCTTCGACGGGCCGTACCCCTCGGTCCTGACCGTCCCCGCACCCGCCAGCACCACGTCGGCCAGGCCGCGCAGGTAATGGAAGATCCGCCGGTCCCCCGGGCTCGACAGCCCCGCCGACCTGCCCTCCAGCCAGGCCGCACCGTCGGCGCTGGCCACCATGTTGACCCGCAGGCACCCCTCCCGCGGGTACCCGTAGGCGGCGGCGAGGTCGGGATCGTCCTCGACATACGGATGTATACGACGCACGCTCCCACCCTGGCACACCTACGGTCCTCCAGGGTTGGTGATCCCGCCGCTCACGTGCCACCTGACGTTGCCGGCCGGTAGGCTCGGCCGGTGATCTACAAACGCAACGCATTATCAGAGGCGGCGCTCGTAAGGATTCGGGGCGGAAAGGTTTCGTCTTGAGCTATCGCGGCCTCTCGCTGCTTCTCAGTTTGACCCTGGCAGGGCTTACCGGATGTGGTTCCGGCAAGCCCGTCAGGGTTTCTCCGGAGAGCGCGCTGCGGGATCAATGTGGTTCTGTTCCTTCAGGGGTCCGGCGAGTGATCCTGCGGGCGCGAGACGGCGTCCGACTGGGCGCGGCCGCTCTCGGTCCCGCCGACGCCCGGGTCGGCGTGGTTCTCGTTCACGGACTGAATCAGAGCCTGTGCGACTGGCTGGAGGAGATCGGCGAAGTCGTCGAGGAAACTCACGCACAGGTGGTGATTCCCGACCGTCGCGGCACGGGCTCCAGCGAAGGAGCCCCGAACATGACCCGGTACGTGGAGGACACGATCGATGCGCTGCACTGGCTGAAGAGCGGTGGAGCCGTACGGTTCGCGGTCATGGGGACTTCCTACGGCGCTCCCATCGCCCTCGCCGCCGGGAAGAAAGCCGGAAGCGAAAATATTCCCATATGCGCGGCTGTCGCCATCTCGCCGTTACAGGCCATAAGCGACCGAAGTGGTTCGGTCGACCCTATGGTCGCGAAAGAACCACTACCCAAGACATGGATCGCCACCGAAGAAGGTAACACCGACATCGCGAGCAACGCCAAAGAGATATTCAGCCACGTGAACACCCGGAATCGTGGAGAACTGCTGTTCGTCCCCGGGAAGGACCACAGCACCGGGTTGGTGAAAAATCACCCCGAGGCCGGGCGCCTGATAAAGGACGCGATCCTTTCGTGTTCGCCGTAGCGTCGGCACCCGATTGACGCGTCCGCGGTCAACCGCCGTCTGCATGCTCTGCACGCGCGGGCCCTCGGGTTCCAGGGCCAGGGTGATGTCGATCCCGCCGACGCCGTCGTTGGCGCGCGCGTACTCCCAGTCCTCGTCGCCGCTCCGGTCGGCCAGCGCGTTGATCTTGACGATCCCCTCGTGTCGCGGTCCAGCTCGACCTTCTTGATCGCGGCACGCGAGGCCCACTGGTCACGGCGAAGGCCGGTGAACCAACCATCCAGGCCGCGTGCGTCCCTGTCAGCCGTCCGAGGGGCGGGCCTTGGAGGGCTGGACGCGTTTGGGTTCGCCGGGCATCTTGGGGTAGTTCGGCGGGTACGGCAGGTCGCCCCGGCCGTCCGCGGCGTACCACTCGAGCAGCGTGTCGATGGCGAACGCCCGGTCGTCGATGGTCCGCTGGAGGTCGCCGATCTTCGCGAACCGCCCCGGCATGCTGCGGATGTCGAAGTCGCGGGGGTCGCAGTCGGCCAGTTCCTCCCACGTCACCGGAGCGGAGACGGTGGCGTCCGGCCGGGCGCGCACCGCGTAGGCGGCGGCCACCGTGCGGTCGCGGGCGTTCTGGTTGTAGTCGATGAAGACCTTCTCCCCCCGTTCCTCCTTCCACCAGGCGGTGGTCGCCAGGCCGGGGAGGCGCCGCTCCACCTCGCGGGCGAACGCAATCGCGGCGTGCCGTACCTCGGTGAAGGTCCAGCGAGGCTCGATGCGCACGCTGATGTGGACGCCGCGGTTGCCCGAGGTCTTGGGGAACCCGGTCATGCCGAGCTCGCCGAGCACCTCGCCCGCGGCGAAGGCCACCTTGCGGGCGTCCTCGAAGGAGGTGCCGGGCTGCGGGTCGATGTCGATGCGCAGCTCATCGGGGTGATCGAGGTCGGGCCGGCGGGCGGGCCAGGGGTGGAAGTCAATCGTTCCGAGGTTCGCGCACCAGGCGATGGCCGCGACCTCCGTCGGGCAGAACGCGTCGGCGGTGCGCCCGCTGGGGAAGCCCACGGTGACGGTCTCGATCCAGTCGGGGTGCTTGGGCATCCGCTTCTGGTAGATCGCCTCAGACCCGACTCCGTCGGGGTGCCGTTTGAGGTAGGTCGGCCGGTCGCGCAGGGCGCGCAGCACACCGTCCCCGACGCTCACGTAGTACTCCACCAGGTCGCGCTTGGTGGCTCCCGCACCCGGGAAGTAGACCTTGTCCGGGTTGGTCACCTTGACCGTCCGGTCCTCGACTTCGAGTTCGATGTACGGCGACGCCATGCAACGGACACTACCCAGAAAGGAGATGGTCCGCCCCGGGCTGCCAACGGCGGCCGGACCGGGAGCTCCCGCAAGCCCGCTCGCCCTGTCCGGGCGGGGCTCGTGGTCGCGCGAACGCGACGGGACGGACCACGTGAGGCGCCCCGGGGCGGCGTCCAGCACGGGTCGGGTGCTTCTCGCCCTGAGGCCTCGTCTGTGAAGACGCCGGGAGGACCGCGAAAGGATGCTCCGGGCGAGGAGAACTGACCTTCCCTTGGCCGAATTAGGCTGGTGCCCATGGACAAAGTGATCAGGAGTGAAGAGGAGTGGCGGGCCCGGCTGTCTCCGGAGGAGTACCGGGTGCTCCGGCAGGCGGGGACGGAGCAACCCTTCACCGGTGAGTACGTGGACGTCAAGACGGCCGGGGTCTACTCCTGCCGTGCCTGCGGCGCCGAGCTGTTCCGCTCGGGGGCCAAGTTCGAGTCGCACTGCGGGTGGCCGTCGTTCTTCGAGCCGTCGGAGTCGGAGGCCGTGACCCTGCACCGGGACGACTCGCTGGGCATGAGCCGGGTGGAGGTCCGCTGCGCGACGTGCGACTCCCACCTGGGGCATGTTTTCCACGGCGAGGGCTACCCGACCCCGACCGACGACCGCTACTGCATCAACTCCGTGTGCCTGACGCTCGAACCCACGGAGTGATTCACCTCACCGGGGCTTGGGGTGGGTGACGCGGCAGTCGGCATCGTCGGGGCCGAGGACGTTGGCGAGGACCGGGTTGCCGTTCCCGCCGTATTTCGCCTGCACGAAGACGACCGGGTTGCGCTCACCCTGCTCCTCCAGGTATTCCAGGCCACGCTTGCACAGCGTGATCGCGGTCTTGGAGTTTCCGGCGTTCTCCGGCAGGTTCGTGTAGATCCGCAGGTAGCGCCCGGTGGTCCGGATGTCGCGCACGCGCTTGGCGGTGCCGTCTTTCCAACGGCTCCTGAAGTAGGCCGCCGCCTTCTTGTCAGTGAACTTCGACGGGCCGGACGCCTTGGCGGCCGACGTGCCGCCCGACTTCGCCGCGGTCTCGGCGGCCGCCTCGATCGGCGCCTCGATCGGCGCCTCCGTCGATGCCGGCGCGGCGACCCCCGCCGGCGTCGCGGTGCCCGGCGGGTCTGCCACATGGAAGATCGGGCCGGCGACCGCGAAGGCTCCGCCGGCGGCGATGGTCACCCCGAGGGCGGCGACCTGTGCCCTGGCGCGCCGCTTCCGGCGGCGCGCCCTGGAACGTGCCAGACGGCTCGACACTCTGCCTCACAAAGACGGGAACGTTCCGTCACATTATGGCAAAGCCTCGGCCATGACCAGCCCGTGATTCCGACATTCAGCGCAAGTGACTCCACTCACACCTGTTCGGCCGGATGCGGAGTCAGGGCAGCGCGGCGACGAGTTCGCTGACCGGCTTGCGCACCCCGGTGTAGAACGGGATCTCCACCCGGGTGTGCCGCCGTGCCTCGGCCCCCCGCAGGTGGCGCATGAGGTCGACGATGCGGTGCAGCTCGTCGGCCTCGAACGCGAGCATCCACTCGAAGTCGTTCAGCGCGAAGCAGGAGACCGTGTTGGCCCGCACGTCGGGGTACTCCCGGGCCATCTTCCCGTGCTCGGCGAGCATCGCCCTGCGCTCGGAGTCCTCCAGCAGGTACCACTCCAGCGACCGGACGAAGGGATACACGCAGACGAAACCCCTGGGCTGCTCGTCCGCGAGGAAGGCCGGAATGTGCGACTTGTTGAACTCGGCCGGGCGGTGCAGGGCCATCGCCGACCACACCGGCTCACTGGCGCGGCCCACGGCCGTACGGCGGAAGCGGGTGTAGACGTCCTGCAGGTCCTCGGCGGACGGGGCGTGCCACCAGAACATGAAGTCCGCATCGGCCCGGAACCCGGCCACGTCGTAGCAGCCGCGGGTCACCACGTCCTTGCCCGCCGCCTGGGCGAGCAGCTCCTCGAGCTCCCCGGTGAGGCTCTCCCTGGCCTCCGGCAGCCGGTCGCGCAGCCGGAAGACCGACCACATGGTGTAGCGGATCACGAGGTTGAGGTCACGCGCCTTCGGACGCTGGGCGGCTTCGGACTGGATGGTGGGCTCGCTCATGGCTTCATTCTGCCCTCGGGAGCCGCCGGGTCGGTCCGCGCCCCGGCCTTCGGCTCCTGCTCAGCCCTCAGGTGTTCCAGGACGCGGGCGGCGGCCGTACGGCCGGTGGCGGCGCAGGCCGGGATGCCGACGCCGTCGTAGGCCGCACCGCACAGCGCCAGACCGGGCTGTGCGGCCACCGCGGCGCGGGCTCGGGCGACCCGGTCGAGGTGACCGACGTCGTACTGCGGGAGCGCGCCGCCCCACCTCGTGACGCGCGTGTCGGCCGGCAGCCCGCGCGCCCCCATGATCTCCGTCATCTCGTTCATCGCGAGGGCGACCAGCTCGGCATCGTCACGCTGGAGAACCGCCTCCTCGCCCAGCCGGCCGAGCGAGCAGCGCACGATGACCAGGTCGCGGTCGGCCTCGGCCAGGTGCGGCCACTTGGTCGTGACGAACGTCGCCGCCTTCACCGGCCTGCCCTCGACCGCCGGCACCAGGTAGCCGCTGCCGCGCGGCGCCTGCGGGAAGGCCGCCCCGGGGTAGGCGAGGGTGACGACGGCCATGCTGGAGTATTCGATCCGCGCCAGCTCGGCCGCCGCCCTGGGCGCCTCCCGCGCCAGCAGCCGCGAGGCGGGCCGGGCCGGGACCGCCAGGATCACGGCGTCCGCCTCGATGATCTCTTCCTCCCGGGTGGGACCGACGACCAGCCGCCAGCCGCCCTCGGTGCGGATGAGCTCGCGGACCGTGGTCCCCGTACGGACGTCCGCGCCGGACGCCTTCGCCACCGCCTGCGGCAGGCTGCCCATCCCGTGCTTGAGGGTGGTGAACACCGGGCCGGCGTCCTTGGGCGCCTCGGCCGCGATGACGGAGGCGGCCCGCAGCAGCGACCGCTCGGTTCGGGCGGCGGCGGCGACGCTGGGCATGGTGGCGTCCAGGGACAACCTGTCGGAGCGGCCCGCGTACACCCCGCCGAGCATCGGTTCGATCAGCCGGTCGACCACCTCGCCGCCCATCCGCGCCCGGATGTAGGCGGCGACGGACACGTCGGTCGTGACGAGCGTCGGCGGAAGGAGCCGGTCGAGCGACGCCCGGGCGAGGCCGCCCGGGGACAGGATGCCCGATCGGGCGAGCGCGACCAGATCGGAGGGCACGCCCATCACCTGCCCGGCGGGCATGGCGTGCAGGGACCCTCGCGACAGGACGGCCGCCCGCGTGGTCCCCGGATGGACGAGCGCGTCACCGAGACCGGCGAGCCGTGCGAGGTCCTTGCCCTCCGGCCGCCGCGCCAGCATGGCCTCGGCGCCGGCGTCCACCTCCACGCCCGCGACCTCGGAGGCGTGCAGCTTGCCGCCGATCCGCGCGGCGCCCTCCAGCACCGTGATCTTGAGTCGGGCGTCGGCGCGGTTCAGGTGGAGGGCGGCGGACAGGCCGGCGATGCCCCCACCGACGATCACCACATGACGACCAGAGATCTCGTCCATACCCCAAAAGCTACCGGCCCGCACGCCCGGGCCCCACGCGGCCCGCCGTGACGACATCGTGACGGCACCGAGATCGTCAGCACCGAACCGGCGAGGATCGTGAATCGTGTGAAGTACATGACACGATTCCGGTACGGCATGCGCTTCCGGTACGGCACGGCCGCCGCAGCCGCGATCATGGCCGCCGTCCTCGTATCCGGCTGCGGGGGCGGAGCCGACGATTCGGCGGCCGACCGGGCCGCCGTCCCGGCCGCCGTGGGAGAGGCAGCGGACGCGGGCTCCGTGGCCGCGCTGCCCGGGGGACGGGACGCGTCATCCACCGAGCGGCAGTCCTCCGACCGGCGGGTCGACGTCGCGGCGGACCGGGCCATCATCTACACGGCCGAGCTGACCGTCCGGGCGGCGGACGTGCCCTCGGCGGCGGACCGGGCCAAGACGATCGTGCTGGGCGCCGAGGGTTACGTCTCGCAGGAGAAGAGCGACTCCCACGGCCGTGACGACCGCGCGGTCATCACGTTCAAGGTCCCCCCGCAGCGCTATCCCGATGTCCTCGCCCAGCTCGGCCGCGATCTGGGCAAGCGGGAGTCGATGCACCAGGGCACCAAGGACGTCACGGAGGAGGTCGCCGACGTCGAGAGCCGGGTGAAGTCGGCGCGCGCGACGCTCGACCAGTTCCGCACGCTGCTGTCGAAGGCGAACAAGATCGGCGAGATCATGGAGATCGAACGGGAGATCTCCAACCGGGAGGCCGAGCTCGAGTCGCTTCAGGCGAGGCAGAAGGCGCTGGCGGCGCAGACCGGCATGGCGACGATCACGCTCACGCTGATCCCCCAGCCGAAGCCGAGCGCCAAGCCCAAGAAGCAGGAGACGCAGTCGGGCTTCCTGTCCGGGCTGCGCGTCGGCTGGCGCGCGTTCGTCGAGGCGATCGAGATCGGCCTGACCGTGCTCGGCGTGCTGCTGCCCTGGCTGGTCCTGGCGGCCGTCGTCTGGCTGATCGTACGGGTGATCACGCGCCGGTTCCGCCCCCGTCCCGTCCCGGCACCGCCCGCCCGGCCCCAGCCCGTCGCGCCACAGCCGGTCGCGCCACAGCCGTACGGGCCACAGTCTGCCGAGGCGGGCCAGGCCGAGCAGCGGCCTGGCCCGGCAGGCCCTGACTCAGCCGACTCGGATTCAGCGGGCTGAGACCTCGTGGACGAGGTCGGTGAGCCGCGCGAGCTGGCCGGGGTCGGTGGAGGGGAGCACGCCATGACCGAGGTTGAACACGTGCCCCTCCGCGACCCGGCCGCGGTCGAGCACGTCGCGGGCCCGTCCCGCGACGACCTCCCACGGGGCGTGCAGGATCGCCGGATCGAGGTTGCCCTGCAGTGCCTTGCCCGCGCCCACCCGCACGGCCGCCTCGTCGAGCGGCACCCGCCAGTCGACGCCGACCACGTCGGCCCCGGCCTCGCCCAACAGGCCGAGCAGCTCGCCGGTGCCGACGCCGAAGTGGATCCGCGGCACGCCGAGCCCGGCCAGCTCCTCGAAGATCTTCTTGGTGTGGGGCAGTACGTACGTCCGATAGTCCTGCGGGGCCACCGCCCCGACCCAGGAGTCGAAGAGCTGGGTGGCCGACGCGCCCGCGTCGACCTGGACCCGCAGGAAGCCCAGCGTGATCTCGGTGAGGCGGTCCATCAGCTCATGCCACAGGTCCGGCTCGCCGTACATCATGGCCTTCGTGCGGTCGTGGTTCTTGGAGGGACCTCCCTCGATCAGGTATGACGCGAGGGTGAACGGCCCGCCGGCGAAACCGATCAGTGGGGTCCCGCCGAGCTCCTTCGTCAGCGCCCGCACCGCCTCGGTGACGTATGGAACGTCGTCCGGCTCGAGTGGACGCAGGGCGGCGACGCCGGCCCGGTCGCGCACCGGGGCACCCATGACCGGCCCGACGTTCGGCTTGATGTCGACGTCGACGCCGATGGCCTTGAGCGGAACCACGATGTCACTGAAGAAGATCGCCGCGTCCGTGCCGTACCGCCGGACCGGCTGCAGCGTGATCTCCACGACCAGGTCGGGCGTGGCGCACGCGGTCAGCATCTCGATGCCCTCGCGCACCCGGCGGTACTCGGGCAGCGACCGGCCCGCCTGGCGCATGTACCAGACCGGGGTGTACGGCACGGGCCTGCGCAGACAGGCGCGGACGAAAACGGAGTCAGCCGGGTGGGGAGTCATTCTCACAGGGTGCCATGTCGGGGCGGCGGTCCGCGCGCCGACCTACGGTCCTGTCCGCACGCTCCCGGGAAGATCGTAAGGTTGACCCACCGCCACGTGTGAGTCATCTCACGTTTCGGCAAAATGTTCGCCAAATGGCGGCTTAGTTATACCACTTTCGAGACACGCCGAGCGCGTTGCGGGGAATTGTCGCCGGGATGTGCCAACGTCGGATCAGTCCCGAGGACCGACAGGGCCATGGATCCGACGAGAGGCTCCGGAGCGGTCAAGGACCCCCTCCTGAGGGAGGGGGCTTGAGGTGTCGCACCGCTGATGCCTCGAGCCCGTGTTGACCAGCCCAAGCCATCACCAGAAAAGGGAGGTGCATCCCAGATGGCTACGTTTCACGTAGGACAGCAGACCGACTCCGCCGTGCTTCCTCAGCGGCGGACCCTCGAATCCACTTCAGCAGACAACCCGGGATGCGCCACCGGGGATCTGGTCCGTGCTGTCGTGCCGTCCGGCAAGCACGCCGGGACCCACATCGGACGGGTCGCCGTCCGCAGCAGCGGCAGTTTCAACGTCACCACCGCCGATGGCACCCGCCAGGGCATCCACCATCGTCACGTCCGCCTGCTGCAGCGGGCAGATGGCTACGCCTACACGTGGAAGGAGGAGGGCGTTTCCTCCCAGCCCTGAAGGGCCGGGTCTCCACGCCCAACACCCGATGACTTCGATGTGGAGTTCCGCAGAACGCCGCACGCCAACCCGTGCGGGAGGCACCCTGACGTCCGAGACGGCCACGGCTTGACCGACATCCATGCCCCCCGCTGCCACCTCCCTGCTTCGCGCACTGCCGAACTCGACCTACTCTTCGGTCATGACCCTCGGTGAACCACCGGCGCCTCCCGCCGCCTTCCGGCGCGCCCTGGAGACGTTGCGCCCAGCCGAGGTGCGGCCGGAGATAGAGCTGGAGGACATTCCGGCGCCCCAGCGGCTCGCACCGTACTCAGGGGCGGTCGGCGCCTCCGTCTACCGCGACGACGACGAACTCGCCGTGGGCCGGCTGATCATGTTGTTCGACCCGGACGGCCAGCGAGGCTGGGAGGGACCGTTCCGCCTCGTCGCCTACGTCCGAGCCGACATGGAACCGGAGATCACCTCCGATCCGCTGCTCGGGCCGGTCGCCTGGAGCTGGCTCACCGAGGCGCTCGACGCGCACGGGGCGGCCTACGCCGCCGCCGGCGGCACGGTCACCCGTGCGGTGTCGGAGGGTTTCGGCAACAAGGCCGACGACCCGGTCACCACCGAGCTCGAGCTGCGTGCCTCCTGGTCGCCCCTCGACGAGGACCTGTCGCCGCACGTCGCCGCCTGGTGCGACCTGATGTGCCTGGCCGCGGGCATCCCGCCGCTGCCCCCCGATGTCGCCACCCTGCGTCCGCGCACCACCCATCCGAAAGCCCCGTAGCCCGTGATCGAACCCGAAGTCCAGCCACTGTTGGAGCCACGTGAAGGAATCCCGCCGGTCATCCGGGATGGGAAGGTCCTGGCCGCCGCCATCGACGCCTTCGCCCGGGGAAGCGGGCCGGTCGCCGTCGACGCCGAGCGCGCCTCGGGCTACCGCTACAGCGGCCGCGCCTACCTGGTGCAGCTGCGGCGGGCCGGGGCGGGCACCGCGCTGGTGGATCCGGTCGGCTGCCCGGACCTGAGCGCACTGGACCGGGCGCTGGCGGACACAGAGATCGTCCTGCACGCGGCCACACAGGACCTGCCCTGCCTGACCGAGCTCGGCCTGCGGCCCCGGCGGCTGTTCGACACCGAGCTGGCCGGGCGGCTCCTGGGGTACGAGCGGGTCGGGCTGGGGACGATGGTGGAGCTCGTGCTCAGGCTGCGGCTGGAGAAGGGCCACTCGGCCGCCGACTGGTCGAAGCGGCCCCTGCCCGAGGACTGGCTGCGCTACGCGGCGCTCGACGTCGAGGTGCTGGTCGAACTGCGCGACGCACTGCACGCCGAGCTGACCGCCGCCGGCAAGCTCGAGTGGGCGATGGAGGAGTTCGCCGCGATCCTGGCCGCGCCGGCCGTCGTGCCGCGCAGCGATCCCTGGCGGCGCACCTCTGGCATCCACCGGGTCCGCACGCTGCGCGGGCTCGCCGTGGTACGTGAGCTGTGGACGCTGCGCGACGAGGTCGCCCAGGCCGCCGATCTCGCGCCCGGCCGTGTGCTGCCTGACTCCGCGATCGTGCAGGCAGCCCTCGACCAACCGCGCACGACCAAGGCGCTCACCGAGATCAGCCCATTCGTCGGCCGCGCCGCCCGCCGCCACCTCGACGGCTGGCTCGCCGCGGTGACCCGGGCGCGCAGCCTGCCGGACAGCGCGCTCCCCCAGCCCGTCGGGCCCGGCGACGGCCCTCCCCCGGCCAACCGATGGGCCGACCGCGACCCCGCCGCCGCCCGGCGGCTGGCCGCCGCTCGCGCCGTCGTGGCCGCTCTCGCCGACGAGCACCGCATGCCGACGGAGAATCTGCTCCAGCCCGACACCGTGCGCAGGCTCATGTGGGAGCCGCCCGCCGAGGCCTCAGCTGAGGCGATCGCCGTACGGCTGCGCGAGCTGGGCGCCCGCCAGTGGCAGATCTCACTGACCGCCCGCCCCCTCGCCAAGGCCCTCGAACGCCTGGAAACCAAAGGCGAACTCTGAGTTCCACCTCACGGGAGCAGCGCCAGCAAAGGCTGATCAACAGCCGGGCTGGGCGTCTCCGACCTGGTGATCGCCGCGTGTGCCGAGTTGAACGACGCGGTCGTCGTTCACTACGACCGGGGCTTCGACACCATCGCGGCGTTCACGGGGCAGAAGGTCCGCTGGCTGGTGCCCGCGGGTTCCGTTAAATGACAGGTGTCGGGACGGAGGCCGTCCCAGGCTCCAGGAAGCGGGAGCCGGTGACCTTCTCGGAGATGCCGGTCCGGTCCAGGTACGGCGTGACGCCGCCGGTGTGGAACGGCCAGCCGGCGCCGAGGATCATGCACAGGTCGATGTCCTGCGCGGCCGACACCACGCCCTCGTCGAGCATGAGCCGGATCTCCTGGGCCAGCGCCCGCAGCGCGCGCAGCCGCACATCCTCGCCGGTCGAGGGGGATGAGCCGCCCTCGAACAGTGCCCGCGCCTCGGGGTCGATCTGGAAGTCGGCCCCGTAGACGCCGGGCCTGCCCGCCGCGACCAGCCTGGCCAGGTTCTCCGACACAGAGAAGCGGTCGGGGAACGCCGCGTGCATGGTCTCGGCGACGTGCAGCGCGACGGCCGGGCCGACGAGCTGGAGCAGCGCGAACGGCGTCATGGGCAGGCCGAGGGAGTCGAGGGCGTGGTCGGCGACCTCCAGCGGGGTGCCCTCGTCGACCGCCGCGATGACCTCGCCCATGAACCGGGTGAGCAGCCGGTTGACGACGAACGCGGGGGCGTCCTCGACCAGCACGGACGACTTCTTCAGCGATTTGCCGACCGCGAAGGCGGTGGCCAGCGTCGCGTCGTCGGTGGCGGCACCGCGCACGATCTCCAGCAGCGGTAGTACGGCCACCGGGTTGAAGAAGTGGAAGCCGACCACCCGCTCGGGGTGGCGCAGCTCCGCGGCCATCTCCGTGATCGACAGCGACGAGGTGTTGGTGGCGAGCACGCAGGTCTGCGCGACCACCTCCTCGACCTCGGCGAACACCTTCCGCTTCACCCCGAGGTCCTCGAAAACGGCCTCGATGACGAAGTCCGCGTCGGCGAAGGCGTCCTTGGTCAGCGACCCGGTGACCAAGCCCTTCAGCCGGCCCGCCTGGTCGGCGGGGATCCTGCCCTTGGCGTGCAGGTTGTCCACTTCGGCGTGCACGTAGCCGACGCCCCTGTCCAGGCGCTCCTGATCGAGGTCGGTCAGCACGACCGGCACCTCCAGCCGCCGCGCGAACAGCAGCGCGAGCTGCGAGGCCATCAGCCCGGCGCCGACCACGCCGACCTTGGTGACCGGCCGGGCCAGTGCCCTGTCCGGCGCTCCCGCGGGCCGCTTGGCGCGCCGCTGGACCAGGTCGAAGGAGTACAGCCCGGCCCGCAGCTCGTCACCCATGAGCAGGTCGGCCAGCGCCTCGTCCTCGGCGGCGAATCCCTCGTCGCGCGAGGCCGTACGGGCCAGCGCGATGAGGTCGAGCGCCCGGTAGGGCGCGGGGGACGCGCCGCGCAGCTTGAGGTCGACGAGGGTGCGGGCCTGTTCGATCACCGGTGCCCAGTCGGCCTCGGTGTGCGCGGCGCGCTCGACGGTCACCTCGCCCAGCAGCACCCGGGCGGCCCAGAGCAGTGACTCCTCCAGGAAGTCGGCGGGCTCGAACATCGCGTCGGCGACGCCCAGCTCGAACGCGTCACGGCCCTTGATCGTGCGGTTCTGTGACAGCGGGTTCTCGATGATGAGCTTGATGGCCTTCTCCGGGCCGATCAGGCGGGGCAGGAGCTGCGTGCCGCCCCAGCCGGGGACCAGGCCGAGGAAGCACTCGGGCAGCGCGATCGCGGGGACGCCGGACGAGACGGTGCGGTAGGTACAGTGCAGGGCGATCTCCAGCCCGCCGCCCATCGCCGCGCCGTTGACGAACGCGAACGACGGCACGCCGAGCTCGCCGAGCCGGCGGAAGACGTGGTGGCCCAGCGCGCCGATCGCGTGGGCCTCCGCACGGGTGGCGAGCTCGGCCGCGCCCTTGAGGTCGGCTCCGACCGCGAAGATGAACGGTTTGCCGACGACGCCCACGGCCGCGACGTCCGAGCGTGCCGTGATCGTGTCCAGGGCCTCGTTCAGCGCGAGCAGCCCGTGCGGGCCGAAGGTATTGGGCTTGGTGTGGTCGAAGCCGTTGTCGAGCGTGATCAGCGCCATCGTGCCCGCGCCGTGCGGCAGTTCGACGTCGCGTACGAGCGCCAAGGTGACGACCTCGTCGGCGCTCTTCCCGGTGAGGAGGGACTTCAGGTTCTCGACGTTACTCATGCCATGTTCTCCCAGATGACCGTGCCGCCCATGCCCATGCCGACGCACATCGTCGTGATGCCGTACCTGACATCCGGATTGTCGGCGAAGTGGCGCGAGAGTTGGCTCATCAGCCGAACGCCGGACGACGCGAGCGGGTGGCCGAACGCGATCGCGCCGCCCCAGGGGTTGACGCGCGGGTCGTCGTCGGCGATGCCGAAGTGCTCCAGGAAGGCGAGCACCTGTACGGCGAACGCCTCGTTGATCTCGAAGAGACCGATGTCGCCGATGGTCAGCCCGGCCAGGCGCAGCGCGCGTTCCGTGGACGGGATCGGACCGATGCCCATGACCTCGGGGTCCACGCCGGCGAAGGCGTAGGACACCAGGCGCATCCGCGGGGTCAGCCCCAGCTCCCCGGCGACCTCCTCGGCGGCCACCAGGCAGCCGGTGGCGCCGTCGTTGAGGCCCGCGGCGTTGCCCGCCGTGACCCTGCCGTGCGCGCGGAAGGGGGTCTTCAGCGTGCGCAGGCCCTCCAGTGTCGTGCCGGGCCGGGGCGGCTCGTCGGCCGTCGCCAGGCCCCAGCCCTCGGCGGCCTTGCGGGTCGCCATCGGCACCAGGTCGTGCTGGATCCTGCCGTCGGCGTACGCCTTGGCGACCTTCTCCTGGGAGGCGACGGCGTACGCGTCGGCGCGCTCCTTGGTGATCGACGGGTAGCGGTCGTGCAGGTTCTCCGCGGTCATGCCCATGATCAGGGCCGAGCCGTCGACGAGCCGTTCGGACAGGAAGCGCGGGTTGGGGTCGACGCCCTCGCCCATGGGATGGCGGCCCATGTGCTCGACCCCGCCGGCGATGGCCACGTCGTAGGCGCCGAAGGAGATGCCGCCGGCGACGTTGGTGACGGCGGTCATGGCGCCGGCGCACATCCGGTCGATGGCGTATCCGGGCACCGACTTGGGCAGGCCTGCGAGCACGGCGGCCGACCGGCCGATGGTCAGGCCCTGATCGCCGATCTGGGTGGTCGCCGCGATGGCGACCTCGTCCACCCGCTCGGGCGGGAGGGCAGGATTGCGCCGCATCAGCTCACGGATGACGCGGACTACCAGGTCGTCGGCACGCGTCTCGGCGTACAGGCCCTTGGGGCCCGACTTGCCGAAAGGCGTCCGAACGCCGTCGACGAAGACGACTTCACGGGACGCAGGCACCATTCGCTCCTACTCATCGGTAGCTTCCACTCTAATGCTACTGGCGAGTAACAGAGATCGGGGCTGCGCCCCAGACACACTCTCCAGTGCGCCCCGCGGGGCTGTTCAGGTTTCGAGGGCCGGCTCCGCCGATGCTGTTGCCGAAACGCGGCTGCGGCGGTAGCCGTACAGGAAGTAGACACCGGAGCCGATGATCATCCAGACGAGGAACCGTAGCCACGTCTCGACCGGCAGGTTGAGCATCAGGTAGAGCGAGGCGAGCACCGACAGGGCGGGCACCACCGGCACCCACGGCGTACGGAACGCGCGCGGCAGGTCGGGCCGGGTCCGGCGCAGGATCAGCACGGCGATCGCGACCACGATGAACGCGAACAGCGTGCCGATGTTGACGAGCTGCGCGATCGCGCTGAGCGGGATCAGCGCGGCGAGCAGCGCGGTCGCGCATCCGATGACGATCGTGATCCGGTAGGGCGTGCGGAACCGGGAGTGGACCCGGGCCAGGGAACGCGGCAGGAGGTTGTCGCGGCACATGGCGAACAGCACCCTGCTCTGGCCCAGCATGAGGATCATCACGACCGTGGTGAGCCCGGCGATGGCGCCGATGCTGATCGTCGTGGCGAGCCAGGGCTTCCCGACGGCGCGGAAGGCGTCGGCCAGCGGCGCCGACTCGCTGAGCGTGGAGTAGTGCTGCATGCCGACGACCACCAGCGAGACCGCGACATAGAGCAGCGTGCAGACGGCGAGCGAGGCGATGATGCCGATCGGCAGGTCGCGCTGCGGATCACGGGTCTCCTCCGCCGCGGTGGCGACGACGTCGAAGCCGATGTAGGCGAAGAACACCAGCGCGGCCGCGGTGAAGACGCCGAAGACCCCGTACGCCACCGGCGTCACACCGAACACGACCTGGATGAGCGGCGCCGACAGCCCGTGGCCGGCCGGGACCTCGTGGGGCGGCGGGATGAAGGGCCGGTAGTTCTCGCCCTTCACGAAGAACAGGCCGGCCGCGATCACGAGCAGGACCACCACCAGCTTGACCGCCACCATGACGCCGTTGAAGCGGGCGGACATCTTGATCCCGGCGACCAGGACGGCGGTCAGCAGCAGCACGATCGCCGCCGCCGGCACGTTGATGACCGCGTGGTCGCCGGCGATCGAGTCCGGCAGGTAGATCCCGAAGTTCTTGAGCAGGGACGTGAAGTAGCCCGACCAGCCGGCGGCCACCACCGCACCGCCGAGGGCGAGCTCCAGCATCAGGTCCCAGCCGATGATCCAGGCCGGGAACTCCCCGATCGTCGCGTAGGAGAACGTGTAGGCCGAGCCCGCCACCGGGACGGTGGAGGCGAACTCCGCGTAACACAATGCCGCCAGGCCGCACACGACGGCCGCGATCAAGAAGGAGATCGCGACCGCCGGGCCGGCTGCCTGACGCGCGGCCACGCCGGTCAGCACGAAGATCCCGGTGCCGACGATGACGCCGACACCGAAAACGGTCAGATCCAGGGCGGACAGGCTCCGACTCAACCGGTGCTCGCCGTCCTCGGCGTCAGCTATGGACTGCTCGACCGGTTTCGTCCGGAAAACACTCATCCGCAGGCTCCTCATCGGGTCGGTGACCTGCAGACTTCCCGGAAACTGGAGGTTTTACTCGCGATTTGTCAATCCGTCGACTGGGCCTGTCGCGCAGGTTGGCCCTCCAGAATAGGCGAGCGCTGGTCCTCCAACGCCGGAACGCGCCGCGCCACCGCTTCCGTGATCTCCCTGGCGATGCCCTGCCCGGTGAGCCCGATCTCGGACAGGATCTTCGGCCGCTTGGCATGGTCGAGGAACCGCTGCGGGATGCCGTACGTGCGCACCGGCACGTCGAGGTCGGCGTCGCGCAGCAGGCGGGCGACGGCGTCGCCGACCGCGCCGACCCGGCCGTTGTCCTCCACCACGGCCACGAGTTTGTGCGCGGCCGCGGCCTCGACAAGCGCCTCGTCCAGTGGTTTGACCCAGCGCGGGTCGACCACCGTGGCCGAGATGCCCTGGGCGTCGAGCAGGGCCGCCGCCTCCACGCACGCCCCGGCCATCGGGCCGACGGCGATGAGCAGAACGTCCGCTCCCCCGGCCGCCCGCGCGTCAGCGCCGTCGAAGCGCAGCACGTCCATGCCGCCGAGCCGGCCGACGGCCTCGATCTCGGGCGGCACGGCCCCCTTGGGATAGCGCACCACCGTGGGTCCGTCGTCCACCGCGACGGCCTCGGCCAGCAGTTCGCGCAGCCGTACGGCGTCACGGGGCACGGCGACCCGCAGCCCGGGGATGACCTGAAGGATCGACAGGTCCCACATCCCGTTGTGGCTGGGCCCGTCGTCGCCGGTCACCCCGGAGCGGTCGAGCGCGACGGTGACGGGCAGCCGGTGCAGCGCCACGTCCATCAGAAGCTGGTCGAAGGCCCGGTTGAGGAAGGTCGCGTAGACCGCCACGACCGGATGCAGGCCGCCCATGGCCAGCCCGGCGGCGCTGGTCAGCGCGTGCTGCTCGGCGATGCCGACGTCGTAGATGCGGTCGGGGTAGGCCGCGGCGAAGGAGGCGAGCCCGACGGGGTGCAGCATCGCCGCGGTGATGGCCACGATGTCGTCCCGCTCCGCGCCGAGCCGCACCAGCTCCTCGCTGAACACGTTGGTCCAGCCGTGCGGCTTGGGCCGCTCCTCTCCGGTGACCGGATCGAAGGGGCCCGGCCCGTGGAAGCAGTCCTCGTCGTGGTTCTCCGCGTGCGCGTAGCCGTGCCCCTTGCGGGTGAGCACGTGCACGATGACCGGCCCGCCGAACGCCCTGGCCCGGCGCAGGGCGGACTCCACGGCCGCCTCGTCGTGGCCGTCGATCGGGCCGACGTACTTCAGCCCCAGGTCCTCGAACATGACCTGTGGCGTCAGGATGTCCTTGACGCCCTTCTTGATGCCGTGCAGCGTCTCGTACAGGGGAGGACCGACCACGGGCACCCTGCCGAGGTTGTTCTTCACCAGTTCGAGTGCGTGCTCGTAGCCCTGGGTCATGCGCAGCGACGACAGGTGCGAGGCGAGACCGCCTATGGTCGGCGAGTAGGAGCGGCCGTTGTCGTTGACCACGACGATCAGCGGCAGGTCCCTGTGTGCCGCGATGTTGTTCAGCGCCTCCCAGGCCATGCCGCCGGTGAGCGCGCCGTCGCCGATCACCGCGACGGCCGTGCGGCCGGTCTCACCGCGCAGGCGGAAGGCCTTGGCGAGGCCGTCGGCGTAGGACAGGGCGGTCGAGGCGTGGGAGTTCTCGATGAAGTCGTGCTCGGATTCGGCCCGGCTCGGATAGCCCGACAGCCCGCCCTCCTGGCGGAGCGTGTCGAAGTCGCCGGCCCGGCCCGTCAGCATCTTGTGGACGTACGCCTGGTGGCCGGTGTCGAAGAGGATGGGGTCGCGCGGCGAGTCGAAGACCCGGTGCAGGGCGATGGTCAGCTCCACGACGCCGAGGTTGGGACCGAGGTGGCCGCCGGACCGCGCCACGGAGCCGACCAGCGACTCGCGGATCTCCGCGGCCAGCTGGGGGAGGTCACCGGCCTCCAGTCGCTTCACGTCGAGCGGGTCCTTGATCGTCTCCAGAATCCCCACCAGTCTTCCTCTCCCGCTCGCCGTCGAACAGACACGCAGTCTAATTCGCGGGAGCGTTCACCACCTCAGGGACTGCGCTGAATCTTGACACACCTACCGCGTATCCCATTGATTCCGCTTTACCCTTCCGTCCCTTCTGCCCTACGCTTCTGATCTCGTGCCCGAAACCCTTCGACTCTCTGCCCGCCGAAGACGCCCGACGACGATTCGCACAGGCCTTCGCCCGATCGTCGCCGCGGTCACGGCCGCGGTCGCCGCGTTCTCCCTGTCGGCTCCGGCCGAGGCCGCCGCCCGATCGACCGTCCAATCGAGCGCTCAGTCAACCACGCAGTCGACCGCCAGGTCCGCCGCCCATTCGGCAGCACGGGGCAACGCCCTCATCGGCAATCCCCTGTACAAGACGGGGGAATTCGACTTTCCCGACTGCAAGGAGCTGAGCCGCAGTCCCGACGACCTCGACAGCTACCGGGTCTACCTCGACCACCTCCTCGACTGTCTCAACGTTTCATGGACCGAGGAGTTCCGCCAGGCCCGGCTGCCGTTCTCGCCGCCGAAGGTCCGCTACATCACCCGCGGCGTGAAAACCGGCTGCGGCACGTACCCGGCGAACTACGCCGCCGGCATGTACTGCCTGCTCGACAAGACCATGTGGATCATGGTGTCGAAGTATCAGCTCGCCGACCCGAACGAGTTCAACCTGTTCACCGTGATCGCCCACGAGTACGGGCACTACGCCCAGGACCGCGCGGGCGTCTTCACCGCGGCCAACCGGCAGCTGCGCAGGGCGAGCAAGCGGCAGGTCTACGCGATGACCCGCCGCATCGAACTGCAGGCCGAGTGCTTCTCCGGCGCGTTCATCGGCAGCGTCTGGAGCTCCCTGGGGCGCGACCAGCTCGACTTCGACAAGCAGCTCGACTGGATCATGGGCGACAAGCTTCACGGCACGACCAAGAACATCCGCTACTGGCTGAAGCGCGGCTGGCTGGCCAACGGCCCGCACGCCTGCAACACCTTCAGCGCCCCCGCCTCCCGCGTCACCTGACGGCGCCCACGCGGGGCGCCACACCTACGTGGGCGCCACGCGCGCCAGCGCCTCCAGGGGGTCGGCGAGCACCTGGGCGAAAGCCAGCTCGGCGGCCCCCACCAGGGTGGCGTCGTCGCCCAGCGCCGACGTGCGCAGCCGGAGCCGCTCCCTGGAGGCGGTCAGGGTCGTGGTGTTGATCTGCGTCCGGATCTGGGCGGCAGCGCCCAGATAGAGCTCCCTCAGCACCCCGCCGAAGATCACCATCTCCGGATTGAAGATCTTGACGAGGTTGGCGACGCCGAGGCCGAGCCAGTCGCCCACCCGGTGCAGGGCGTCCTGCGCTCCCACGTCGCCGCGGTCGGCGGCGTCGACCACCACGCGCACGGCCTCGCCTCCGATGGCCTGGCCGTACCGGCCGGCGTGCTCCATCAAAGCGCGCTCCCCGACCTCGGCCTCCAGGCAGCCACGGGATCCGCACGCGCACAGCCGGCCTCCCGGATTTATGATCATGTGACCGACTTCGCCGCCGTAACCGCCCAGGCCGCCCAGCAACTGACCGTTTGCCATGATCCCGCCGCCGATGCCCACGTCACCGTGCAGGTAGATGAGGTCGCGGCAACCGACGCCGACGCCCCGCGACTGCTCGGCGAGCGCACCCAGGTTCCCGTCGTTGCCGACCGCGACGTCCAGGCCGATCTCCAGCCGCTTCGTCAGTTCCTCTCCGAACGGCGCATCCTCGAAGCCGATGTTCGGCGCGAACCGCACGACTCCGTCCGTACGGCCGACGGCTCCGCAGATCGCGGCCGCCGCCCCCACGCAGACCGAGTCGGACCCGATCCTGCGGCGCATCTGCCTGGCGAACCCGGCGAGGGCGGCGACGACCTCCTCCATCTCGAACCCGTGGCGCGGCCGGACCATCTGGCGGCGGTCCAGGATCACTCCGCCGAGGCCGACCCGGGCCGCGACCAACCGGTCGACGCCGACGTCGAAGGCGAGCACGTGGACCCGCGCCGACTCGGGCAGCACCACCAGGGAGGGCCGTCCGGCTCGGCCGGTGTCCCTCGGCAGTTCCTCGCGTACCAGGCCCGCCGCCGTGAGGTCCGCGGTGAGCGCCATGATGGTGCTGCGGTTCAGCCCCATGAGGTTGGTCAGCTCCGCCCGCGACGTCGGCCCCGCCAGATGGACGTGGCGCAGCAGCGTGCCGAGGTTGTGCTTGCGGATCTCCTCCTGGGAGGGACCTGCGCGCATCATGGCCAGCCTCGGATTCCGTGGGGGTCGGGTCGGTCAAGTCGAGTCGAAGATCACTTTAGCGGGGGCCGGTCCCCGTCATCGTCGGCCGCCGGTCGCCGCTCGCTTCCTCGACAGCGCGTCCACGCTCGCCGCGAGCAATAGTACGGACCCGGTCACGGCGAACTTGACGCCCGCACTGTAGCCCATGAGGCCCATGCCGTTCTCGATCACCGCCACGACCGCGCCGCCGAGGACGGCGTCGAGCGCGCGCCCCCTGCCGCCGAACAGGCTGGTGCCGCCGATGACGGCCGCGCCGACGGCGAACAGCAGCACGTTGCTGCCGCCCGTGTTGGGGTCGACGGAGTTGGCGCGGGACGCGGCGATGATGCCGCCGACCGAGGCCATGAACGAGCAGATGACGAAGGCGGAGATGCGGATGCGGTCGACGTTGATGCCGGCCCGGCGGGCCGCCTCCGCGTTGCCGCCGACGGCGTAGATGTGCCTGCCGTACGCGGTCCTGCGCAGCACGAACGTCCAGATGATCAACAGCAGCACGATCAGGGGGACCACGATGGGCACGCCCTTGAGTGAGACGATCGCGGCGTTGCTGCTGCGCTCCAGGTTCAGCACGTAGACCGCCACGCCGGCGACCGCGGCGAGCGCCGCGACGCGGAACCCGATCACGCTCATCGGGTCGGCGACCAGGCCGCGCCCCGTCCGGCGGCGCGCCTGCGTGATCTGGATGACGGCGTAGGCCGCCACGCCCACGATCGCGCCGGCCCACCCCAGTAACGGCGGCACGTTGTTGTTGGCGATCGCGAGGATCGTGCCGTCCTGGATGGAGATGTTCGTCCCGTTCTTGACCAGCAGCAGCACGACGCCCTGGAAGGCGAGGAACGCGGCCAGCGTGACGACGAACGAGGGGATGCCCAGCTTCGCGACCAGCGAGCCGAGCGCCAGCCCGATCAACACGCCGGTGAGCATGGCGGCCAGGACGGCCAGGTACCACGGCCAGCCCTCCAGTGTGAGCAGTACGGCGAGCACCGCCGCGCAGACACCGCTGGCGAAACCCGCCGACAGGTCGATCTCGCCGAGCAGCAGCACGAAGACCAGGCCCATCGCGATGACGGTGACCGCCGCGCCCTGGGTGAACAGGTTGGCGAAGTTGATCGCCGACAGGAAGGCCGGCCGCAGCACCGAGAAGATCACGCACAGCACGACCAGGCCGAACACGGCGGGCAGGGCCCCGAGTTCGCCGCCGCGCACCCGCTCGAAGTAGTTCCTGAGGTGGACGCCGGCCCTGGAGTCGGAAGCCCGCTGCTCGGGGAGCGTTTCCGTTGTCATGATGTCGCTCCGTTGCCGTTCCCGAGCCCGAGCTCTCCGCTGCGCCCGGAGGTGATGAGTTCGACGACCTGCGAGTGGGTCACCTCGGAGGTCTTGATCTGGGCGGCCATCCGGCCCAGGTAGAGCGCCGCGATCCGGTCGGACACCGCGAACACGTCGTTCATGTTGTGGGAGATGAGCACCACGGCGAGCCCGTTGTCGGCCAGGCGCCGGACCAGCTCCAGCACCTGCGCCGTCTGCGCCACGCCGAGGGCGGCCGTCGGCTCGTCCAGGATCACGACCTTGCTGTTCCACAGCACGGCCTTGGCGATGGCCACCGTCTGCCGCTGTCCTCCGGAGAGGCTGGAGACGTGCTGGCGGAGCGACTTGACCGTGCGGACCGACAGCCCCTCCAGGGTCTTCGCCGCCATCTCCTCCATGCCGGCCTCGTCCAGGACCAGGCCGCTCCTGCGCTCGCGGCCCAGGAACATGTTCTGCACGATGTCGAGGTTGTCGCAGAGCGCGAGGTCCTGGTAGACGATCTCGACACCCAGCTCCGCGGCATCCCGGGGACCGTGCACCTGAACCTTCCGGCCTTCGAAGAAATACTCCCCGGAGTCGATCTGGTGAATGCCCCCGACGCATTTCACCAGCGTGGACTTTCCTGCGCCGTTGTCGCCGACGAGTGCGGTCACCTCTCCGGCATGGGCCGAGAAGGCGACATCGTGAAGGACCTGCACGGGGCCGAAGCTCTTGTTGATGCCGCGCAGCTCCAGGATCGGTCCCTGGGACACGATGAGCTACTCCAGTGGGTAAGAGGGGACGTGCGTCGGGCGGGGCGCCGAGACGGCGCCCCGCCGAGGGAATGTCCGGTGGATCCTCGCTACGGCGAAGATCCACAGGACACGGCCCGGGGGACGGCTAGCCGATGCCGGCCTCGGTGCACTTGGCGGCGAACTCGCCTGTGCACAGCTCCTCCTTGCTCACGAATCCGTCGGCCACGACGTCCTTGACGCTGTCGAAGAAGATGGCCTGCGGATCGAGCAGCACCGAGGGCACGTCCCGGCCGCTCTCGGTGTCCTTGACCGAGCCGCTCGCGGCAGGCTTCTCACCCTTGGCCAGCGCCACGGCGAGCTGGGCGGCGGCGTCGGCCTCCTTCTTGATCGCCTTGTAGACGGTCATGCACTGGTCACCGGCGAGGATGTTCTGCAGGCCCTGCACGGTGGCGTCCTGGCCGGTGACCGGGACCTTGCCGTTGAGCTTCTGCTTCTTCAGCACGGCGATGGCGGCGTTGCCCAGACCGTCGTTCGCGGCGAGCACGCCGGCGATCTTGGGCTCCTGGGTCAGCATCTGCTCGAAGATCGTGCCGGCCTGGGTGTTGTCCCACTCCGGAACCGACTGGTCCGGACCCTTGACATATTCGCCGGAGTCGTACTTCGGCTGCAGCACGCCGTCGTAGCCGTTCTTGAACAGCGTGGCGTTGTTGTCGGTCGGCGAGCCGTTCAACTCGGCGACGATCGGCTTGTCCGCCTTCTTGTCGGTCAGGCACTTGACCAGGCCCTCGCCCTGCAGCGTGCCGACCTTGGTGTTGTCGAAGGAGACGTAGTAGGAGGCGCTGCCGCCCAGCGTGAGACGGTCGTAGTCGATCGTCGCGACGCCCTGCGACTGCGCCTTGTCCAGCACGGCCTTGCCGGTGCCGCTGTCCAGGTTCACGATCATCAGCACGGTCGCGCCGTCGGTGATCATCTGGTCGGCGATGGTCTGGAACTGGGTCTTGTCGCCCTGGGCGTTCTGGATGTCGTACTCGACACCCGCCGCTTTGAAGGCCTCCTCGAGGTACTTGCGGTCGGCGGTCTCCCACCGGGCCGACGACTTGCTGTCGGGGAGGATCACACCGACCTTGCCGGCCTTGGCCGGGGCGGCGGAGGCCGCGTCGGTGCTCTGGGCGGAGGTGTCACCGCTCTCGCCCCCGCAGGCGGTGAGACCGAGGGTGAGCACCGCGGCGGCGGCGCCGATGCTGAGGATCCCCTTGCGCATGATGCATGGGTCCTTTCTCTGGCTGGGAGGTCTATAGCTGGGGGTCTAGGGGGAGGGGTACGGCATGGCCGGATCGAGGCTCTCACCGTGCGAATGAATGTTGTTTGGGACAACGTAAGCCTCCGATGTCCGCCGGTTGAAGACACAGGACGGTAACGTTTGTTGCCCGCCATAACAATCAAGAAACGCGGTCGCGTCAGAGTGAGCCGGTCAGGCTCTGGACGAGGAGCACGCAGGCGGACAGGGCGGCGACGCAGAGGACCGCGAGCCGGACACGGCCGCCGTCGAGGTAGCGCCGCAGCGGACCCGACGCCGCGAAACCGGCCACCACGAAGGGGATCAGCAGCGCTCCCGCGCCGAGGACGCGCGGCGGCATACGGCCAAGGACCGCCAGCACCGCGATCGACTGCATCGCGCTCAGGAAGAAGAACATCGCGAGCGTGGCCCTGATCTGCGGGCCCCTGGCGCTCTGGTAGACCAGCGCGATCGGCGGCCCGCCGATGCCGGTCGCCGTGCCGGTGACACCGGACAGGAACCCGGCCGCCGACATAGTGACCCCGTTGCGCGGCACGGCCATCGCGCGGGCGGTCAGCGCCACCGCGACGAGCACCATCACCCCGACGGCGACGCCGAGCGCGTTCGTGCTCACGTACACGACGACGAAGCCGCCGATGACGCTGCCCGGCAGTCTTCCCAGCACGGCGAAGCCGAAGCCGCGCCAGTCCACCCGCCGCCACTCGGCCGCCAGCGTGAACAGGGGCATGGTGGCGTTGACCACCATGATCGCGCCCGGCATGGCCGTCGGGTCGAGCAACGTCAGCAGAGGAGCGGCGACCAAGCCCAGTCCGAACCCCACCCCGCCCTGCACCAGCGCCCCGGCGAAAACCGCAAATCCCCCGACAAGCAACAAAACCAAATCATGACCCATGGCGGCCGACCTTAACGGTGTGCCGCATGCGGCAGGCACCGGGCCATCCGGCCCCCAAAACCCTCCCGAAGTAGAATAATAACTCTCAGTAATCGAAATCTATTGCGAGAGTAATCACTCGCCTATAGAGTTCAGGGCGAGGACAGAGCCATGGCCCTCACGCGGACGCGGACATAACCTCAGCTGTATGGGCACCGAGCAACAGCACACGTCGATCCGGGTCAGCACCGTTACTCGCGACAAGATCGCGCACATCGCCGAACAGGAGGAAAGAAGCATGACCGCAGTGATCGACGATGCGGTGGAGCAGTACAGAAAGAAGCAGTTCTGGGAGAAGGTCCGCGAGCAGGTCGAGCGCACCAAGCGCGAGGACCCCGAGGGCTGGGCTGACTACCTGGCCGAGGTCGAGGAGATCAACGGACCGCCATCCAGGACGCACCGGATCGCCCCGGAATGGGAGGGACTCATCGACTTTCCCCAAGGAGAGAGATGAGGGTGAAGCAAGGAGAGATCTGGTTCGCCGACTACGGTGAGCCTGTCGGTCGAGAGCAGGGTTACCCTCGGCCGGCCCTGATCGTCAGTAACGACGACTTCCACGCGGCGGGATTCGGCCTCGTCATCGCTGTGCCGCTGACGACCCGCAACCGCGGGTGGACCAACCACGTAGAGGTTCCGACCGGAGCCACCGGCCTGCGGAAGACCAGTTGGGCGATGGTCCAACAGGTCCGATCGCTTTCCCCTATGCGTTTTGAATACCGGTTGGGGCAGGCCCCCACCGAGGTCGTCGACGAAGTCCTCCACGTCCTGGGGCAAATGGTCTGACCGCAGGTTCCGGCCGCACGTGGCGGAACCCGAGGTAGGGAAGTTAACCCGTGGCCCCAGTAACCGATGACGAGCGCAAGAAGTTTCGGCAAGAGCTCCGTGAGGCAGTTGAGCGCATCCAGCGTTAGGACCCCGAGGGTTGGGCCGAGTACCTGGCGGAGACAGAACTCTTCGACAACGCCGCGGCGGACGGGCCTGAGCCTGATGACATTCCCGCCTACACGGTTCGGGAGAAGCCGTAGGGATGCCGTAGCCGTCCTGAGGGGACGAGGGCCCGATCAGGACGGCTACAGACGTGATGTCCAGTCGCTCAGCTCTTGGCGAGCAGGGAGCGCAGGACGTACTGCATGATGCCGCCGTGGCGGTAGTAGTCGGCCTCGCCCGGCGTGTCGATCCGTACGACGGCCTGGAACTCGACGTCGCCCGCCCTGACGGTCACCGTCGCCGGCGTGTCGCCCGCGTTGAGCTCCTCGACACCGGTGATGTCGAAGGTCTCCGTGCCGGTCAGGCCCAGGGAGGCGGCGGTCTGCCCCTCGGGGAACTGGAGCGGCAGCACGCCCATGCCGATCAGGTTCGACCGGTGGATGCGCTCGTAGGACTCGGCGATGACGGCACGGACGCCGAGCAGCGCGGTGCCCTTGGCCGCCCAGTCGCGCGACGAGCCCGAGCCGTACTCCTTGCCGGCCAGGATGACCAGCGGGACGCCGGCGGTCTGGTAATTCTCCGACGCCTCGTAGATGGTCGTCTGCTCGCCGTCTCGGGTGAAGTCGCGGGTGAAGCCACCCTCCACGCCATCGAGCAGCAGGTTGCGCAGCCGGATGTTGGCGAACGTACCGCGGATCATCACCTCGTGGTTGCCCCGGCGGGAGCCGTACGAGTTGAAGTCCCGCGCCTCGACGCCGTGCTCGCGCAGGTAGCGACCGGCCGGCGAGTCGGCCTTGATCGACCCGGCGGGCGAGATGTGGTCGGTGGTGACCGAGTCGCCGAGCAGGGCGAGGACGCGGGCGCCGCCGATGTCCGTCACCGGCTCCGGCGAGGCGGGCATGCCGTCGAAGTACGGCGCCTTGCGCGCGTAGGTCGAGTCGGGGTCCCACTCGAAGGTGTCGCCGGTCGGGATCGGCAGCGACCGCCAGTGCTCGTCGCCCTTGAACACGTCGGCGTAGTCTCGCAGGAACATGTCCTGACCGATCGACTTCGACACCACCTCGGCGACCTCGTCGGCCGAGGGCCACACGTCCCTGAGGAACACCGGCTTCCCGTCGGAGCCTATGCCGAGCGGCTCGTTGTCGAGGTCGATGTCCATCGTCCCGGCCAGCGCGTATGCCACGACGAGCGGCGGGGACGCGAGGTAGTTCATCTTGACGTCCGGGTTGATCCGGCCCTCGAAGTTGCGGTTGCCGGAGAGCGCGGCGGTCACCGCGAGGTCGGAGCTCTGGACCGCCTCGGAGATCTCCGGGTCCAGCGGCCCGGAGTTGCCGATGCACGTGGTACAGCCGTAGCCGACCAGGTTGAAGCCCAGCTTGTCGAGGTACGGCTGCAGCCCGGAGCGCTCGAAGTAGCCGGTGACGACCTGGGACCCCGGAGCGAGTGAGGTCTTCACCCACGGCTTGCGGGTCAGGCCGCGGTCGACGGCGTTCCTGGCCAGCAGGGCCGCGCCGAGCATGACGTAGGGGTTTGAGGTGTTGGTGCAGGAGGTGATCGCGGCGATCACCACGGCGCCGTGGTCGATCTCGAACGACGTGCCGTCAGCCAGCGTGACCGGGGTCGGGCGGTTCGGACGGTCCCCGTCGCGCGGGACGGCGTTCGGCACGTCCCCCGGCCCCCCGTGGGAGATCGCGGGCGCGTCCGAGGCCGGGAACGACTCGGCCGACGCCTCGTCGGCCGGACCCTGGATGCAGTCACTCGGGACGTACGCGCGGACCGCCGCACGCCAGGCCGACTTGGACTCCGACAGCGGGATGCGGTCCTGCGGGCGCTTCGGCCCGGCGATCGACGGGACGACCGCGGCGAGGTCGAGCTCGATGTACTCGGAGAAGACCGGTTCCGCCGCGGGGTCGAGCCACAGGCCCTGCTCCTTGGCATACGCCTCGACGAGCGCGATCTGCTCGGCGGACCGGCCGGTGAGCGTGAGGTAGTCGATCGTCTGCTGGTCGATCGGGAAGATCGCGCAGGTGGAGCCGAACTCGGGGCTCATGTTGCCGATCGTGGCACGGTTGGGCAGCGGCACGCTGGCGACGCCCTCGCCGTAGAACTCGACGAACTTGCCGACCACGCCGTGCTTACGCAGCATCTCGGTGATGGTGAGGACCAGGTCGGTGGCGGTCGCGCCGGCGGGCAGCTTGCCGGTGAGCTTGAAGCCGACCACCCGGGGGATCAGCATGGAGATCGGCTGGCCGAGCATCGCGGCCTCCGCCTCGATGCCGCCGACGCCCCAACCGAGGACGCCGATGCCGTTCTCCATCGTGGTGTGCGAGTCGGTGCCGACACAGGTGTCGGGGTAGGCCACGCCGTCACGGAACATGACCACGCGGGCCAGGTGCTCGATGTTGACCTGGTGGACGATGCCGGTGCCGGGCGGGACGACCTTGAACTCGTCGAACGCGCTCTGGCCCCAGCGCAGGAACTGGTAGCGCTCGTGGTTGCGCTCGTACTCCCGCTCGACGTTGCGCCGGAAGGCGTCCGGGTGGCCGAAGTAGTCGACGATGACCGAGTGGTCGATGACCAGTTCGGCCGGGGCGAGCGGGTTGATCTTGCTCGGGTCGCCGCCGAGGTCGCGCATCGCCTCGCGCATGGTGGCGAGGTCGACGACGCACGGGACGCCGGTGAAGTCCTGCATGATCACGCGGGCCGGGGTGAACTGGATCTCCACGCTCGGCGCGGCGTCCGGGTCCCAGCCGCCGATCGCACGGATGTGGTCGGCGGTGATGTTCGCACCGTCCTCGGTGCGCAGCAGGTTCTCCAGCAGGATCTTGAGGCTGTACGGGAGGCGCGCCGACCCCTCGACGGCGTCCAGCCGATAGATCTCGTACGACGCGTCACCGACGCGCAGCGTGTCACGGCTGCCGAAGCTGTTCGCGGACACGAAGTTCGCCTCCCCAGGTTTCCTGGATTGTCACAGGTTTTCGGATATGTCATCCTGCCGCACCTCGCGAACGCGCTCGACAATGAGGCTTGCCTAACTTTCACAAGACGGCAGATGTCTCGACATCAAGATAACGCGATAGATATCTCGACATCAAGTTACTGATAAGTAACGCGGTCAGATCGGCATCAATCGCAGACAGAGGAGGGCGAGCACCACGACCGACAGGGCTGGGCCGAGGAACTTCTTCTCAAAGGTCTTCCCCGTCTTGATCCCGATGTCGTACGGCAACAGCCACCGCTTCTTGATGGGCCACAGCACCGGGCAGCCGCGCTCGGTCAGGCAGTCGCCGATCACGTGGACGAGGCAGCCGACGCCGATCGCGACGCCGAGCCACGCGTAGGTGACGCCCATCGATAAGAAGACGACGAAGGTCGCCGCCGTGAGCGCGATGTTGACGAGGGCCGAGGTGATCGTCTTACGGGGCACGCCGACGCCCACGGCCCGCAGTGCGAGCCCGATCATCAGGACGACCAGGATGTCGCGCCCGATGGGATACCGCTCCGCAAGCAGGTGGGCGCCCAGCCCGGCGAGGACGGAGAACAGCAGCGAGTGGGTGGCGTGCCGGTGCCCGCCGCTGACGAAGTTGACCCCCTTGCTGAGCAGCCAGGTCACCGGGCCGAAGGTCTGCGCGATCGTGGCGTGGGGATGGTCGAGGTCGGGCAACATGGCGGCCCCGGCACAGACCAGCGCGCCCGCGATCAGTTCGGCGGGTGCCAGCACCCCGCCGGTCATCGCGGCGAACTCCGGCACTCCCAGGGCGTCGGGAAGCGCCACCAGGGCCGGTGCGGCCGCCAGCCACACGGCCGCTCCGCTGAGAGCGTGCGAGTGCCCCATCATCGCTTCGTCACCGCTTTCAAGATCTCTCCAGGTGACTGTACGGCAAATCTCCGCCGGATCCGCAACGGAGCACCGTCGTCGCCGTGTCGAGCCGTCGGCGAGCACGAGCAATGAGACCGATTTGATACATGAGCCCTGTTGGGGCCGGGCAGCCGATCCAGGTGGCTCATTGCGCCTCCGCGGTCGGCCAGCACTCCGCGTCGATGCGGTGGGACCTGAGCGACGGCGCCTACACCTCGCGTAAGGACAGCGGGTGGGCGATCGCCGCGTCCGGGACGTCGAACAACGCGCGGATCGTGCTGCAGCCCGCCGCGGGACAGTCGGGGCAGTCGGGGCAGCGCTGGACGCCGGGCCCGAGCCGTACCGCCGACCCCTGGAAGTTCCTCACCGTGGACATCTACTGAGCTGAGACAGGCGTCGGCGCGCTCCCCCGTCACCGGGGCATACCGACGCCCCCGCCTCCCGAGAGGCGGCAGGGGCACGACAGGAACAAGAAAAGACGGGACTGTCCCGCTCCAAGAGCACCCCCCAGCCCTCTCAAAGCGGAACGGTCCCGTCTTACCGAGATAACGCTCAGGTCTCGGCCTATGTTCCCTTCCATAATACGGCCTTAAGTGATCTGCGTCACTCTTCCAGCAACGCGTCCGCCGAATTGTGACTTGACCAGACCCGGCCCGGGGCGAACGATCAAGGTGACGCCTGGAGGGGCAGATGGACTCCGTCAACACGGCACCCGCAGTAAGGGCAGCGACCTGGAGCACCCAGGCCGCGAAGATCAGGATCAGAAAGCTGGAGGCGGCCGAAACGTCCGTCTGCAGCAACGCCAACGGCAACTGAGGCGCACCCCGGACCCGCGCGGGTTCCGCTGGGCGGATCCACACGCGGGTCCATTGCCCGAGGCCTCACGGGTTCGCGGTCAGAGGCATTGATCACAGACATCGATCACAGGCGCGGGTCCACCGGCTCGGACTCCAGCGCGAGCACCGCGAAGACCGCCTCGTGGACACGCCACAGCGGCTCGCCCTCGGTCAGCCTGGTGATCGCCTCCAGCCCCAGCGCGTGCTCCCGCAGCGCCAGCGAGCGCTTCTTGCCGGTGAACCGGCGCCGCAGCACGTCGAGCGACTCCGTGTAGTCGGGCCCATAGATGATGCGCAGATACTCCCGCCCCCGAACCTTGATCCCCGGTTGCACCCGCCCCGGAGTGAACTGGGCCGACGTGAACTGGGCCGGCTTCACGACCATGCCCTCGCCCCCGGCCTCGGTGAGCGCCGACCACCATGCGACGGCCGCGGCCCGATCTTCCGGTGAGTCGAGCGAGACGAAGACGTGCCGGGTCGGGGCGATCACTTCCGCGTCGAGGCGGCCCAGTAGATCCAGATGCCAATCGTGCGACCGTTCCGCGGCCGCCGGCCCGCCCTCGCAGGCGAGGATCTGGAACGGTGCGAGCCGCACACCCTCGAGACCCGAAATCGGCCAGCAGTATCGTGCGTACGCCTCCCGGAACAGCACGGCGTTGCGTGCCCGCAGCCGGGCGCGCTCGATCGGGCCCGCCACGTCCAGGCCGCGCCGCGCGGCCTGCTCCAGCACCGCGACCGTCTCGGGCAGCGCCGCCGCGGCCGCCGCGCCGACGGAGGCGTACTGCTCGCGGATCAGGCCCTCCGCCTTGGCCGACCACGGCAGCAGCTCGCAGTCGAGCACGATCCAGTCGGAGTCCAGCTCCCGCCACAGCGGTCGCACCGCCTCGCGCAGGCGGTCGACGAGTCCGGCGGCGCGGATGTGATCGTCGAAGAACGGGCGGCCGGTGCGGGTGTAGACGACGCCCGCCGAGCCGTCGGCGACGCCGAACCGCTTCGCGGCCACATCCGGGGTCCGGGCCAGCACGGCTATCGCCCGGGAGCCCATGTGCTTCTCCTCGCACACCACCCGCGCGACGCCGGCCTTGGCGAACTCCTCGAACGCCTCGGACGGGTGCTCCAGGAAGCCGTCGAGCGTCGAGGTCTCCGGCGGCGACATCGTCGGCGGGAGGTAGACCAGCCAGCGGGGATCCACCGCGAACCGGCTCATGATCTCCAGCGCGGCCCGGGAGTTCTCCTCCGCGATCTTGATGCGGCCGCCGTACCGCGTCTCCACGTAGCGCGTGCCGTCCACGTCGCCGATGTCGAGCACACCGGGATCTCGTACCGCCGTGGGCGCGGCGAGCGGCCGTACCGGCTCGTACCAGACCTGCTCCGCCGGGACCGACACCAGCTCCCGCTCGGGATAGCGCAGCGCGGTCAGCCGCCCGCCGAAGACCGCCCCGGTGTCCAGGCAGATCGTGTTGTTGACCCACTCGGGCTCCGGGATCGGCGTGTGCCCGTAGACGACCATGGCACGTCCCCGGTACTCGTCCGCCCACGGATAACGCACCGGCAGGCCGTACTCATCGGTCTCTCCCGTGGTGTCGCCATAGAGAGCGAAGGCCCGGACCCGGCCGGACGCCCGGCCGTGGTAGGCCTCCTTGAGCCCCGCGTGCGCGACCACCAGCCGGCCACCGTCGAGCCGATAGTGGCTCAGCAGCCCGTCCATGAACGCCCGCGCGGCCTCCCGGAACTCCGCCGGCTCGGCGTCGAACTGCAGCAGCGACCGTTCCAGGCCGTGGGTGGCCCGTACGGCACGGCCGGCCAGCGCGCGGACCAGCTTCTGCTCGTGGTTGCCGCACACGCACAGGGCGTTTCCGGCCGCGACCATGCCCATGACCAGGCGGAGCACGCCCGGCGTGTCCGGACCGCGGTCGACGAGGTCGCCGACGAACACCGCCGTACGGCCCTCAGGGTGTACGGCGCCGTCCGGCGTGACCTCCCAGCCGAGGCGGCGCAGCAGCGACTCCAGTTCGGACCGGCAGCCGTGCACGTCGCCGATGATGTCGAAGGGACCGGTCAGCTCGGTCCGGTCGCTCCATGCCTTCTCATAGCCGATGACGGCCCGGTCGATCTCCTCCCCGCGCAGGACGTGCACCCGGCGGAAGCCGTCCCTGTCGATCCTGCCGAGCGATCGCCTGAGATCCCTGCGCTGCCGGGGGATCACCTGATGGCCGAAGGAACGGTCGGGCCGGTCCGCGTTGCGGGCGATCGCCACCTCCTCCGGCACGTCCAGCACGATGGCGTCGACGAGCACATCGTGCGCGCGGGCCAGCTCGATCAGCTTCTTGCGCGCCTCCCACTGCACGTTGGTGGCGTCCACGACCGTGAGCAGGCCGCGCCGCAGGCGGGTGCCGACGATGTAGTGGAGCACGTCGAAGGCGTCCGGCGTGGCCGTCTGGTCGTTCTCGTCGTCGGCGACCAGTCCCCGGCAGAAGTCCGACGACACGACCTGGGTGGGCCGGAAGTGCCGCGCCGCGAAGGTGGACTTGCCGCTCCCGGAGATGCCCACCAGCACCACCAGCGCCATCTCCGGCACATTCACCGGCACATTCACCGGCGCATCCACTGGCACATCAGCCGGCACATTCTCCGACGCACTCATCGTCCCCCCTCCCCCTCCCGTGATCTTGCGAAAACTTGCAGCACATGCCCGCCACCTGCCCTTTCGCCTCTCGTGATCTTGCAGTTTCTCGCACTCATGCTGCACGACCAGGGAAAACACAGTCCGTGATCTTGCACTTGGAAGTCCGCTGCAAGATCACGAACGGGATCCTCGCCGGTCAGGGCGCATCGGTGCGAGTTTCTGCAAGATCACGCACGACGTTTCCGCTGCTCATCAACCATCCGTGCGAGTATTCGCAAGATCACGGTGGGGTTTTTGTGAAGATGGCGAGTTGGGTGGGGGATCCCAGTTCGGGGTCGTCCTCCCCTACCGGGCGCCGGGTCACGGCGTAGCCGTACCGCTCGCAGACCCCGGCCGCCCACGCGGCGAACTCGGCGCGAGTCCACTCGAACCGGTGGTCGGGGTGCCGCCATACCGGGGTGCCGTCATCCCGGGCCAGGAACTCGTATCGCACGTTGAATTCCGCGTTCGGCGTGGTGACGATGGCGTGCGTCGGCGCTGCCGTACCGAAGACCACCCGTTCGAGCGCGGGCAGCCGCGGCGGATCGACGTGCTCGACGACCTCCATCAGGACCGCGGCGTCGTACCCGGCGAGCCGCGCGTCCGTGTACGTCAGCGACCCCTGGAACAACTCCAGCCTGGCACGCTTGGCGTCCGGCATGCGCTCCGGCTTGAGCCTGCGGCCGGCCAGGGCGAGCGCCCGCGCCGACACGTCCATCCCCGCGACCCGCGTGAAGGCCGGCCTGGCCAACAGCGCGGAGAGCAGCTGCCCGGATCCGCAGCCGAGGTCGATCACCGTGCGGGCGCCGATCTCCTCCAGGGCCGCCACCACCGCCTCCCGGCGCAACACGTTCAGCGGCGCCCCGGCTTCGCCGCCCTGGTCGGCGCCAGAGTCGGCGCCAGGGCCGGTGGCCGTCTCGACCGTCGTCGCCGCGGCGGCCTCCTCCTCCACCGGCGGCTCCAGGCTCTCCTCGAGGTCGTCGCCGATCTCGGCCAGGCGGGCGAATGCCTCCCGGGTCAGCGTGGCGCGCCGGCCGAGGTAACGGCGAGTGATCAGCCCGCGCTCGGGATGGGCGGCGAGCCAGCCCTCCCCGGCGCGGACGAGCTTGTCGACCTCGTCGCCGGCCATCCAGTAGTGCTTGGCGTCATCCAGCACCGGCAGCAGCACGTACAGGTGGTTCAGCGCGTCGGCCAGCCGTACCGCACCGCGCAGCGCGAGCCGCAGATATCGGGAGTCTCCCCACTCCGGGAAGCGCTCGTCGAGCGGCACCGCCGCCGCGTCCACCGTCCAGCCCAGCGGCTCGAACAGCCGGTAGGCGAGGTCGGCTCCGCCCCGGCACGGCAGCGCGGGCAGACCGATCTCCAACGGGATCGGGCCGTCGGCCAGTTCCTGCCGTGAGGCGCACCGTCCGGCCCGTGCCGTACGGAACACGTCGGCGAGAGCCACCGCGAGCAGAGAGGAGGCCGCGTACGGACGGTCGTTGACGTACTGGCCGAGAGAGAAGTCCGGTGACGACCTGCCGCGCGAGCGGACGAGGCGGACGGGATCGACCTCCACCAGCAGTGCCGCCGTGCACCGGCCCTCATCCGCCTCCGGATAGAAGACCCGTGCCGTGCCGAACGACTGGCCGAACTCCTGCACCCGGTCGGGGTGCTTGTGCAGGAGGAAGCCGAGGTCCGTGGCCGGGCGCGCGGTGGTCGAGATCGTGAGGAGCACCCGGCAAAGTGTGCCGGATGCCCCTTTCATCCGCTACCGGATTCAGCAGGACCGATCAGACGTGCGGGAGCACCTCGGCCGCGATCAGCTCCAGGTGTTCGAGGTCACCGAGGTCGAGGACCTGGAGATACATCCGTTCCGCACCGATCTGGGCGAACTCCTTGATCTTCTCCACGATCTCGTCCGGGGTGCCGGTCAGGCCGTTGGCGCGCAACTCCGCCACGTCCCGGCCGATGGCCGCCGCACGGCGGGCGATCTCGTTCTCGTCGCGGCCGGCGCAGACCACCTGGGCGGCGGACAGCATGATCGTGCCACGTCCCACCGACTCGCACGCCTCCCGCACCCTCCCATAGGCGGCCCCGGTGTCGGCGACGCGGTTGAACGGCACGTTGTACTCGTCGGCGAACCTCGCGACCAGCCGCGGCGTGCGCCGCGGTCCCGTGCCGCCCAGGATGATCGGGGGCCGCGGCCGCTGCGCCGGCTTCGGCAGCGCCGGAGAGTCCACGAGGCGGTAGTGGACTCCCTCGAACGAGAACGGCTTGGCCGCCGTCCAGAGACCCGTGATTATCTCCAGTTGCTCCTCGAGCCGCTCGAACCGCTCCCCGAGCGGAGGGAACGGGATGCCGTAGGCGGTGTGCTCCTCCGCGAACCAGCCGGTGCCCAGACCCAGCTCGACCCTGCCTCCGCTCATCTGGTCGACCTGGGCGACGCCGATCGCCAGCGGCCCCGGCAGGCGGAACGTTCCCGCGGTCACCAGCGTCCCCAGCCGGATCGTGGACGTCTCGCGGGCCAGGCCCGCCAGCGTCACCCAGGCGTCGGTGGGACCCGGCTCGGGATCACCGGCCCCCATTCGGAGGTAATGGTCAGAACGGAAAAAGCCGTCGAACCCTAGCCGTTCCGCCGCCTGCGCGACACTCAGCAGGTCGTCGTAGCTCGCACCCTGCTGGGGCTCAGTGAAGATCCTCAATTTCACCCGTCCATTATCACCTCACCCTCCCCGGCTCCTTGCTAGCGTTGACATGACGTAGTCATTCAACAACTCCTCGTGGTGAATGGTGGAGTCGGCATGGAGTCGGCACGGCCTGCCCGCGAAGCGGGCACCCCACCCCGGTTCCTCGTCTTCCTGGGGGCGTTGACGCTCGTCTTCGGTACCGGTTTGGCGCTCTGGCTGCTGCCCACCTCCGCCGAGCCCGTGGTCGTCTCGCACCAGGTCAGGGCGGTCCGTACGACCACGACGCCGACCCCGACGCCGATGCCGCCGCCGGCCTCGGCGGTGCCGGATCCGCTCCCGGTCACCCCCGGACGGACATACACCGAGTTCGTGGACGCCTCAGCGGGACCGACGGCGACCCGGGCGAGGTGGTACACGATCGGCCACCTCACGGCCGGACCGGACGGGTGCACGCTCCGATGGACCGGCCGATGGGCTGACCGCCCGGCACTCGACCACATCCCGGTCGCCGACCGGCTCGCCCTGTTCCGGGCCGAGGGCGGCGACGCCGACATCGCGTTCGGCGGGCCGTACGGATCGGAACTGTCGGCCTCGTGTCCGAGCGAGGCCCGCCTCATCGCGACCTACCGGCGGGTGATCAGGACGTTCGATCCGGCCGGGCTCGACTTCGAGGTCCACGACTCGGCGGACGCCGCGGCCACCCGCCGCCGTGCGGCCGTCATCGCCCGGCTGCAGCGCGACTCACGCGACCGGGGCCGGCCGATCAGCATCACCTTCACACTGCCCGCCTCCGAGTACGGCATGGCCGCGGCGGACATGAGCATGCTCCGTGCCGTGCGGACGGCGGGCGCGGAGATCGACACCGTCAACCTGCTCGTCCCGTCCTCCCGGGGCCTCCACGGGCTGGCCGCGGCCGCGCGGTCGGCACAGGGGCAACTGCAGCGCCTGCTGGACGTCGACGGCACCTCGGCCTGGCGGCGGATCGCCCTCACGCCCGTGCTGTCCGACCCCCGGGATCTCGACGTGACCGAGGCCGGGCGGCTGGCCGCCTTCCGCGCGAGGCACGGCCTGGCCTGGCTGTCACTCCGCGGTGCGAAACCCCCGAAATCCGTCATCCGCGCCCTCTCTGAACTGGCCGAACAGCTTCCACGAAAGTCATCGTTCGCCCCCCAACCCACCGGAGAACTCATATGCTCAGCGGCATGCCCTACCTCGAACAACGCGTCGGCACCGTCGAGTCCGACATACGCGAAATCAGAAGCGACACCGCGGAGATCAAAAGCGATATCGCTTCTGTCAAGGCCGGGCAGGCCGGCGTGGAACTGAAACTCAACCGCGTCGTCGTGGACGTCGCCGAGATCAAAGGTCGCCTCGGTGTTTTGGAACGATCCGTCGGCAGCATCGAGAAGAACAACTCGATCATGCGAGATGACATCGCGGAGCTGAAGGCCGGGCAGATCGAGACCCGTGATCTCCTCGCCCGCGTCGCCGTCTGCGTGGACCACACCGCCCCCGATCAGACGTAATGCGACGGAAGTGCCCCGCACCGGATGATGCGGGGCTTTCCATGATTACTCCCTGGCCAGCAACGCCACGCACTCCACATGGTGGGTCATCGGGTATTGATCGAATGCCCGCAGATCGGACAGGCGGTAGCCGTACGGGGCGAACCAGGCGATATCCCGCGACATGGTGGCGGGATCGCAGGACACATAGACGATGCGGGACGCCTCCAGTTCGGCGACACGGTCGACGACGGCGCGGCCCAGCCCGGCGCGCGGCGGGTCGGCGACGACGAGGTCGGCGCGTTCGATCTCCAGCCGGTCGAGCGCCTCCTCGACCTTGCCCCGTTCGATCCTGGCCTGCGGCAGATCACGCAGGTTCCACCGGGCGTCCTCCGCCGCCTGCGCCTCCGACTCGACGCCGAGCACGGCACCGTCCGGGCCGACCGCCTCGGCGAGCCCGGCGGCGAACAGCCCGGCGCCGCAGTAGAGGTCGAGCGCCCACTCCCCCGGCTCGGGCAGCCCGAAGGTGAGCACGGCGTCGAGCAGGGTCGCCGCCGCGCCGGGGTGGACCTGCCAGAAGCCGCTCGCCGTCACCCGGAAGTCGCGGTCTCCGACGCGCTCGGTCAGCGTCGCGCTTCCCCTCAGCTTCCGGGTGCCGCGCCTGCCCTCGTCGAGGAGGACGGCCGCGTCGACGTCCGGTACGGCGACCCGTCGGCGCGGCTCGGGCCGTACGATCACGGCGTGGTCGCCGCCGGAGGAGGCGACCACCTCGACGGCCTCGGCGCCGCGCCAGTTACGGACCTCGGCGCCGACCTCCTCGACAGCGGGGTGCGCGATGGGGCAGGCGTCGATGTACTCGATCTCGTGCGAGCGGTGGCGGCGCAGGCCGAGATGACCCTCCCGGTCGGCGGCGAACTGCACTCTCGTGCGCCAGCCCAGGCCCTCTCCGGCGGCACCCGGCACCTCCTCGACCACGACCTTCCTGTCGATCCCGGCGAGGCGGCGCAACTGCTCGGCGACGACATCGGCCTTCAACCTGCGCTGCGCGTCGAGCGAGGCGTGCTGCCAGTCGCATCCCCCGCAGCGTCCGGGACCGCTGAACGGACAGGGCGGCGTCACCCGGTCGGGTGACGGCTCCAGGATCTCGACGGCATCGGCGCGCAGGAAACGGGCGGTCTCCTCAGTGATCTCGGCGAGCACCCGTTCGCCGGGCAGGGCGTGCCGGACGAACACCACACGGCCTTCGTGCCTGGCCACGCACCAGCCGCCGTTGGCGACGTTCCCCACCGTGAGCTCAACCGGCATCACGACCCTCCTCCTGTTTTCACATGTTCGTCCCGGCCGGTTCCGTAGGATCGGCGGACGGCTCCGGGCCCCATCGGCTCGCGGCGGCCCTTCAGCCGGTCGGAGGAGGCGAGCTGCCACGGCACGCTCGTCACCATCACACCCGGTTTGAACAGCAGCCGCCCCTTCAGCCGCAGCGCACTCTGATTGTGCAGCAGGTGCTCCCACCAACGGCCCATCACATACTCCGGAATGTAGACGGTCACCACGTCACGTGGCGAACGGCGGCGCAGCGACTTGACATACTCGAGGATTGGCCCGGTGATCTCCCGATAGGGTGAGTCGAGGATCTTCAGCGGCACCGCGATGCCCCGGCTGTCCCATTCCTCCCGCAGCCTGGCGGCCTCCTCGGAGTCCACGGCGACCGTGACCGCCTCCAGGTTCGACGGCCGGGTGGCCCTGGCGTACGCGAGCGCACGCAGTGTCGGCTTGTGGATTTTGGAGACGAGGACGATGGCGTGATTGCGTGCGGGCAGCATCGACTCGTCGATCTCGCCTTCCTCCGGCGCGGCGAGCTCCTCGGCGACCCGGTCGTAGTGGTGCCGGATGCCCTTCATCATCAGGAAGAGCACCGGCATCGCGATGCAGACGATGTACGCGCCGTGGGTGAACTTGGTCAGCAGGACGACGACGAGGACGATCCCGGTCATGAACCCGCCGAAGCCGTTGATGAGCCGGGAGCGCATCATCTGGAAACGGGTGAGGGGGTCGGTCTCGGTCTTGAGATGGCGGGTCCAGTGCCGAACCATGCCGATCTGGCTCAGCGTGAACGCGACGAACACGCCGACGATGTAGAGGTTGAGCAGCTTGCTCACATCGGCGTTGAACGCCCAGATCAGCAGGCAGGCCCCGGCCGCGAGGATGATGATGCCGTTGCTGAACGCCAGCCGGTCGCCCCTGGTGTGGAGCTGGCGCGGCAGGTACCGGTCCTGGGCGAGGATCGAGCCGAGCACGGGGAAGCCGTTGAACGCGGTGTTGGCCGCGAGGAACAGGATCAGAGCGGTCACCGCTGCGATCACAACGAACATGAGCGAGCCGTCCCCGAAGACGGCCGACGCGACCTGCGCGATGATCGGCTGCTGGTAGTAGCCGGGGCCGGCCGGGTGACCGTCGATCAGAACATGGGTGGCGGCGGTGGCCGGGTCGCTGAGCCTCACGCCGGATCTGAGGCCGAGGAAGATGATCCCGCTGAACATGGTGACCGCGATGACGCCCATCATCAGCAGCGTCGTCGCGGCGTTCTTGCTCTTCGGCTTCCGGAAGGCGGGCACGCCGTTGCTGATGGCCTCCACACCGGTCAGCGCGGCGGCCCCGGATGAGAAAGCGCGCAGCACCAGGAACGCCATGGCGAACCCGGCGAGATCCGCCTGCTCGGCGACGATCGTGTAGTCGGCGGTGGGCGCACGCAACTGGTCACCGAGCACGAGCAACCGGAACAGCCCCCACGCGACCATGCCGAGGACCGCGATCATGAAGGCGTAGGTGGGGATGGCGAAGGCGACGCCCGACTCCCTGATGCCACGCAGGTTCATGATCGTCAGCAGGGCGACGATCGCGATCGACACCGTCGGCCGGTGCTCGGCCACGAAGGGGATGGTCGCGCCGACGTAGTCCGCCCCGTTGGCGACCGAGACGGCGACGGTCAGCACGTAGTCGACCATCAGCGCGCTCGCGACGGTCAGGCCGGCGTTCGCCCCGAGGTTCGTCGTCGCCACCTCGTAGTCGCCGCCGCCGCTCGGGTAGGCGTGCACGTTCTGCCGGTAGGAGGCGACCACCGTGAGCATGACGAGGACGACTCCGGCGGCCGCCCACGGGCCGTAGCCGTAAAGACCCACCCCGCCGATCGACAGGATGACAAGGATCTCCTGTGGGGCATAGGCGACCGACGACAGGGCGTCACCGGCGAAGACCGGCAGCGCCACGCGCTTGGGCAGCAACTGGTGGTGGAGTTGGGTGCTGCGCAGCGCCCGGCCCACGAGAAGCCGCTTGACAAGATCTGTCACCCTGGACACGTCTGGAGAGCCTAGTGCCCCGCGCTGTGCCGGTCTCACATGGTGCGGCCCGGCGCGACATACTGTCTCCTTGGGAGACCGCCACGAGCGACGGCGGGGAAGCATGCATATTGTGATCATGGGATGTGGCCGGGTCGGCTCTACCCTCGCCCACATCCTCGAAGACAACGGCCACTCCGTGGCCATCATTGATCGCGACCCGCAGGCCTTTCGGCGGCTGCGCGCCGGGTTCCGCGGCCGTCGGGTGACCGGTGTCGGCTTCGACCGCGACGTGCTGGGAGAGGCCGGCATCGAGTCGGCCGCGGCCTTCGTCGCCGTCAGCAGCGGCGACAACTCCAACATCATCTCAGCCCGGGTGGCGCGCGAGATGTTCGGCGTCGAGAACGTGGTGGCCCGCATCTACGACCCCCGCCGAGCCGAGGTCTACCAGAGGCTGGGGATCCCGACCGTCGCCACCGTCCGCTGGACCGCCGACCAGATCCTGCGGAGGGTGCTCCCCGAGGGGGCCGAACCGCTGTGGCGGGACACCACCGGAACGGTGGTCCTCGCCGAGGTGCCCTTCCATCCCGGCTGGATCGGCGTCCGGGCCAGGTCCGCCGAGGACGCCACCGGCGCCCGGCTGGCCTTCATCAACCGTATGGGCGAGGCACTCGTGCCCAAGGACGGCACCGTGATCCAGGAAGGCGACATCCTGCACCTGGTAGCGGCCGAAAGCGACATGGACCGGATCAACAAGATGCTGTCCGGGCCGCCTTCCGACGAGGAGAACTGATGCGGGTCACCATCGCCGGCGCCGGGGCCGTCGGCCGCTCGATCGCAGCGGAACTTCTTGAGAACGGGCACGAGGTCCTGCTCGTCGACATCGATCCGCATGCGATCAAAATCGAGAGCGTGCCCCGGGCCGAATGGCTGCTCGCCGACGCGTGCGAGATCTCCTCACTCGACGAGGCGGGGCTGAACAGCTGTCAGGTGGTGATCGCCGCCTCCGGCGACGACAAGGTCAATCTGGTGGTGTCCCTGCTCGCCAAGACCGAGTACGGCGTGCCCCGTGTGGTCGCCCGCGTCAACCACCCGAAGAACGAGTGGCTGTTCAACGAATCATGGGGGGTCGATGTCGCGGTCTCCACGCCGCGCCTGCTGTCGGCGCTGGTCGAGGAGGCCGTCAGCGTGGGCGACCTGGTCCGCCTGATGACCTTCCGGCAGGGCCAGGCCAACCTCGTGGAGCTGACCCTCGCCGAGGACGCGCCGGTGGTGGGCCAACGAGCCGGGTCGGTTCCCTGGCCGGAGGACGCAGCCCTCGTGGCGATCCTGCGCGAGAGCCGGGTCCTCGTACCCTCCGCCGACGACCCGTTGGAGGCGGGCGACGAACTGCTGTTCGTGGCCAACCAGGAGGTCGAGCGTCAGCTCGCCCACCTGCTCTCCGGCCACTGACGCCCTCTGCCCCCTGCGCCCTCTGGCTACTGACGTCGTCTCACTGCCGGTGCCGGACTCACTCCGCGGGCCGCCGGCTGGGAGTCGGGATGGGAGTGCGGCCCCGCGCCAGCACCCAGGCCATGGCCGCGAGGCCGGCGACCTGCAGGGGCCAGCCAAGTGCGATCTTGGCGATGCCCAGCGCGGTGACCTGACCCGCCCAGTAGAGCGGGAGTTGCACCACCACCCGGATCAGGCACGGCAGCATCAGCAGCCAGGTCAGCCGGGAGCAGAGACGGACCAGGCCGGGATCCCGGTGCCAGGCCGTGGGGTCACCGGTCACCGAGCCGATGAGGAAGCCCACCACCGGCCAACGGGCGACGATCGACAGCAGCATCGCGGCCGCGTAGCCGGCGTTGTAGTAGATCCCCGGCAGGAAGACGTCCTTGGCGTCACCTGACCGCATCGCGAAGAATGCGCCGATCCCGATGCCCAAAAGGCTGTTGAGCACGAACTGCGGAGTGGTGCGCTGGGCCAGCCGGACCAGCAGCAGGACCACCGCGGCGGCGATGCTGACGATCAGGGACGCCTTCAACTGGCTGGTGGCGATCCACATTCCCGTGAAGACGATCGTGGGGACGGCCGCCTCGACGATGCCGCGCCTGCCGCCCAGTGCCTTGGCCAGCTGGGCACGGACGGCCGCCTCAACGGTCGCGTGCGCCGCCGGGGCGGCCGCCATGTCCGCTGTACTCATATGGTCTCCCGGTAGATCACTGCCCGCCGGCGGGGCGCAGCTCGTAACGCGGATTGAACATGACCTTGCGGCCGTCCTGGACGCTGACCAAACCTTCGGCGAGCACGACACGGCCCGGCTCGATTCCGGCGATTTTGCGTCGGCCGAGCCAGACGAGGTCGATCACGTCCGACCCGTCGTACAGCTCCGCCTCCAGGGCCGGGGCGCCGCCCCGCGGACGCAAAGTCACGGTTCGGAGGGTCCCGGCCACGCAGAACCGCCGCCGCTCACCGCACGAGGCGATGGGCGTCGCGCCCTGCCGTCCCGTGTCCTCCCTGAGCTCTTCGGCCTCCAGTTCGGCCTGACTGGTGGTCAGCCTTCGGAAGAAGCCGCGCAGGCCGCCCGGTTTGGCGGGCTCCGGCGTGCTCATCGGTCGTTCACCTCCGCTCGCAGGATACGTCACCGGGTCTCGGTGATCTCCGGGCCACGCTCGAACGGCCGGAACTCCTCCTGCGGGGCCGCCTGTTGCTCCATCGCCTGCCGAGCCTCGGCCGGCAGCCGCAGGTGGATGGTCTCCCTGGGAGGCATCGGCTCGTCGCCGCGGACGACCACGATGTCACGCACCACGTTATCGAGGATCTCGGCCGCGGTGGAGTCGAGGGCCGCCCGGCCGCTGATCACCGCGCGCAGCAGCCATCGGGGACCGTCGATCCCGAGGTAGCGAACCGGCTGGGACGCCTCGCCGGGCGCCGGCGGCACCCTCGCCGCCAGTTCGGCTCCGAACGGCCCTTCCTGCTCCTGCACGGTGCCGCCGGCGGCGGTCACCTCTCGCGCTATCTCCGCGCGCACCTCGCCCCAGATCCCGCTCCGCTTGGGCGCGGCCATCGCCTGCACCCGCAGAGCGCTCTCCTCGACCAGGACGATCGCCCCGTCGATGTGGTCCCCGGTCACGCTGAGCTGGATCTCGAAGCGCGGACCGATGGGCAGCAGCAGCCCACCGAGATCGACCCGCTCGGCCTCCGGATAGGCGTCCTGCGCGTCCCAGGGGCCCGAAGTCAGGGCGGTGCGCCCTTCAGCGACCTCCGCGACGACCGGTGCCGTCTCCTCCTCCGCGTGTCGCCGACGTCGGAACACTTCGTTCACTCTCCTTGAATATGTGCGGGCTTCAGGTTCCGGTGGAGCCGAAGCCGTTCGCGCCGCGGACCGAGCCGGGCAGCCGATCCACCTCGTGGAAGGCCGCCTTCGCCACCCGCTGGACGACGAGCTGGGCGATGCGGTCGCCCCGCCTGAGCCGTACCGCGTCCTTGGCATCCGTATTGATCAGCGTCACCTTGATCTCGCCGCGGTAGCCGGCGTCGACCGTGCCGGGCGCGTTCACCAGTGTCACTCCGAGCCTGGCGGCCAGTCCCGAGCGGGGGTGCACGAAGGCGGCGTACCCGTCGGGCAGCGCGATCGCGATCCCGGTGCCGACGACTGCCCGCTCCCCCGGGAGCAACTCGACGTCCCGCACCGCGTAGAGATCGGCGCCGGCGTCGCCCGGGTGGGCGTACGACGGCATCGGAAGCTCCGGATCGAGCCGCTGAATCAGCACCTCCACACTCATGACGAAAAACCCTACCGCCACCGCTGAGCGTTTATTTGTGAGCACCCGCACCGGCGTGCCCGCCGGGTTTCTGCCCCTTGCGTCGCGGTGACACCTCCTCCGCCTCCTCTGCCGCATCTGATGTGCCCGACGGCACGGCGGACTTCTCTTGGTCAGAGTGCGGCTCGGTGTGCGGCTCGGTGTGCGGCACGACGAGAGGCATGGCAGGAGGCGCGGCGGAGGCCGGGGGTTCGGCGATCGGCGTCTCGGGATCGCGGCGCAGTTCGGGCAGCGCCCGGTAGATGACCGCGGTCAACGGCACGGCCACCACGGCGCCGGCGATCCCGCCGAGCACACCGCCGACTGCGAGGACGAGGATGATCGCCAGGGGGTGGAAGGCGAGGGCCCGGCCGACGATGAACGGCTGCAGCACGTGGTTCTCCAGCTGCTGCTCGACCACGAGGATGCCCACGAAGATCAACGCATACACCCAGCCCTGCGATCCGAAGGTCACCAGGGTGGCGATGCCGCCGGCGAAGAAGATGCCGACGACCGGGATGAAGCTCGCGAAGAAGATCAGCACTGCCAGGGGCGCCCACAGGGGCACCTGCATTCCGGCGAGGACCACGCCGATGATGAACCCGTGGATCGCCGCCACGGCCACCGTGCCGTGCACGTACTGGGAGATCGTGACCCAGGCGGCCCGCCCGGCCCGGTCCACTCGCGGCGTGGCGCGGCCGAACGCGCGCAGGAACCACGACCAGATCCGGTCGCCGTCCTTGAGTAGGAAGAACGTGACGAACAGGATCAGCACGATGGAGGCGAGCACCTCGACGATCGCGGTCGCACCGCTGAGCACCGTCCCCGTGATCTCGGTGCGCCGCTCGTTGATCTGCTTGCCCAGCTCGTCGACGATGTCGGCGAGTTGCGCCTCCTTGAGATGGAGCGGTCCGTGCAGCAGCCAGTCCTGAACGTTGCGAGCGGTGAGCTGGATCTGCTCGACCAGCCGGGGGAACTCCTCGTTCGCCCTGGCGCCGATCATGAAGCCGACGCCCACGATGACCGCGAGCCCGAGGAGCATCGTGATCCACGTGGCATAGATCGGGCGCAATCCGGCGGTCCTGAGCCGCCGGGTCAGCGGGTGCAGCAGCGCGGTCAGCAGGAAGGCCACCGCCAGCGGCAGGACGACGAAGCTGAGCCGGCCGATGATCAGCGCCAGGACGTAGATCAGCGCGCCGATCAGCAGCAGCCGCCAACTCCAGGCGGCCAGGGTGGCGAGCACAGGAGGCACGCCCTCGGCCTCACGCCTCTTATGCGAGATCACATGTCCAGACTGGCACGTTCCTCTTCCGGGCGCGCACCCCTTTTACCGGTTCAAAACGTGGGCATGGTGGTGCCGGGCAGGCCGTCAGGAGTGATGAGGCGTGTGCGCGCGGCCCGGGCGGATAGGGTCAGCACTGAGGAGGAATCATGTCGGACGACAAGAGCGCTGAGAAACCGGACCTGCAGTGGCGGATCCTGGGCGGCCTCATCGGCCTGGCCGTGGGGTTCGCCTCGCGCAAGGTGCTCGGGTTCGCCTGGGAGAAGGCCACGGGCAGGAAGCCTCCGGCCAACGCGGACTCACCGGACATCAGCCTCGGCGAGGCGATCGCCTACGCGGTGGTGATGGGTCTGGGCATGGAGGTCGCCAGGATCGTCGCGACTCGTACGGCGGCGAAGAAGTGGCACGCCTGGAAGGAAGCCGCCGCCAAGGACGCGCTCTAGTGCCCCTCCCGGCACTAGCCTGACCTGGGATTGGAAGCCGGGGATTCAAGGGCCGAGAGGAAGTCCCCGGCCCACCTGTCCACGTCATGTCCGGCGACCCTGCGCCTGAGGGAGCGCATCCGGCGCGCGAGCTCGTGCGGGGTGGCGCGCATCGCCGCCAGCATGGCCCGCTTCATGCCGGCGATGTCGTACGGATTGACCAGGAAGGCCTGGCGCAGCTCGTCGGCGGCCCCGGCGAACTCGCTCAGCACGAGCGCCCCCCGCAGGTCGTGGCGGCAGGACACGTACTCCTTGGCCACCAGGTTCATGCCGTCGCGCAGCGGCGTGACCACCATGACGTCGGCCGCGCAGTACAGCGCCGCCAGTTCGTCCCTGCGGTAGGACTGGTGGAGGTAGGAGATCGGCTGCCTTCCCAGCATGCCGTGCTCGCCGTTGATCCGGCCGACCCTCAGCTCGATGTCGCCCCGCAGTTTGACGTACTCGGCGACGCGTTCCCGGGTCGGCGTGGCCACCTGCACGAACGCGGCCTCCCCGGGCTTGACGGAGCCGTCGGCGAGTAGCTCGCCGAACGCCTTGAGCCGCTGGCCGATCCCCTTGGTGTAGTCGAGCCGGTCGACGCCGAGCAGTAAGTGCTCGGGATCTCCGAGCTCGGCCCTGATCTCCTTGGCACGCAGCTGGATGCGCTGATCGCGGGCGAGCTGGTCCAGCTCCCCGAAGTCCACCGAGATCGGGAACGCCTCGGCCCGTACCGCGCGGCCGTCGACCTGGATCTCGTTACGTGAGTTCTGCAGGCCCAGAAGACGGCGGCACAACCGGACGAAGTTGGAGGCCCCGCCCGGCCGCTGGAACCCCACGAGGTCGGCTCCCAGCAGTCCTTCAAGGATCTCCTTGCGCCACGGCAGCTGGCAGAACAGCTCGACGGGCGGGAACGGGATGTGCAGGAAGAACCCGATCTTCAGGTCGGGGCGGAGCCTGCGCAGGATGGCAGGCACGAGTTGCAGCTGGTAGTCCTGCACCCACACCACCGCACCGGGTGCGGCCGCCTCGGCCGCGGCACGAGCGAAGCGCTCGTTGACCGCCCGATAGGCGTCCCACAGGACGCGGGAGTAGACGGGGGCGGCGACGACATCGTGGTAGAGAGGCCAGAGGGTCGCGTTGGAGAAGCCTTCGTAGTAGAGCTCGACCTCACGCTCGGAGAGGGGCACCGGGATCAGGTGCATGCCGTCGTCCTCGAACGGCTTGAGCTCCTCCCCCGCCGCGCCGGTCCATCCGAGCCATGCTCCGTCGCGCCGCTGCATGACGGGCGCGATCGCGGTCACCAGCCCACCCGGGCTGCGCCGCCACTCCTTCTCACCCACGCGGTCCACCGGAAGCCGGTTCGCGACGATCAGAAACGAGCTGGTGCTGCGCATTGAGCCCCTCCAGGGTCGCCTGGTACCACCATACGAAAGGCACCGAACCACGCCCATACCCGCCCATTACCTGGGCATTCGTTAAGAGGGTGTGAGAATGATCTCACCGCAGGTCACGGATGTTCCCCGATGGTTTAGACCAATCGGGTGACACTGATCTATCTGACCGCGGGGTCAGGGTGACGGCGGCAGGGCCTGCTGGCGCCGTAGGTCGGCCCGTACGGCCTGCGCGAGCTTGCGGGTGGCGGCCCGGTTCAGCGCTCCGCCGGCGACGGCGCCGGTGAGGAACGGACCGAGGGTGGTGAGGTGCCTGCCGAGGGTACGCATCAGGCGGTTGCGCAGCGCCGTCTTGGCCGCCGCGCCAATGGCGATCGTCGCGGAGCCGGGGGCGAGAGGATTGACGCCGCGCTGTTTGGACCAGGCGACGGTGTACACGGCGGCGCGCTGGGCGCCGTTGCCCGGGATCTGCACGCCGTACACCTCGTGCAACTCGGCCAGGAGCTTCACCTCGATGGCCGCGACGACGAGTGTCTCGGCCACGAGTTGGGCGGGGGCCGACAGAAGAAGGGGCGGTGCGGCGAACTCGGCGGCGGCGAGCGCTCCCCCGACCGCGCCTACCGCCATCGTCGCCTTGGCGGCGGTGCGGACCAGATCGTCGGCGAGTTGCTCGCCGGTCATGCCGTAATGGTGCTCTTGCAGTGTCGCGTAGTCCCTGATCGGTAACCGCGGGGCGATGTTCAGGAACACGTCCGCCAGCCAGCGGCCCCGTCCCCTTTTCCCCGCCCTGCGAGCGGACTCGGCGAGCACTTTGCTGAGGCGGCCGAGCAGCCGACGCCGCTCGGCCCCGTCCGTCTCCTCAGGGGCCACGAGCTTGCCGACCAGATCGGCAACCTCGTCCTTCGATTCGGGACTCAACGGACCCTCCTAAGGGTCTCCTAACTCAGGCCGCGCACTCGCGGCAAACCTGCTGGCCGTTCTTCTCCGAGGCCAACTGGCTGCGGTGGTGCACCAGGAAACAGCGCGAGCACGTGAACTCGTCCGCCTGCCGAGGAATCACCCGGAGCGAGAGCTCCTCGTTCGACAGATCCGCCCCCGGCAGCTCAAGCGACTCGGCGAGATCGGTCTCATCGATGTCGATGCTGCCCGACGACTTGTCACTGCGCCGAGCCTGGAGTTCCTGAAGGCTGTCCTCGCTCAGGTCGTCGTCGGTCTTGCGCGGGCTGTCGTAATCGGTAGCCATTGGCGTGCTCCATCCCCCTCATCTATCCTTCTGCGCCTGCGTCGCGCGTCTTCAACGCTTGAGAGGCCGTAGTTGTGCCCACGGGGGCCCGGAAATCGTGCAATCGGTACCCACTTGGGCGAACCCTGAACCTCCCGAGACGCGAGGGGTATTCCACACGAGGCCATAGTTAGCCAAATATGGCGAAAACCACAGTATCGAGGGTATGACCCCATCACGCTCGACGGCACATCCAACCACATGTACGGCGTGCGCGCGCCATCAGCGCGCCGACTGCTGCGAGCCGACGGCCGCCTAGGAGTGTCTGACAAATGCTGCCCGTCGCGAGCGTGGATCCAGATGGACGCATCGCAAGCCGGAGGAGGAACTCGTAGCGGAGCGAGCCTACGAGCGACGACTCCGGTGCGGCGAGGCGCCATCTGGGCCGCGCGTAGCAGGGCATGATTTGCCAGACACGACCTAGCTTTCCGGGAGGCGTACCGTCACCACGAGACCGCCGCCGTCCCGTGGGACAGCGGTGACCGCGCCGCCGTGCGCACCCGCGATCGCACGCACGATGGACAGACCCAGGCCCGCGCCCTTGGCGGACTGCACCCGGTCGGAGTTCAGTCTCCGGAACGGCTCGAACAGGCTCTCCACCTCGTACGCGGGCACGTGCGGTCCCGTGTTCGCGACCTGAACAACGGCGCCCCTACCGACCATTCCCGTACGGACCCACACTTTTCCATTGGGGCCGGAGTTGTGCTTGATGCCGTTCTCGACGAGGTTGGAAACACAGCGTTCGAGGAGAACCGGATCCCCCGCCGCGGGAGCGGAATGCAAATCATGCTCGATCGTGACGGACTCCTCCGCCGCGAACGGCGCGAGCTGCTCGACAGTGGTCCTGGCGACCTCCCGGACGTCGACCGGCTTTCGCACCGACAGCTCCCGATCGCTGCGCGCGAGCAGGAGCAGCCCCTCGATCAGCCGCTCGTTGCGCGCGGTGGTGCCCAGCAGCGTACGGCCGAGCACCTTGAGGTCCTCGGAGGCCTCCGGATCGGCGAGCGCGACCTCGAGGACCGTCCGGTTGATGGCCAGCGGGGTGCGCAGCTCGTGCGAGGCGTTGTCGACGAACCGCCGCTGGGCGTCGAAGGCCGTGTTGAGCCGGATGAGCATGGCGTCGAAGGTGTCGGCCAGTTCCTTGAGCTCGTCGTCGGGCCCCTGCAGGCCGATCCGCTCGTGGGCGAGCGAGGTCTCCGACAGCCTGCGCGCGGTCGCGGTCATCTGCTTGACCGGCAGCAGCGCCCGGTCCGCCACCACGTAGCCGAAGATCAGCGCGAGGACCCCCACTCCGACGAGCGCCATCAGAGACCTGTTCAGCAGTTCGGCACGCGCGGACTCGATGGCCAGATCCCGGTGAGAGGCCCACCAGGCCTCGATCTGCTGGGCGACTTCGGGTGGGTACCCGCGCGACTCGATGGGCGGCCACGCTGTGCTGATCGCGAGGCCGACCAGGGTGTACATCACGAACAGGAGCACGGCGCCGACAGCGAAGAACAACGCGCCGTAGGTGAGCGTGAGCCGCCAGCGGATGCTGATCCTGCCCTGAAGCGCCTTGATCTCGCCGATGAGATTGCGCTGCACCGGGTGGGCGACCTCGGGTGGCGGGCCGTCCCAGGCGGGCGGGCCGCTGGGCGGGGGCGGGACCTGGAGCCTGCTCACAGCTGAACCCTCATCACAGCCGGTACCCGACCCCGGGCACGGTCTCGATGATCGGGGGGTCGCCGAGCTTCTTGCGCAACGTCATCATCGTCACCCGGACGACGTTGGTGAACGGGTCGATGTGCTCGTCCCACGCCTTGTCCAGCAGATCCTCCTGGCTGACGACCGCACCTTCGGCGCGCATCAACTCCTCCAGCACGGCGAACTCCTTCTTGGTGAGCGACACCTCCCTGCCGTCCCTCATGACGAGCCGCTTGCCGGGGTCGAGCCGGACCCCGGCCCGCTCCAGCACGGGCGGCAGCGGCGGCGCGGACCGCCGGCCGAGCGCCCGCACCCTGGCGACCAGTTCCACGAACACGAACGGCTTGGCGAGATAGTCGTCTGCTCCGAGTCCCAGCCCCTCGACCTTGTCGTCGACGTCACCGGCCGCGGTCAGCATGATGATCCGCGAGGCCGACCGCTGGGCGACCAGCCGACGGGCCACCTCGTCCCCGTGGACCTTGGGCAGATCCCGGTCGAGGACGATCACGTCGTAGTCGATGTACCCGATCTTCTCGAGCGCGGCGGCGCCGTCATAGGCGACGTCGGCGGCCATCGCCTCACGGCGGAGTCCGGTGGCGATCGCGTCGGCGAGCACCCGCTCGTCCTCCACCACAAGAACGCGCATCAAGGTCCTCCTCAGCTGGAACGACGTCTACATTCTGGCCGGGTCGGCCGTAAGACGCCGGTAAGCGGGTTCTTCGTCTCTACGTGACGTAGAGCACATGAATTCGATGGTTTGAGATGCATACCGGGGTGGGTAAGGCACCGCTACATCCCAATTGTCGTGCGCCGGGCAGGCGTATCGGCAGTTCGTTCCCTGAGAGAGAAGGTGAGATGGGCGAGTTCACGACCACGATCGCTTCCAGGCTCGACCAGGCCTACAAGGGTCTCGAGGAGGCCACCTCGAGCGGCGACGACTTCCTCGCCGACACCCTCACCGCCGAGATCGAGGACTTGCGGCGCCTCGCTGAAGATCACGGCGTTCAGATCCGGCGCTGACCACACAGCGCCGATCACAAGGCGCTGTTAGCCGCGCTCGGGGTCGAGGGGAGCCAGCAGGTCATGCAGCTCCTCGAACAGCCCGGGCGCGGCGGACAGCGTCAGTTCCGGATTGGCGGGTTTGCCGTTCAGGCCCGCGATCCGCGCTCCCGCCTCGGCCGCGACCAGCCCGGCGGCGGCCCAGTCCCAGTAGTTGGCGCCGCGCTCGTAGTAGGCGTCGACGCGCCCGGCGGCGACCGAGCACAGGTCGATCGCGCACGAACCGCCCCGCCTGATGTCCCGGACGACCGGCACCACGTCGGCCAGCACCTCGGCCTGCACTCGGCGACGCTCGGCGCCGTATCCGAAACCGGTGGCGACCAGCGCCCTCGACAGCGGGACGCCGGTGTTACACCGCAGCCGCTCACCCGCCAGCCAGGCTCCGCCGCCCCTGACCGCGGTGAAGATCTCTGCGCGTGGGACGTTGTGGACCACGCCGGCGACGATCTCGCCGTCCACCTCGACACCGATGCTGACGGCCCAGTCCGGCAGGCCGTACAGGAAGTTGACCGTGCCGTCGATCGGGTCGACCACCCATCTGACGCCGCCCTCACCGCTCGGGCCGCTCAGGCCCGGCGTTTCGCCGCCCTCCTCGCCGAGGATCGCGTCGTACGGCCTGGCCTGGCGTACGCGGGTGCGGATCAGTTCCTCGGCGGCGCGGTCGAGCACGGTGACCACGTCGGTCGGGCTGGACTTGGTGGCGAGCACCTCCGGCCGGGCGGGACGTTTGGCGAGGAGCATCTCGCCCGCCTCCCGCGCGATCGAGACGGCCAGTTCCAGCAGCGCGTCCCCGTCAGCCATCGCGATCATCTCCTTCCTCTCCGGTCGTCTCGCCCAGCACGTGATGGCCCAGGAAGTCCAGCACGGTCCGGTACCACACGATGATGTTGCCGGGCCTGAGCACCCAGTGGTTCTCGTCGGGGAAGTACAGGAACTTCGACTCGACCTCTGAACGCCGCAGATCCCACCACAACCGGAGAGCTTCCCCGATCGGCACCCGATAGTCCCGGTCGCCGTGGATCACGAGCATGGGCGTGGCGATGGCGTGCAGCGACCGGTGCGGCGACAGCCGCTCGTAGCGGGCCGAGCCCGGGGCGCCGAACTCCCGCTGCCAGTACATGGAGGCGTCGGTCGTCCCGGCGAACTGGTCGAGGTTCCACAGCGAGGCGTGGGTGACGACGGCCTGGAACCGATCGGTGTGCCCGGCCACCCAGTTGGCCATGTAGCCGCCGAACGAGCCGCCCATCGCCGCGATCCGCTGGTCGTCCACATCCGGGCGCTTGAGGCACTCGTCGGTGATCGTCATCAGGTCGGCGTGGGTGACCGGCCCCCACTCGCCCCAGCCCCTGTCGATCATCGCCTGGCCGTACCCCGTGGAAAGGCACGGGTCAGGCAGGAGCACGGCGTAGCCGTGCCTCGCCATGATCCACGGGTTCCAGCGCCAGCTCCAGTCATTCCAGCTCGTCACCGGCCCGCCGTGGATCCACAGCAGGAACGGCGCGGGATCCTCCGCCGACGCCCCGGCCGGCAGCACCAGCCAGCCCCGCAGCGGAGTGCCGTCCTCGGCGGTCGACTCGACCTCGGTCAGCGTGCCGGGCAGGTCGAGCCGCGGAGTGGGCGAGGGAAGCTCGGTCACCGAGCCGTCCGTCGCGATCCGCACCGGCGTGGGAGGCGAGTCGACGGCGCTGCGCAGGGCGTACACCGACCCGGGATGCGCGGAGTCGTCGGGGGCCGGGCACAGCTCCAGGTAGGACCCGTCGTCGGGGGTCAGCCTGGCCACCGCGGCGGAGTCGATGTCCACCCGGAAGACCGGGCGGCGACCCCGGTGGTCGGCCGCGAAGAAGATCTCCTTCGACGACGGCGCCCAGGCGATCGCCGCGGGGAACAGCTCTCCGCCCAGCGCCCGGCCCTCCCCTGTCGTCAGGTCGACCACCCACAGTTCGAGCTTGGCGGACATCTCCTCGGTGCCGTGCCGCTCCCGCACGCACGCGACGTGCCGCCCGTCGGGCGAGACCGCCACCGGCCCGCCGAAGTCATGGGAGTCCGAGGCGGCCAGGGTCCGCCGGGAGCCGCCGGCGACGTCGATGGCGACCAGTTCGAAGCGCAGCTCGCCCTTCGACATCGGGACCCGCCAGGTGGCGATCACCGTCGAGCCGTCCGGGGTGACGTCGAACGACAGGCGCTCGTCCATCGCCCCGCCCGGCTCGGGCGTGAGATCCCGCGCGGCGTCCAGATCGCGGGCGGGCGCGGCGAACAGGCGGGTCCGGTCCGGGCCGAGGTCGTGGTCCCAGTAGCGGACCGGGTAGTCCTCGTGCAGGACCGCACTGATCCCGGCCTCCTTGCGGGCCTTGCGGCGCTCCTCCTCGGTCGCGGCGTCCCCGGGCAGCACCTGCGCGGCGTAGACGATCGTGTCGCCGGCCGCCCTGACTCCTCCGATCCCGCCGGGACGCGTCGCGATCCGCCGGGCCTCACCCCTCGGCGGCAGCAGCCACAGCGCCGGAACGTCGCCGTCGCCGGAGTCCTTCACCGTCTCGTCGGGCCGCCGCGACGTGAACAGCACGCCTCCGTCGGGGGCGAACACCGCGCCCGCCTCCCCCTTCGCCGACCTGGTCAGCCGGTACGGCTCGCCGTCGCCGTCCAGGGGGATCTCCCACAGCGCGGTGCCGTACGAGATCCTGTCGGGGTTGAGGGACTGGGCCACGGCCACGAGCCGCGTCCCGTCGGGCGAGAGCCGCAGCGACACCACTCGCGGCAGGGCGACGTATTCCTGGAGATCGGCGAACGGTGCGTCCGGAAATTGGCTCACCGTTCGAACCTACCCGCCTCCCGGGTGATCCCCAAGCCGCTGGCCGCACCGGCCGCGGCGCGGCATAGGGTTGACGCCCATGGACAGCACCACCGGTAACGCCGGCTATGACGCGCTGGTCGTCGTGTCGTTCGGGGGCCCGGAGGGGCCCGAGGACGTGATGCCGTTCCTGGAGAACGTCGTACGTGGCCGCGGCGTGCCGCGCGAGCGGCTGCTGGAGGTGGCGGACCACTACCAGAGGTTCGGCGGGGTCAGCCCGATCAACGCGCAGTGCCGGCAGCTGATCGAGGCGATCGAGGCGGAACCGGCCGTCGGCCTGCCGGTGTACTGGGGAAACCGCAACTGGCACCCGTTCCTGGAGGACACCGTCCGCAGGATGAAGGACGACGGGGTCCGCAGGGCGGCCGCCTTCGTCACGTCGGCCTACAGCTCCTATTCGAGCTGCAGACAGTACCTCGACGACATCGCCCGGGCCCGTGCCGCCGTCCCCGATGCACCGGAGATCGTCAGACTGCGGCACCACTACGATCACCCGGACTTCGTCGCGGCGATGGCCGACCACACCCGCGAGGCCCTCGGCAGGCTCCCCGAGGGCGTACGGGACACGGCCCGGCTGGTCTTCACCGCGCACAGCATCCCGCTCACCATGGCCCGTACGGCCGGGCCCGCGGGCGGCGCGTACGAGGCGCAGCTGCGCAGAACCGCCGAGCTCATCGTGGCCGAGGCGGCGCCCGCCGGCCGAGGTACGGGGCGGGAGTGGGACCTGGTGTGGCAGAGCCGCAGCGGCCCGCCACAGGTGCCATGGCTCGAGCCCGACGTCTGCGACCACCTCGAGGCGCTGCACACCCGTGGGGTCGGCGCGGTGGTGCTGGTGCCGATCGGGTTCATGTCCGACCACATGGAGGTCGTCTACGACCTCGACGTGGAGGCGGCCGCCGCCGCGGACAAGCTCGGCATGGCCCTCACCCGGGCGGCCACCGCCGGCGTCCACCCGCGGTTCGTGGCGATGGTCGGTGCGCTGCTGGCCGAGCCGGAGCCCACGGTGTGCCCCGCCACCTGCTGTCCCAGGCCGCGACGGGATCAGGGCCGGGGCCCGGGTGCGGGGCACGGTCAGGAGTAGGTGCGGGTGTAGGCGTCGGCGAGCGACAGGACCCGGTCGACGTAGGCCCAGGAGTGGTTGTAGAACCACACGGCCTTCCTGAGCTTCTCGCCCCCGCGCCCGGCGCCGTTCGCGCACAGGTACTTGGCGGCGGACGGCACGGCGTCGTAGGCGCTCCAGATGTCGGTCTCGCCGTCCCCGTCGCCGTCCACCCCGTAGGCCTTCCACGTCGCCGGCATGAACTGCATCGGTCCGAGGGCGCCGGCCGAGGACGGCCCGTTGTTGCGCCCGTGACCGCTCTCCACCTGGCCGATCGCGGCGAGCACGGTCCACGACAGGCCCGGGCACAGCTCGGCCGACCGCTGGTAGAGCTCCAGGTAGCTCTCCGGCCGCCCGACCAGTCCTTCGGAGGTACGGCTCGGCGTACGGCCGCCGCCGGACGAGGATTTGACGGGGACGATCTCGGCGGCGCCGCCGAGCAGGCGCTTCACCCCATTCCGGTCGATCAGGCCGTCCTCGCCGTGTACCAGCACCACGATGCCCTCGGCGAAGCCCAGTCGTCTCCCGAGATCCTTGCCGATCAGCCCGTCGATGCCCGGAAGCCCGAGGGCCGCCGAGGCGGCCAGGCGCAGCCGGGGCCCGCCGTCCAGTTGGTACTCCGCGCCCAGGACCAGGCTCAGGCGCTCGGCGGCCGCGCGGTCGGCCACGAACTCGTCCCCGGCGAGGGCGCGCCACACCTCCGGGTGCCGCGCCACCGCCTTGGGCGTCCACTGGCGGAACCGCGCCGGATCGACCGCGAGCAGGCGCAGAGCCGTACCGGAGACGCGGACGGAGCCGCCGTCGACGGCGGCGGCCTTCGTCACGTGCGGGAGCTTGGCCATCTCGCGCAACGTCCTGGCGGTCACCTTCGACTGTGCGATCGCCATCAGGCTGGGCGGCGTCACCCGGACGTCGGCGCCCGCGGCGCCCCCGACGCCCGCGGTTTCCGCGGGGGCGGCGACGACCGGCCGGCTCGACGGCAGCGAGGCGTCGGGCACGAGCGCGGTCTCCGGCCGGAGCGTGGGAGCCGGCGCCGACGCCCGAGACGGAGAGCGCTCGGCCGCGCCCGCCCCACCCTCGGTGACGAGGAAGAGGCTCCCCATGACGATCACCCCGGCGATGGCGACGGCGAGTCCCGCCACAGACGTGCGAAGCGGCACGGACCCGGGAAGATGTCGCACCGGCCCCACGTTAAACCCTTCGTCTCAGTGATGGAAAAATCACTTGCCACACGATAGGCGGGCCCGGCACGGTCGGCACTGGGTGACGCCGTTCGCGTGCCCGACCGGGGGAACGGTCCGAAGAATCAGGCCGCCGCACGGCTGCCGAAGGGGATACGAGATGGTAGGGCCGTACCGCGGGCTGTTCGGCACGCCTGGAGCCAGGGGCTTCGTCCTGGCGGGATTCGTAGGCCGGATCCCCATGTCGATGCTCGGCATCGGGATCATCCTCTTGATATCAGGGCTGACGGGCTCCTACGCGAAGGCGGGCGCGGTGTCCGGCGTCGTGTCGATCGCCTTCGCCATCGCGGCGCCCCTGTCCGGCCGCCTCGTCGACCGGTTGGGCCAGGCGAAGGTGCTGGTGCCGTTCGCCCTGGCGCACGCGGCGTCGCTGTCCGGCCTCATGCTCTGCGCGCACGCGAAGGCCCCGGAGTGGACGTTGTACGCCACCGGCGTGGCGACGGGCGTCTCGGCCACCTCTCTGGGTTCGATGGTGCGGGCCCGCTGGTCGCATGCGCTCCGGGACGACCCGTCGAGGCTGCACACCGCGTTCTCGTTCGAGGCGGTGATCGACGAGCTGATCTTCGTCACCGGCCCCGCATTCGTCACCGCGCTGGCCGTCGCGGTCAATCCGTACGCCGGGCTGATCGTCGCGATCGTCTGCACCGTGTCGGGCACCCTGGCCTTCTCCGCGTTGCGCGGCACGGAGCCGCCGGCGACGCGGCACCGGACGCACTCCGGCTCGCCGATCGCGATCCCGGGCGTCGCCCTGCTGTCGGCCGTGTTCCTCGGCGTCGGCGGGGTGTTCGGCTCGATCGACGTCGTCACCGTGGCCTTCGCCGAGGAGCACGGCAACAAGGCGGCCGCCGGCCTCCTGCTCGCCTGCATCTCGGGTGGCAGCATGATCTCCGGCCTGTGGTACGGCTCACGCCCCTGGAGGATCAGCTTGCGCACCCGGTTCCTGCGGGGGCTTGGGCTGTTCGCCGTGGGGCTCGCTCCGGTGCTGCTGATGCACGATCTCCGGCTGATGGCGGTGGCGATGTTCTTCGCCGGGTTGTCGATCTCTCCCACCATGATCACCGGTTTCTCGCTGGTCGAACGCATGGTCCCGACCGGTCAGCTCACCGAGGGCATGGCGTGGCTCTCGACCTCCATCGGGTTCGGCGTGGCCCTCGGCGCGTGGGCGGGCGGGTGGCTGACCGACGCGTTCGGCACGGGCAACGCCTACGGCTTCACCCTCGTCTGCGCGCTGACCGCCGCGGTCGTCGGCGCGGCCGGTTCCACACTGGTGCGGGTCGAGGGGCACAGCACCGGCTGACCCCCATCAGTAGGCGATCGGTAGGCAGCGGACCCGATTATGAGTAGTGTTCATATTCGCGATCGGGGGACGCGCCATTGCGATGGGAGGATCATGGACGCGTTCGTCAACTGGTCGCGGAACCAGTCCGCCACCCCCGCCGAGATCCGCACGCCCGCTTCGGCCGCCGACGTCGCCCAGGCCGTACGGGACGCCGCGCGCGACGGTCGGCGGGTGCGCATGGTCGGCAGCGGCCACTCGTTCACCGGCGTGGCCCTCACCGACGGCATCCTGCTGCGGCCCGCCGCGCTGACCGGCCTCCTGGACGCGGGCGACGGGTGGGTCAAGGTCGCCGCCGGAACCCCGCTGCACGTCCTGAACGACGAACTCCACCGGCGTGGCCTCGCCCTGGCGAATATGGGCGACATCACCGCCCAGACGATCGCCGGAGCCGTACAGACCGGGACGCACGGCACCGGCCGGCGGATCGTCACCGGCCTCGCCGACCAGGTCGTCGGGCTGGAGATGGTCCTGGCCGACGGCTCGATCACGACCGTGCGCGAGGGCGACGACGGCGAGGCGGGCGACCTGTTCGCCGCGGCCCGCGTCGGGCTCGGCGCGCTCGGCGTCATCACGGCGGTGACACTGCGGGTGGAGCCGGCGTTCCTGCTGCGCGGGCGGCGCGAGCCGATGCGGTTCAGCGACGTCCTGGAGTCACTCGACGATCTGACCGGGCAGGCCGACCACCTCGACTTCTACTGGCTGCCGCACACCGACGCCTGCCTGGTCAAGCGGAACGACCGCAGCCCGGGGCCGGCCGCACCGCCGTCGGCCTTCCGCCGCTGGCTGGACAACGAGCTCCTGGAGAACACACTCTTCGGCGCGGCCTGCGCGCTCGGCGCCCGACTCCCCCGGGCCATCCCCGGCATCAACGCGGTCTCGGCGAAGGCGCTCGGCCCGTCGGAGTGCGTGGACGCCTCCTACCAGATCTTCGCGACCGTGCGGCGGGTGCGCTTCCTGGAGATGGAGTACGCCGTCCCGCGCGAGCACCTCGCCCAGGCGCTGCGCGAGGTCCGCGACCTCGTCGAGCGGTCGGGCTGGATGATCGGCTTCCCCATCGAGGTCCGGGTGGCGCCGCCGTCGGAGGCCTGGCTGTCCACCGCGTACGGCAGGCCGACGGCGTACATCGCCTGCCACGTCTACCAGCCAACGCCCAACCCCGCGTACTTCGAGGGCGTCGAGGAGATCATGACGAGACTCCGGGGACGGCCGCACTGGGGCAAACTGCACACCCGCGACGCCGCCTACCTCGACACGGTCTATCCGAGATTTGGGGAATTCCTCGCGCTGCGCGACCGTCTCGACCCTCACGGACTGTTCGCCAACGATTACCTCGACCGCGTCCTCGGCGCGCCGCCCGGACGCTGACGCCAAGGGCGCGTAAAGTCGCGATCCAGGGTCCGGTGCCCCCGCGTGTCGCGTTGCCCTCGCCAGACCTTCGGATGGGCAGATTGCGGAGCACGGGTCCGCCCGAACCCGGCGCGCCACTCGAACCGAGGGAGCAAGCGACGATGGAAGCCTTGGAAGCCTTCCACGCGACAGGGCGCGCGTGCCGTCTCGGGCGACACGCCCCTCTCTCTCGCGACTTGGACTCTCATCACCGCGGGGTTGTGGCAAGGTGAACGGGACAAAAGTGACTGGAGTCACGACGACTGCCACGCCCCCAGGCAAGGCGAAGTTCGGACATGCCGGGTACGGTGCTGGAAGGCAACCGGCTCACACGAGAGACTCGAGGGTCCGGGGGAAGACGCAGCACGACGACGAAGGGACTCGCATGCAGGAGCTCCGTCTCGTCGCGGTAAGTGAGGACGGAACGTACCTCGTCCTGGCCACGGCCGGGCGGGGCACGCGGTTCACGCTTCCCGTGGACGACCGGCTCCGTGCCGCGGTCCGCGGCAACTTCTCCCGTCTCGGCCAGTACGAGATCGAAGTGGAGAGCCCGTTGCGCCCCAAGGAGATCCAGGCGCGCATCCGCGCGGGGGAGACTGCCGAGGAGATCGCGGCGACCGCCGGCATCCCGGTGGAGCGCGTCCGCTGGTTCGAGGGGCCGGTTCTCCAGGAGCGCGAGTACATGGCCCAGCAGGCCCAGCGGGTGCCCGTCCGGCTGCCCGGCGAGACCACGCCCGGGCCCACGCTCGGCGAACTGGTCGCCGAACGGCTCACCCGGCGCGGCGTCCCCGCCGACGAGATCGACTGGGACTCCTGCAAACGCGACGACAACCTCTGGCGGGTGAAGCTCGGCTTCGTCTGGAACGGTCACACCCGCCACGCCGAGTGGCTGTTCGACCCCCGCCGCCGCCACATCACACCCAATGACGACGAGGCCATGCGCCTGTCGGCCGCCGACTACGTCGAGCCGGCCGTGGAGCGGGCGAGGGAGGAGGACGCCACCGTCCGCCCCTTCGTGCCCCGGCTCGCCCCCAAGCCGGCCCCCAAGCTGGCCTCGGTGCCGTCACTGCCCGCCGACCCGCCCAGGGCCGCTCAGCCCGAGCCTTCCGTACGGCATGAGCCCGCTGTGCGGCGCGAGCCGCCCGCGGCCTGGCAGCATGAGCCCGTCGTGCGGCCCGAGCCGCGAACGGAGCCGCCCGCCGCGTTCCGGCCCGACCTGACCCCCGTGCCCTTCCGCCTGCCGGACCCGCTCGCCGATCTGGACGTGCCCGCAGCGGCGGACCACGACGCCGACGGCCGGGTTTCTCACGGCCACGCTTCTCACGGCCACGATCCTCACGGCCACGATCCTCACGGCCGGGCCGATGCGGTCGACCGCGGCAACCCTGTGATCGGCATCCCTGCGGTGGCTCCCGCCGACCGGAGCACCGAGGCTGTTCACGAAGCCGTCTCCGAGGTGAACGCCGCGACGGCGGTGGACGACGCCGTCGTGTCCGCCGCTGTGTCCGCCGCTGTGTCCGCCGCATCCACGACCGAGGCCCCCGTACACCGGCCGGACCCCACGTCCAAGCCGGCCACAGCCGAGCCCGACCCGGCCACCACTCAGCCACCGGCCGCCGCTGATCCCGTAACCACCACGGAGCCCGTAACCACCGCCGGGCCCGTGACCACCGAGCGGCCGACGACCGTCGGCACGTCGGCCACGACGGATACCGAGGCCGCGAGCGAGAAAGACGAGCCCACCGCCACGGCCCCGGCCCCCGTCGCTTCAGCTGAGCCCGCCCCTGACGCGGTGGTCTCCCCGCCCGAGGAGCCCGTCACCGAGAACAGGACGCCGGAGGTGACGCCCGCAACGGCCGACGTCCCGGCGACCGGCAAGCCCGTCTCCTCCGACCCCGTCGAGAAGACCTCGGCGACCACGACGGCCGGGACTGACAAGGCGGGGACCGACGGACCGGCCCCCGCTGCCGAGCCGAGTGTCGCGGCCGCGGTCACCACGCCCGCCGCAACCAACCCCGCCGCAACCAACCCCGCAGCGGATCGGCCTGCCGTGCCGACCGGCGCGCCGCCGCGGCCGAAGCCCAGGCCGCGTCCCACCGTCCCGGCGGCACGTCCCGCCTCGGACGCTCCCGCCGCCAGCGCGGCCGCCGCGGGGACCGACGCCGTTCAGAAGCAGGGGGCCGCGGCGGACGCCAAGCCGGAACTGACCCCGCCCGTGCCGAAACCTCGCCCGCGCAAGTCCCGCCGCCGCGCCTCCGTCCCCACCTGGGACGAGATCATGTTCGGCGCCCGCAAACCGGACTGAAGCGGAGGCCGATTCAAGCCGGGCAAGAAGGGTGCCGAGGTCCTCATCGCCCCTACGAGGGGTCAACTTCTCGCGGGCAACGAGGTTGCCGTAGGCGCGACGTGGTCAGAGCAGGTCGCGGAGACGCTCTGGGGTCCGGCCTGGCGGACGATGGAAGCGAGCGTGCCGACAGCCAGCGTGGCATGCAGGGGAACAATCACCGTAAGGGCTTCCTCGTCAAGCCGCTGGCGTAGCTTGCAGTGGCTACCCCTGGCACTGACGACTTCAAATCCGCACTTCTCCAGCGCGCGTACGACCTGTGCGCCAGAGCAGACAGGAAACTGACGTGGGCTCACGCGGAGAGCCGGATCTCGATCGGCGCGACGATCGGTTGCTGCGGGGCCTCGGGAATAACCTCGTCCTCGAGATAGAGCTCCAAGGCTTCTCGGAGACTTACTCAACGCCTCGTCGACCGTCCGGCCTTGGCTGGTGACCTCGACCTGTAGGCAGCGGGCCACATACCAACCCTCTTCATCCGGGACAATGGTCGCGGTCAGCCTCAAGGTCTTACTCACCCGATCAGTTTACGCCAAGCCGTTGGGCCGCCCCTGTTACGCCACGTCCCCCGTAAGCTCCCGAAGTAGGTCCGGTGGTACTCCTCCACGTGTTCGATCATGATTTTGCAGCAGACCTCCCGGGTTCCGGCTGACTCACCGGTGCTGCACAAGGCGACCTGCGGCTTCACCGTGTGGGATCGAGTGTCCTCATCGCCCCTGCGAGGGGTCGCCAGGCGGGGGCGGCGGATCCGTAAGGAAGGGGTGGAGCCAGTCGGGGGTGACCTCGGCGGCGAACTCGACGCCCTGGGTCTCCCCGGTGTCGATGGCCGGATAGCCGCCGCTGCCGGCGCCGACACCCGCCGTCACCGTGATCAGACCGGCCAGCCGCTGGAACGCCGTCTGCCGCAGGGTCCAGCCGACGACGGCGCGGCGCTCGACCACGGCCTGCACCCGCCGCAGCGACCCGGACCTGACCGACAGCCAGGCGCCGTCGTAGGCGTGCCCGAGGCCTCGGTAGCGATCGAGCCCGAGCGGGATTCCCAGCACCGCCAGGCCGAGGGCGACGACCCCCGCCACGGCCCAGCCCAGCGCGAACGCCACGGCCGCGAGCACCAGCCATGGCACGATGGCCCGCACCAGCCTGCGCCGACGCGCCCGGGGCGGATGCGGCCGCAGCGGCGTGACGAACGGCTCGACGGCTTCGCCCGCGACTCCGGCGGCGAAAGCCTTCGGCGTCACGGGCAGCAACTGCCCCCTGGTCACCGAGTCACCGAGCCCGGTGACCACGGCCCACAGCCGCACGACCCCGGCCCAGCGTTCGAGCAGGGCCTCGGTCATCTCGTAGCCCCGGATCCGGCGGCGTTCCAGTGAGACCGTACGCCGGGTGAGCAGGCCGCGCTCGGCCACCAGGTAACCATCTCGGGTTCGCAGCGTGAAGTCCCAGTTGAAGATCGCGTACATCACGGCGCCGACGATCGGCATCGCCGTCAACAGCAGCGCGCCGACGGCGACCGGCAGAAGGGGATGCGCCGACACCCACTCCAGGGCCTGCCTGGCCGACCGCTTGGTCAGCCCCAGCTCCTCACCCCATTGGAAGACGAGCCCGGCCGCACCGGCCGCCAGCGCGAACGGGGTGAGCAGATAGGCCCCCGACAGCGGGCCGTACCTGAGCCACCACCGCGGCACCCGGGCGAGCACCCGCCCGGCCTGCTCGGGACCGGAAGGCTCCGGACCGGACCCGGCCGTCACGCCATGTTCGGCTGTTTCAGGGCCGGTGGCGGCGGGCCCGGTGGCCTCGGCCGGCACGGGTGTCGCGGGCCGCCGGGCGAGCAGCGCCGTACGGAGCGCGCGGGCCTGCTCCATCGTCACCGCGTCGAGGGTGCCCTCCTGGTCGCTGCCCCCGGCACCCGTGTCGATCTTCAGTACGGCGAGGCCGAGCAGGCGATGCAGTGGCGGCTCGGTGATGTCGATCCCGCGGATGCGCTCGAAGGGGATGGTCTTGGCCGTCCGGCCGATGAAGGCTCGGGTCAGTTCTAGACGGTCCCCGGTCAGATGGTAGGTGAAGGTGGCCCAGCGCACCACCGCGTACACCACCGACGCGACCACGGCCAGCGCCGCCCAGCCGAACGAGGCCGGAGAGAAGCCGCCGACCAGCAGCACGCCCGCCAGAGGGAGGAAGAGCGAGGGCAGCAGACGGATCGGGTCGATCAGCAGGACCCGGGGACTGAGCCGCCGGGCGCCGTACGGCCCGGCACCCGCACCGAAGCCGCCGCCGAGGCCTGGATCGAGGCCGGGGCCGAAGCCGGAGTCGCCGGGGTCACTGGGGTCGAAGTGGTCGGAGTGGTCGGAAGGTGTCATGTGGCGTCGTCCCGGAGTTCCTGGGTGCGGCGGGCGAGTTCCTCGGCCAGCCGGGCGGCGACCTCGTAGTCGAGGCCCTTGATCGTCGATGACCCGGCGTGCGAAGCCGTACGGATCTCCACAGTGGCCAGACCAAGCGCCCGCTCGAACCAGCCCTGGGCCTTGTCCACCGTCTGGATGCGACTGACGGGCACGAACACCCATTCCCGACTCAACCATCCAGACCGTGCATAGACCACGTCTCCGGACAACTCCCAGCGATGTACGGCATAGCGCCACAGCGGCTCGACTATCACGAAGGGCAGCATCACGGCGCCGACGGCGACGGGCAGGATCCAGACGTTCCCCGACAGCCAGCCGGGAACGATCTTCCAGTCCGGCCCGATCCAGCCGGCGACCAGGACGGCCCCGCCGACCAGGAGCACGAACCCGATCAGGGCCTCGATCAGCCAGAGCACGATGGCACGGCGCGAGACCCGTTCGGACGGATCACGCAATGGTCCTCGCTGACCTCTCACGATTCCACCCTAATTGGAAGGCCCGTCAGTGATCTGCCAGCGGCTGGTGGCCGGGCTCCGCGCGTTCGTCCCGACGAAGACGCTGCCGGAGTGGCCGCAGCGATGGGTGGAGATCGACCCGGTCACCCACCTCGCCGACGCGGTCCGCGGGCTGCCGTCGCCCCCCTCATGCCTCGATTGCGGCGCATCCGGTCGGTGCACCCGTATATTCCGCGTAGCATCATCGGGCATGGGGTCGCCGAGAAAATCAGCGGTCGCGCGAGTCGCCCTCGCCACAACGGCGGCGGCCGTGCTCGCGTCAGGCTGCGGGATCCTGGGCGGCGGATCGCCCAGGAACCTCGATCTGATCAGCGTGTCGAGCCCGCGGTTCCGCGACGGCGCCCCCCTGCCGCCGGACTACTCGTGCAAGGGAGGGCAGGGCAACCCGCCGCTGCGCTGGTCTGGTACGGCCGGGGCCAAGTCGGTCGCCCTGGTGGTGGACGACAACAACCCCCGCATCGGCGCGGAGGTGCACTGGGTGGTGTTCAACATCGATCCGAACACCACCGAACTCGGCGAGAACGACGTCCCCAGGGGCGCGAGGCAGGGCCAGACGACGAACGGGAAAGTGGGCTATACGCCTCCATGCGAGGCCGATGGCAGCTACCGTTTCACTGTCTACGCCCTCAACTCAGAACTCGATCTCCAACAGGGCGCCCCCCTCTCGGAGACCCTGGAGAACATCGCCGATCACACGATCGCTCGCGGCCGCCTCACGGCGGCCACCATCGAGTGACCTGTTGAACACCGGAGGTAGTCGTGCTATACGAATCTTCACGTAGGGTGTGACAACGGTCAACGTGGTCGAGCAGAATCGGATCCAATTGCTGAGCGCAGGTAATCAAAGGGGGCAGATCGCGTCGATGGCCGCGCGATCTCACCGGCGCCGCTGGAAGGCCATGGCCTTAAGGGTGGTGCGATGATAGGGGTCATTTCGGGCCTTGTCGCCGTCGTGCTCGTGGTGCTGATGGTTGTGGCGCTGGGCATGCGGTCGATGAATCGCAGGGAGAGCGCTCTGTCCGCCGAGCGCATCAAGGCGATGGCCGAGAACAAGGGCCCCAAGCCTCGGCGGCCGGCGGAGGAGACATTCTTCGAGAGCTTCCCTCAGGGTTTCGACGCCTTCGAGGAGCCCGCCGAACCGGCCAAGCAGCAGCGCCCCGGATCCGCCCGCCAGGGCGGTGGCCGGCAGGCGCGCGCCGCGGAGCGTGGCGGCAACGCCCAGCGCGGCGGCAAACAGGCCGCCCCTGCCGGAGCGCGCGGCAAGCGCGGCGTCAACGAATGGGGCGAGCACGACGACTACGACGACGACTACTGGTCCCGCGTCCGCGCCGACGACGGCGGCTTCGGCGGCAGCATCGCCGCCCGGCTAGCCACCCCGCGGCCGGCCGAGCAGCCCACCGAGGCCGAGGCGACGACCGGCGCGGCCGCCGACCCCAACGCGGCGACCATGCAGGTCCCGCTGCCGCAGCGTCCGGTCCCCGCCGGGCTCGCCGACCTGGTGGAGACCTCCCGGGCGGCCGAGACCTCCCAGACCGCGGCCGGCACCTCGAGGGGCAGGGCCAAGCAGACTCCGGCGGCCTCCACATCCACCGCCTCCGCTTCCATGTCCGCTGCGGCACTGGCCGAGCAGAAGACCGTGACATTCTCCGCGCCCACGCCGACACCGGATGCGCTGGGGACCAGTCCCTCTCGCGGCCGGTCCTCACGCGCCGGGTCCCGATCATCGCGGTCCGGCGGGCGGCGTTCGGCCGCGGCCGCCGAGGCGGGCCGTACGAGTGCGAGCGGCTCCTTCGAGGCCCCGTCCGCTCCGATGACGAGCCCCGCCGCTCCGATGCCGACGACCGGGGCGTTCAGCGCGGGCTCCTATGAGACCCCGATCGGGACCGGCCCGTTCGAGGCCGCACCCCCCACCGCGGCCACCCCTGCAGCCGGGACCGGCTCGGCGTCGACCTGGCCGTCGGCGTACGAACCGTCGGCCTACGAGTTGCCCCACGGTGACGCCTACGACCTGTCCCGGAACGCGACCGGACCGTTCTCCCCTGCCGACACCGGTCCGTCCTACTCCGTGACCCCCCCGGCCTCCACGAACCACGAGGCCGCCTCCAACCCGGCTTCCACCACGTCACCTGGCTGGCCGAGCATGCGCGACGTGCTCGACGAGCCCGAGCCGCCGCGCCCCGCGTCCTCGTCCTGGCCGGCGGTGGAGACGTACCAGATGCCCCAGACTCAGACACCCGGTTACTCGGCCACCGCCGCCCCACCCGGCGACGGTGTCGCCTACGGCTCCGTGCCGCCGTCGACGCCCTCGTCGTACGAGGTGAGTGCGGGCTGGGCGACGATAGACGAGTCCGACACCGTTACCGGTTCAGTGCCGACGGCCTCGCCGTACGAGTCGGCCGGGTATGACGTCCCCTCCGGTCAGAGCAACTACTACGGCTATGAGCAGCAGCAGGGCGGGTACGGCACCGGGCAGGCGGCGTCGCCGTCCTGGCAGGAGCAGAACACCGGCGAAAACTGGCCCACCTACGACGAGATGTACGGCGACACGCAGAAGCCGACCACCGCGCGCCGGGGCAGCCACCGGAGCGAACCGGAGACCGACTACCCCGACTATTACCGCTGATCCCGTTCGCCCAGCGAGGATCCGCCAAGGGTGAAACGGCGGTGACGGATCACCCGATCCGGCCGAGGATGGCCCCATGAAACTTCTGATCATCGGTGGTGGGGTCTTCCTCGGCCGGGCGATCGTGGCGGAGGCGCTGCGCCGGGGGCACGAGGTCACGACGTTCAACCGCGGCCGGAGCGGGGAGGACCTGCCGGGCGTGGCGGCGTTCCGCGGCGACCGTGAGGTCTCCGCCGACCTCGACCGGCTGCTGGACGGCGAGTGGTGGGACGCCGTGATCGACATCTGCGGCTTCACCCCTCGGGTCGTCCTCGACTCGGTGCGGCGGCTTTCCGGACACGTCGGGCACTACACGTTCATCTCCAGCATCTCCGCCTATGCCGACTTCGGCGAGAAGCCGGGGATCGACGAGAGCTTCGCCCGATTCGAGTGCCCGCCGGACGCCGACGCGGACTACGGCGACTACGGCGTGCTGAAGGCAGGGTGCGAGCGGGCGGTCGAGGAGCATTTCGACGGACCGGCCCTGGTCATCCAGCCCGGCCTGATCCTCGGGCCGCACGAGAACGTCGGCCGCCTGCCCTGGTGGCTCACCCGCATCGCCCGCGGAGGCCGTGTGGTCGCGCCCGGCGACCCCGAGCGGCCGATCCAGCTCATCGACGCCCGCGACATCGCGGCCTTCACCCTCGACAAGGTCGCCGAGAGCACAACAGGCCGGTTCCTGACCGGCGGTGTGCCGGGCAGGGAGACCTACGGAAGCTGGCTGCGCGAATGCGTCGAGGTCACCGGCTCCGACGCAGAACTGGTGTGGATCGATGACGTGTTCCTGATCGATCACGGCATCGGGCAGTGGACCGAGCTTCCCCTGTGGTCGACAAGCGATGACGTCTGGTCCACTTCCTCTGCCAAGGCACTGGCCGCCGGCCTGACCTGCCGCCCGATGTCGGAGACCGTACGCGACACGTGGGAGTGGCTGAAGGTCATCCCGGAGGATCAGCGCAGCTTCGGGGTACGGAACCTGCGCCACGGCATCGACCCCGAGAAGGAGGCCCGGGTCCTGGCGGAATGGAGCGCATCGGCTCATGAATGACCGAGCACCGGCACCTGCCGGTCCGGATCACCACGCCCTCGCCCTGGCCCCCGGCCTGCGGCCGCACCACACAGCCTCGAGTCCGAGCCGCGCCTCGGACGGATGCCGTCTCGCTGGGTAGACTCCGCCGAGTGGATCGGTCTCTCCCTCACACTGTTCGGTCTCTTTCGGCGGACCTGCGTGCGCTCGGTTTGACGGCGGGCGACGTCGTGCTGCTGCACTCATCGATGAGAAGCCTCGGCTTCGTCGCCGGCGGCGCCCAGGGGGTCGTGCAGGCGTTGCTGGACGTGCTCGGCCCCGAGGGCACTCTCGTCGTTCCGACCCACACGCCCGAGAACACCGATCCCGCCGACTGGCGGCATCCACCCGTCCCCGAGGCATGGTGGCCGGTGATACGTGAAGGGACGCCCGGCTTCGACCCGTTACGCACCCCGAGTCGATGGATGGGCGTCATCGCCGAGACGGCCCGCACGTGGCCTGGCGCCCTGCGCAGCGGTCACCCGCAGGTCTCCTTCGCCGCGATCGGACAGCATGCCTCGGAAATCGTGGGCGGGCACCAACTCGACGACGCACTCGGTGAGCGTTCACCGCTCGGCGCGGTGTACCGGCTGGATGGACGAGTGCTGCTGCTGGGGTGCGGGCACGCTTCGAATACGTCGCTGCATCTGGCCGAGTGGCGGCAGGTGTCGCCGCCACGCGCCCGCACGGGCTCGGCGATCCTGCGGCCCGATGGAGCGAGCCAGTGGACCACCTGGGGGGACGTGGTCCCCGATGAAGATGACTTCGACCAGCTCGGGGCCGACTTCGAGGCCACGGGTGCGGCAGTGATCGGCCGGGTCGGTGACGCGCCCGCGCGTCTGATGGGTCAGCGCGCTCTGGTCGACTTCGCGACCGCCTGGATGGCTGCCCACCGTCCCGCGGCGGCAACAGCGAAGCTGAACTCATGATGCGGACTCACCGGCCGGCCAAGTGAAGGTCACCCCCGAAGCTGTGCGCGAGCACGCTTCCCGTGTCGAAGACGAACTCCGCCTCCACGCACTGGGCGGAATCCTCGACGTCGAATCTCTCTGCCACGCGCAGAAGCCGCTCTCCGACATGCCGCACGAAGGGAACCTCGACAGGAGCAGGAACGATGTCGACACGGCTGCCGAGCTCCCGCATCGTAAACAATCAGCGGATACGCGCGGTGCTTTCATGTGATAGCGGATAGTGACCGCCTCTGGGCGTGCCAGGGTGAACGGACGCCGGGAGTCATGCCGTGCCGGGAATGGGCGGCATCCA